>CAZIBV010000091.1:0-8711 GCA_964537345.1 uncultured Flavobacterium sp. | reverse complement strand
GGCACTTTCAGTTCTTCAAAAAATGCTTTTAAAGCATCAATAAATGGTGCGGTATTAAAGAGTTTGATGCTATTCATGGTTATCGAGTTCAAAATTTAATCGGTCTTGTTCTATGAGTTGTTTCAGTTCTTCTTCTTTGGGCAGATAGAGCAGGTATTTGCTGGCAAAAAGATTGTTTTGGTCGTTGAGCACCGAGTATTTCACAATGGTTTCATCTTTTTCGGAGCATAGCAAAATGCCAATAGTAGGGTTGTCATCGGTGCTTCGTTTCAGGTCATCGTACATCCTTACATACATGTCAATTTGCCCAATATCCTGGTGAGCAAGGTTGCCCGTTTTAAGGTCAATAATTACAAAACATTTAAGCAGGTAATTGTAAAAAACCAGGTCAATAAAAAAATCAGACGTATCGGTAACAATATGTTGTTGGCGTGCTACGAAAGCAAAACCTTTACCGAATTCGAGCAAAAATTGCTGCAGGTGATCGATGATAGCCGTTTCTATGGCAAATTCGGTGTTTTTGGTATCTGTAGGTAAGCCCAGGAACTCAAAAATATACGGGTCTTTTATCAGGTTTTGTATGGTTGGTTGTTCTTTTTTGGGTAAATGTTTCACTACTCTTTCAAATGCCATACTGTTGATTTGTCGTTGCAGTTCACGGCTGTTCCAGTTTGCTGCAACAGATTCAGTAAGGTAGTAATTTCGTTTTTGTTCTGAATCCAATCTGCACAGTTGGCGATAATGCGACCAACTCAATTCGTGACGCAATGTGTCACGAATTGGAAATGCCTTATAAAAAGCTCTCATGTTCCGGAGGTTGCTGTCATCAAAACCCTTTCCGAATTCCTGCGTAAGTTGAGCGGCCAAATTTTTCAGGGTTGCTTTTCCGTATTCTGCTTTGCTTTTCCCCTTTTGTTCATCTTCTACTATGATTTTGCCAATTTGCCAATAGGTTTCCAGCAAAGCTGAGTTTGCCATACGGTAAATCCGCTGACGGGAAAGGGTAATAATTTCCCGTATAGATTGGTAAATACTATTATTTTGAATTTCCATATCAACTAATGATAAACCAGGTAATTAAGTCGAAATTGTCTTTGTTGAATTTCTGCGAAGCAGAACCTTCGTCTTTTAATTTTTGAATCGTGGTCTTGCTTCCGGTTTTCAGTTTATTCAATATATCCAATGAAGCTTTTCCCATTTTTTGTTTTACGGAGCCATCTTCCTGCACTTCTTCTTCGGTTGCCTGACTTTTTAACCAAGTGCTCAATGCAGAAGATAGATGTTCAATGGATTTTGTTTCGCCTTGGTCAATGGCTTTTGGCACAAAGCGGATTTCTTCTTTGTGTTTTGCCAATGCGTCCAATACTTCTTTTTGGTTTATGAAAACCGACTTGCCCGAATGGTCAATGTAAATGAGTTCGTAACCTTTGTATTCAAAATTTGTTGATTTGGTAGGTTTGCTTGGATAACCCAATAAAGCAATCATTCCTTCTTGTGGGCAAACTTCCTGTATAGCTTTAAAACCAGTATAAATTCCATTAGGAAGCGATTTATAAAACTGTTCGTTCTTGCTTAATTCTTCTAAAAGTTCCTGACGGAACGTTTCCAAAGAGAAGTCATCAAAGCCCAATGATCTTTCAGTTTCAATTTCGTCCCAAGACGACTGCATTTGCTCCAACATCCTTGCTTTTTGCTTTTGCTCCAGATTTTCATCTTCTGCCATTTCTTTAAATGTATCGGAAAAATCTAAATGCACTTCCGAACCTGCCAATTTCATTGCAGCCATTCGCTGTTCTATTCTGCCTTGCAAATTCAAATATGAGTTGATGTTGTTTGATGGCCAGAAATTAATGCCAAATATTTTTGAGTTGGGAGAACCCAAACGGTCAATACGACCCATTCGCTGAATTACCCGAACAGGATTCCAGTGAATGTCGTAATTGATGACTAAATCACAATCTTGCAAGTTTTGTCCTTCGCTTAATGCATCCGTAGCAATCAAAATATCAATCGGGTTTTGCAGTTTTTCATACGTCCGTCTGTCGTTCTCTGCAATCCAATGTTGCCACTCGTCAAACTGATGGATTAAGGAAAGGTCTTTACTTGTGGGTTCAAATTGCCATTCCTTTTCTCTGAATAATTTAGTGAAAGGAGCAAAGCGTTCTAAAATTGGCTCGTATCGCTTAGTTTCTCCTTCTTCATCCCAGACTACAGACGTATCTCCACTTACTGCAGCCACTTTGTCAAAACCTCTTGATTTCAGTTGGTCAAAGAGATAAAGAGCGGTATCTTTGTAAACGGTAAAGATTAAAACTTTTGGATTACCATTATTATCACCTGACTGTCTTTTCTTAACAATTCGGTTTATCAGTGTTTCCAGCTTATCGTCTTCGCTGTTGTGGTTTCTTGGCTTCTTAATTTCCTTAGCAATTTTCCGTTCAAACTGAATTAAGTTCGATTGTAATAATTGCAATGCTTCAATATCTGCTTTTAGATCTCTTTTATAGTTTTCAATATTGCCCGAACGGTCAATGTCAACCAATCGGGTTTTACGCTTTTTACCTAAGGTAAAATCCTCTATTTGAGCCAATATATCATCATCATCAAATAAGGAAGATTGGGCTTCATTCCAACCTGTTTCCTTTTTGGTTTCCTGAAATTGTTTGATTCTGTCGAGTGCATTTTGATGATGAGCTAAAATTTTCTCAACGGTTGATTGAAACGAGAACCAAGAGGATTCCAGGCGTTTCACCAATAAAATATACATCATCTTCACCAAGAAATGGTCTCGCTGCTTTTCATCGTGCAAAATGTTGGCGTCTTCAAAATCGTTAACGTAAAATGAAGGTTGATATCCCGAAAGCATTGGCGGAAAATGATCAAAGAGTTCTTCAAAGCTTTCAAAATTTCCAATTTGTTTGGGCGTAACAAAAATGTTTTCGGGCTTGGATTTTTTTGGGAACTCCAAGCCGTCTTGGTGTCCTTCAATCATTTTACGAGTTCGGGCAACAGTTAAAGAATCTGTCAGTTTGAAAAAGTTAGGTGGCAATTTTTTAATGAACTCGCCAATTTTTGGTTCGGGTTCCTGTGTCCATTCATTGAATGCCTTTTGTGCAGCCCTGAAAGTGTAATCAATATTTTTGATGTCCAATGATTCTTCAAATCCTTTTGCATTTCCGCCAACAATTAATTTGAATTGATTCCGAATGTCCATCAGCGAATTGTTGATTGGCGTTGCTGAAAGCATTAGTACTTTCACATCTTCATTTTGTGAAAGTATTTGGTCAACCAAAAATTTGTAACGTTTGGATTTGTCGTTACGAAGGTTGTGGCTTTCATCAATTACAAAGAGTTTTGGCTTTTCATTGATAAACATTTTGTCCGCTCTGTCGTGGTATTTCTCCATCAGGTCATCTGTCAAGTCAGTATGAAACCTTAGGAAATATTCAAACTGGTCTTTTTCAAATTTTGAGTTTTGATTTTTCTGGTAAATTCTCCAATTGTATTGTAGTTTCTTTGGGCAAATTAAAATTACTTCACGGCCCTGCAACTGATAGAATTTCATTACAGCCAAAGCAGTCCAGGTTTTTCCCAAACCTACTGCATCGGCTAAAATTGCTCCATTGTGTTTTTGAAGCATTTTAATCAAACTCAATACGCCTTTCTGCTGAAATTCATAAAGTGAATTATAAACTACAGTATTTTCAAGCCGTCCAATTTGTCGGTTAAACTCAGGGTTATCTTTTTCAAGTAGTAGTTCGTCACCAAACAATTCAAAAAGCACTTTGAAATAAAGTTGTTTTGGCGAATACTCCGTGAAAATTTTTTTTATTTCGTCAATTAGGTATTTTTTGAAAGGAATTCGATTTACGCCACCGTTTCCGTCCACAACGGTTTTATAGTCGTGGGCTTGTGGTCTAGACCATAAGCTGTCGAACCATTTTATTAACTCATTGTATTGCGGGTCTGACCCAAAACTGCCAATGTTTAATTCAACATTGTTTGTCGTCTTTAAACCAACTCCTGCCTCTGTCAAATTAGAACTGCCCGAAATGTAATAGTCCTTTTGTGGGTCTTTGTCTTTGTGTTTGTACAGATATGCTTTTGCGTGGCAAAAATTAGGTTCAAGTGTCTTAGCTTTAACTTTGTCTAGTTCGAGAAAAGAAACAGCCTCCTGTGCAACTTTACTTAATTTCAACGAGGCATCAATGTTGATTTCTTCATTAAGAAGGTTAAGCGCCCTGTCTATATCGGTGTCAAAATTAACTATGTCCCCAAGTATGAACTTGTATTCATCAATTTTTTCCTTTGTCTCATTTGATAAGTAAGCCAATGCACCTACCGTAAAATATCCAGTTACAATCGAAAGTTTTCCAGAGTGTGTATATTTTGAAATCCACTCGTGGACTTTTAAGTTTTCGTTCTCGTTATCTAATATCATAGGGCCAATTTATTCATTCTGTTTATTTGATTTTGCGCGTAGCCAAAAAAGATCATTTGGTTTTTAAACCCCACCAATGACCACCAACTTACGAACTGTCCGTTTGTTGTTTCATTATTACGTTGTCTACCCGGTAAACATGAAAGAGTAAACCATTTTGAGACGCAATCGTTTCCTTTTCTCGTGCGCGGGAAGCCTGCCGGCAACTTATCCCCGCTAAAAATAACCAAATAACCCCTTGAATCCACCCCGAAGCCGAAATTTCCCAACTGATTTACCAATACTTATTGCGAGAGCGATGTAGCACCTTTTCCCAACTAAAAATCCTGCTACAAAAAACGTAGCACGAATTTTGAAACACAAAAATTGCTACAACCTATTCACTATGAAAACGTCAACTCCTATCTCGTCGCAACTCGGACTCACGCAAAGCCAATTGGCTGAAATTTTAGGCGTAAGCCGCTCGCTCATCTCTTTGTTTGAATTGGGCCGCCGCTCGCTGCCTGCAAAAGCGCTTTCACAATTAGGTTTAATGCTCGAGCACGTACAGGCGGTACCTCTCGAAAAAAAAGCCATGGATGTCGACGTTTCAACCGTTGTAGTTAGCATAATCGATCGGATGCTGCTGGAGAATGAATTCAAGCGGAAATTGCTTTATCGAAAAATGGCGGCAATGGATCGCAAATTAGACCAAGCGCAAAGATTTACATCATTATCGTCATTGTTTGAATTCTCTAGCCTTGGTCCTAAACTATCCCCTAAACGGCTCGCAAAAGCACAAGACACCAAAACCGACTGCAACCATATTCAAATGCAAATCAAAATGGAACTTCTTGAAGTAGAATGCAAATTTCTGACGGAGAAAAAGAATGAACTTAATAGATGAAGCGCGAGCGATCTATCCGCTTGAAACCTTCTCCGAACTTCAACAATGTACCAAATTCCCCCACAAAAGCTATACGGACGATAGCCACCCACCCTTTCCCGCGATTCTCCGCAAACTAAACGTATTCTACTTTTGACTTCCATTCACGGGTCGTTCAGCATTCGTCATTGACAACCCCTAATAAAATTCTGTTAACAATCTTCTTACACTGTGATCGGTCCGTAATCCAACTCTCACATAATTAGTTAATTAACATTTAAAATGACGGATTGTCAAAAGTTAAGGCACAAAATTCGAAAATCGGCAAAACAGTAACCAATTAAATTTTTTTATCATGAATTATTCTGTTTTGAACCTGACACAGGTTGCGGACTGCGAAGCCCTTTTAAACTGGGCCGCAAGAGAGAAAGCTGATTTGAACTTCAAAAAGCTTTCGGAAGAACGTTTAACAGTTCGCTATGCCGAGAACGCACAGGAGCTGGATGTCGCACTGCAAGGCGTGCTTGCTGAACTGGCCGCGCTCGAGACCATCATTCCGGCTTTGCCTGAAGGGCCTACAAAGGAAGATGCGATTGAAAAAAAGGTCAGGCTGGAATACAAAAAGTTCCTGCTCGAAAATCGACGCGAAGCTTACGGTACCGTGGCCTTGCTCGAAAAAGAAATGGATTTGGGATTGGTGATCCAACAACTCGAAGAAGTTGACGAATTCATCGCTGCGGTTCAGGCCCGCAAAGACACCCTGGAAGGCTAAGATACTTCCCTAAGAACGAAAAGCGCAGGTTGAGAGACCTGCGTTTTTTTTTGATGGTTGCCAGTCGATGGCTCCGCGCAATACAGGCGTTGAATTTTCGGATTTTAGAATTCGGGATTAAAGACGCCGGGGTGAGCCGCCTTGCTCCCGCGACAAAAAAAAGACAGAACTCCCGCCCTGTCTTCACTATCTTAATCTGGTGATTCTAACCCATTCATTCCTAAGAGGATCATTTTCAAATTTTTAATCCGCATCGCTCCTTCCCGTCGGCTTTGCCATTAAATCACCTCACTCGCTTCCTTGAGCTTCTCGGTATTATTCACCAACTGGATCTCGTCGATCATTTTCTGGATGTCGCCGTTCATAAAGTTGGGAAGGTCGTAAATGTTCATGTTGATGCGGTGGTCGGTCACGCGGCCCTGCGGGTAGTTGTACGTCCGGATTTTGGCCGAACGGTCGCCGCTGGAAACCTGCGATGAACGCTTGGCGGCGTCTTCCTCCTGCTTTTTGGCAAGTTCCATTTCATACAGACGCGATCTGAGGACTGCAAGGGCTTTATCCTTGTTTTTGTGCTGGGATTTCTCGTCCTGACACTGCGCGACAAGTCCGGTTGGAATGTGGGTCATGCGCACCGCCGATTTGGTAGTGTTGACCGATTGCCCGCCGGGTCCTGATGAACAGAACAAGTCGATTCGGACATCGTTCATATCGATGTGGACGTCAAATTCTTCAGCCTCCGGCAACACCATGACGGTAGCCGCCGAGGTGTGTACGCGTCCCTGCGTCTCAGTTTGCGGAACACGCTGAACGCGGTGAACGCCGGCTTCAAACTTGAGCGTGCCGTAAACGTCCTCGCCGGTCACTTCAAAGATAATCTCCTTGTATCCGCCGGCCGTCCCTTCATTAAGGTCAACCACCGACGTTTTCCAGCCGCGGCTCTCGCAGTATTTGGTGTACATCCGATACAAATCGCCGGCAAAAATCGAGGCCTCGTCGCCACCGGTTCCGGCGCGGATCTCGACCATGACGTTCTTGGCGTCTTCCGGATCTTTTGGGATCAGCATGAACTTGATTTCCTCTTCCAGTTGCGGGAGACGGGCGCTGGCCTCTTCAAGCTGCATTTTGGCCATTTCCACCATTTCAGCATCGCTTCCGTCGGCAATGATTTCCTTGGCCTCGGCAATGTTTCCGGTAAGGTTTACGTATTCATCGCGCTTTTCAACCATCGCCTTCAAATCCTTGTATTCCTTGTTGAGCGCCACCCACCGTTTTTGGTCGGCAATGACATCAGGTTGGATAATCAGGTCAGAAACTTCGTCAAAACGCTGTTTTACATATTGCAATCTATCGATCATACTGCTTGTAATTGGAGCGCAAAATTACGAAAAAATGTCACCTCGACAACCGGCTTTAACGCTTTGAAAATCGCATCGGCCCAGCCAGGTTTCTAAAGGATGGCATCCAGATCCTGACGCCCGACAATAGCCATGATTTCGGCCACCTTTCCATTTATTCTAAAGTAGATGGTATCTGCACCGCAAACGCATCGTCTGTAGCCCTTTTTGAGATGGTCGACGCGCTCAAACGACAGCGGGTTTTTTGCAATCAGTTCAAAGGACTCAAAAAACGTATCAAAATACTTATCGGCCTGAGCAACGCCAAACTTCCTGACTCCGTATCGATAAATCCGGATCAGGTCATCTTTGGCCTCATTGCTTAACCTGAATTCAGCCATTCAGCAATGCTTTTGCTTCCCGGCGAATGTCCTCTTTATCACTCGTTGTAAACCCACTTTTTTCAGCCCGTTCCAATTTGGCTTGGAGCCAGTCAATATGAACCTGCTGGTTTCGCGCTTGCCTGATCAAATCATTCACTACTTCGCTTTTGCTTGAATACTCCTGCGAATCCACCTGCAATTTTAACCATTCATCATTGGGCTGGGTAAGGGAAATGCTCTGTCGTGCCATAACTGTGTTTTGGTGCAAATTTACATCAATATCGAACCGCTTTTTCAGTTTCCTGTCTGAATTTAACGATTTGGCTATATTTACCAAAAAAAAACATGCGTTACCTTGTTATTCTGGCGCTGATTGTGGCGTCCTGTCAATCCAAAAAGGAACACAAATCCTACGAAGTTGAAAAAGCGTCGTGGCTGCTGGGCCAATGGGCAGATACCTCCGAGCAAGGCGTACTCGAAGAAACATGGACAAAGTCAAATGACAGCGTCTACCGCGGTTCGGCGTTCTTTTTTAAAGGAAAGGACACACTCTTCCGCGAGCAGGTCGACCTAAAGGAAGTCGACGGAATCTTGCAGTATATCGTCACCGTCCCTGACCAAAACGATGGATCGGCCGTCGCTTTTGCCCTCACCAGCCAAACCGACAGCCTGTTGGTCTTTGAAAACCCAAAACACGATTACCCGCGCGTCATCCGCTATCGTCGCATCACCCAAGACTCCATCGTCGCCACCATTTCCGGCACCCAGCAAGGAAAAGCAAGCGAGGAGGTTTTTGGGATGAAGAAGAAATAGTCACAAGGTGCAGGGTGCAGGGTGCAGGGAGTTAATTTGAAAATGTGGAAATTTGGTCCCGATAGCTATCGGGATGAAAATTTGACCCGAGCCCTTGGGCGAA
>CAZIBV010000090.1:0-8804 GCA_964537345.1 uncultured Flavobacterium sp. | reverse complement strand
ACGTCAACCCAATTGCGAATGGGAATTTCGCGGCCGTGGGTAAGCAATCCCTTTTTTTGAAGCCGGACAAAAATCTCCACGTCAAAAAGCCAGGACGTCATAAACGGGCGGTCAAATGCTTGTTTGAGCAAATTGGTGCGGAAAATCTTGGCGCCGCACTGCGTATCGTAAATACCTAATTTAAATTTCAGGTTGATGAGCGTAATAATGACGCGTCCTATAATGTGCCGATGGGTTTTTCGGCGGATGCCCGAGTTGAGCAATTGCACGCGCGACCCGATGACAAAAGTCGTTTCAGACGATTGCGCCTCCTGAAGCAAAACCTGGATCTGATTGACGGGCGTTGAAAAATCGGCATCAAAATAACCAATCCAATCGTACTCGCCTTTATCCAACAATCGGTTTACGGCCAGGTAAATCGTGTTGGCCTTGCCGGAATTGGGCTGAAAATCAAGAACGGTACATCGGCCCGGGTGTTTTTGGGCAAACGCATTGAGTACCGCCAAGGTATTGTCGCGGCTTCCGTCGTTGGCCAGATACAATTCGGCGTCGGTTACCTGCAACAAAGCCTCAAGGTCACTGGTTTTTAATCGCAGTTCCTCATTGTAACACGGAATGATGACCGCTACTTTGTGCATTGGCAATAACAGGATAGTCCGGGAATCCTGATCCCGATTGATTGAAACGCATTTCCGGCCGAAAAGTCGCCCAACAAAACCGCATTGATGAAATCCGTCTTGGCGTCACTGCCTTTCCAATTGTCAATCGAGGCTTTTTTATCCCGTCCCAACAGCTTTTCAATCCATCTAAAAACCAGCAATGATGTAAAATAATATCCGCTTCGCGACACTTTGAAGCCGTTTTTCTCCAAAAGCTCCTTGAGTTGTTTGCGCGTGTACCGGCGGTAATGGCCAAGGAGAACGTCATGTTGTGAAAAAACACTCTGAAAAGCCGGCACCGCAAAAAAGTAATGATTGTTTCCAGTCTTTAAATGATCCAGGATCAGCGACTCGTTTGGCAGGTGTTCCAACACGTCCATACACAGGTACAAAACAGGGTCGGCAGTATTGTAATCGCGGAGATAGGTTTCAAGATCCTGAACGTAAACCACCTTACTCTCCGGATTGTTTTCTTTAAGCTGAGCTATGACTTGCGGCGTGTAGGCCGTATCGATGGCAAAATATTCCTGAGCGATTCCCTTGTCCTGAAGCGCGTGGATCACGTAGGCGTCACCGCTGCCTATGTCTACAATCCGCTTGACGGGAAACTCAAGACCGCTTTTTCCCAAAAGCCTGAGCAATACGTTTTTGCGCGATTCTTCCCACGGGTGCCGCGAGTACCGTCCCTTGTCTTCCAGACGAGAGAATTCTGAAATATCCATACTTACATTGTGAGGCGTAAAAATAAACTTTAAATTTTAACTGCGTCGGGCCAGCGCAAAAAATCAATCGGACAGATCAAATAAGGGTGCCGTTTGGCGGTGTTTTTTTTAGTTACATCGAGAAAAACTATTTTAACACAGAGCCAAAAATCAGATTTTTTACCTTCGGGCCTTTAAATCAACCTTTTAATCATTTATGAAAAAAATTACTATCCTGCTGGGACTGTTTTTTGCCTTCACTTTTGGCCAGGTAAACGGCCAGGTGGTTGTCAATGAAGTTCTGGCCTCCAACACCGATATCAATACTGATGAAGACGGCGATTATCAGGATTGGGTAGAACTTTACAACAACGGTCCGGCCGCCGTCAACCTCAACGGCTATGGCTTGTCTGACAATCCAGCAGTGCCGTTTAAATGGGTATTTCCAAACGTTTCAATGGAACCGGGCGAATACCTTTTGATTTACTGTTCCGATAAGAACCGCACCGTGGCCGGACAGCCATTGCACACCAACTGGAAAATCAGCGCGGGAGGCGAGACCATTACGCTTACGCACGCTGACGGAACCACCGTTGACGCTGCACCGCCGGCCTCGCTCAACCCTAACATTTCCTGGGGCCGACTGCCCAACGGGACCGGTAGCTTTGTCATGTTTCAGGAAGTTACGCCAGGCGAACAAAATGCAGCGACAGGATATTCAGAAATCCTTGAAGCGCCATCATTTTCACAGCCGGGCGGATTTTACACCAACGGATTTGACCTGACCATTTCAACCACGTCGGCGGACGCTGTTATCTATTATACGCTCGACGGATCGGAACCAGATCCGGCCAACCTGGGCGGTACAACGTTCCAATACCGGAATCAGTATGCCGAATTGCCCGGACAATCAGCCGGCCCGATGCTCAATCAGACGTATTTTACATTGCCATACACCGGTCCTATCACCATTGTTGACCGCACCAATGATCCAAACCGCATTGCCAACATCTCCACGACATTTGACAATGACCCGACGTACATCCCAACCGAACCTATCTTTAAAGGAACCGTTGTACGCGCCCGTGCTTTTAAAGATGGTGCGTTGGCCAGCCCGGTTGTAACCCAAAATTATTACATTACACCAGAGGGCACCAGCCGTTACACCCTTCCGGTAGTATCGATCACCACCAACGAGGACCGTCTTTTTGATTATGAAGACGGAATTCAGGTAGCGGGTATTGATTTCGATACGTGGCGGGCCGAAAATCCTGATCTGGAGCCTTATTATCTTGCTGTTGGAAACTTTTACCGACGCGGATCAAGCCATGAAAAAGTAGCCAACTTTAGCTACATGGTTGATGGGGTGACAGTTGTTAACCAGGACGTTGGAATTCGTACCCGCGGTGGCGGAAGTGCCGAGTTCCCAAGCAAGGCAATGAACATTTACGCCCGTTCAGAATTGGGTGGAGAATTTTTGCAGTACCAGTTTTTCAACACGCTGACCGATACCAATTTTGACCGTTTGATGTTGCGCAACGGCGGTGGCGATTTTGGCGGAACACTTTATCGCGATGCGCTCATTCAGACGCTTTGTGCCGAACTCCGTGCTGAAAATGAAGACTACCAGCCCGTTGTGGCCTTTATCAACGGTGAATACCGCGGCCTTTTGGACCTGCGCGAAAAAAAGTACGACAACAATTACTTTGAGCGCGTTTACGGCATTGACGAGGTTGATGTCATAGAAGATAACGGCGTTGTTGAAGAAGGCGATGATGAAGAATACTGGAACCTGGTAGATTACATGGAAAACAACTCCCTGGCCGGCGAAGCCAATTACAACTTTGCCATCACCAAGCTGGATCCGGACAACTTTATGGATTACTTTATTGCCAACATTTATTTTGACAATACTGACTGGCCGGGTACCAACATCCTGCTCTGGCGCAAAAAAACCCAGGGTTACGAGCCAAACGCGCCTTACGGACACGACGGTCGCTGGCGCTGGGCGTTTCACGACATGGACGACACGTTTAGTTATGGCTCGGGCGACATCAACCACAACAGCCTGGCCAATGCGACGGCTCTTAACGGTCCGGACTGGCCAAACCCTGAATGGTCGACGCTTTTCCTGCGCCGAATGCTGGAAAACAATAACTTTAAAAACAACTTTATCAGCCGCTTTGCCGACTTGATGAACACCTCGTTCCTGTCATCGCGCGTCACTGGCAAACTGGGTGAATTTATCACGCGGATGGCTCCGGAAATGGAAGAGCACGTGGCGCGTTGGGACACCATGGAAAACATCATTTTTGACTTGCCATGGTACCACAACCTGTACACCCAATTTGCCAACGAGCGTCCGGCGTTTCAGCGCAACCACATCCGCGAGAAATTTGCCATCAACAACAACATCGATGTGACGCTGGATGTCTCTGATGCCGATCACGGATTCGTTCACATCAATACTATTGACGTAAAAGACGGAACGCCTGGAATTATAGGAAATCCATATCCTTGGACCGGCGTATACTTCTCGAACATTCCGGTAACGCTTACCGCAGTTGCCAACGACGGATATGAGTTCAGCCACTGGAGCGGAGCTTCAAACAGCACGGAGGACACCATCACGATCTCATCAGCCGAGGCTTTTGCGGTAACGGCTCACTTTATCCCGTCAAACGTGGCCACGAGCCAGCCTATCTACAACTGGTTTATGGGTACGGCCATCCCGAATGATACGCCGCTGACCTCATTGAACACCACGTTTAATGAAGGTCCTGAAGCCAGCCTGTCATTCCAATCGTCACTTGCAGGTTATCCGTTTGACGCCACACATCCGATGTGGAGAAAAGGATCGATGGAACGCCGCAACTCACCAACGGCTGTCAACTATCTGCCGGAAGCCAACGGAGGCGCGCCATATACGGCCGGAAACATGCGCGGACTGCAGATTACACAACCATTCCAGAATGAAGGATTGGAAAACACCATGATTTTCAACATCAATACCGACGATTACAAAGACATTATTTTTGCCGCTGCGGTAAAAGATGAAGGCGCCGCTCAAGGCATTGTGGTCGATTATTCCGTGGTGCCGGGAACGCCGGTATGGGAAACAACCGGACTGGCATCGTCAACCTTTGCGCTTACCGCCGACTATCAGTTGATGCAATTTGATTTTACACCGGTAACCCTGGCCAACAACAACCCGGACTTCAAAATCCGCCTGCGTTTTACCGGCAGCGATATGACCGCCAGCAACGGCGCGCGCGTAACGTTTAACAACATCTCGGTACACGGAACTCAGGAACTGTCGGTGGCACCGGTAGCGCAAAACCGTTTGCAGGCATTCCCTAACCCGTTCAGTGAAATCATCACCGTAACCGGGCTGGAGGCCGATGCCAACTTTGCGGTTTACACCCTTCAGGGCCAAATGGTCAAAGAGGGTTCGGTAGCTGCATCGGGCAACATTTCGCTGGCCGAACTGTCACAGGGAATGTACCTGTTGCAGATCAAAAGCGAAGGCCGCGCGCAAACACTAAAAGTCATCAAAAAATAATTTTGTTATGACGTAAACAAAAAGGGAAAATGAAGCAATTTGTTTTCTCTTTTTTTATGCGGAGATTTTCTGACTAACATGCGCTTCGTCGAAAAAACTGGCAGTCTGCCGAGTTTCCCGTTAAACGGCACCCTCTAATGTTTAATTTGCAACTCTGATTAAATATACTCCATGAAAAAAACTACTCTTGCCTTTGTATTGCTTGCTTTTTTGATGTCGTTTGCGGCGCATTCGCAGATTGTCGTCAACGAAGTCGTTTCATCAAATTCAACCCTGAACACCGACGAAGATGGTGACTATCAGGATTGGGTGGAACTTTACAACAACGGTCCGGCTGCAGTCAACCTTGAGGGATTCGGCTTGAGCGACAATCCGGTCGCGCCGTTTAAATGGGTATTCCCGGCTGTGACCATCAATCCGGGCGAGTATGTTTTGGTGTATTGTTCCGATAAAGATCGCGCCATTGTTGGTCAGCCGTTGCACACCAACTGGAAAATCAGTTCAGGTGGCGAGGCGATTACACTTACCCAACCCGATGCCACTACCGCCGATCAGGCTCCGGCCGCAGCATTTCCGGCCAATCAGTCTTGGGGGCGCATTCCCAACGGAACCGGAACTTTTACCGTTTTGGAAATCCCGACGCCGGGAAGCGCAAATCTAGTTCCGGCTACTGGCTTGGTGGTCAATGAAGTAGTGTCGTCCAACAGTTCCATCAACACCGACGAAGACGGCGAGTATCAGGATTGGGTAGAACTTTACAACAACGGTCCGGCTGCAGTAAATCTCGACGGATACGGCCTGAGCGACAATCCGCTGCAACCTTTCAAATGGGTATTTCCGGCTGTAATCATCAATCCGGGCGAGTATGTTTTGGTGTATTGTTCCGATAAAGATCGCGCCATTGTTGGTCAGCCGTTGCACACCAACTGGAAAATCAGTTCAGGTGGCGAGGCGATTACACTTACCCAACCCGATGCCACTACCGCCGATCAGGCTCCGGCCGCAGCATTTCCGGCCAATCAGTCTTGGGGGCGCATTCCCAACGGAACGGGGCCTTTTGTCATCCTGACTACGCCAACTCCGGGCGCTGAAAATCAAGTGGGAACTCCGGGCGGCGATACGCTGGAAGCGCCGGTATTTTCACACGATTCAGGATTTTATACTACAGGATTCACCCTGACGCTGTCAACCAACGAGCCGGGGGCAACAATTATCTACACGCTCGACGGATCAGAGCCATCGGCACAAAACATTGGAGGCAAAACCTACAACTACAAAAACCAGTATCCGCAAAGTCCGGGCGATCCTGTCGGACCGATGCTTTTCAACACTTTTGAAACGCTCGAATATTCAGCGCCGGTAACGATTGTCGACCGCACTGCCGAGCCGAACAAAATCAGCAACATATCGTCAACCTATGACGCCAACATTCCAAACTACTTCCCGAGCAGCAACCTTTACAAGGCCAACGTGGTCCGCGCCAAGGTGGTTAAACCCGGTTTTACCGACAGTCCCATCGTTACCAAAAACTACTTTGTAACGCCTCAAGGCAGCGCATTGTATAACATTCCGGTAGTGTCGATCAGCATCGACGAGGACAAGCTTTTTGATTATGAAGATGGTATTTACGTGGCCGGAAAGCTCTTTGACGACTATCGCGCGGCCAACCCAACGCTCGATATTGACTGGCCGGTTGGGAACTACACCCAAAAAGGAGGCGGTTTTGAGCGTATAGCCAACTTTAACTACTTTGTTGGCGGGCAGGAAGTTGTCAACCAGCCAGTTGGCATCCGCGTACAGGGCAATTATTCGCGTTTGTATCCGCTTAAATCGCTTAATTTTTATTCCCGCGCTGACTTGGGCGCCGGAACGCTTCCGTACAAATTTTTTAACGACGTCGACGACAATTTCCTGTATCGTTTTTGCCTTAAGAACAACGGCAGCGACATGGGGAACACCGTTTTCCGCGATCCGCTGGTCAACATGCTCACGCGTTCGATGAACACCCAGACCGAGGCTTATCAGCCGGTTGTGGCCTTTATCAACGGAGAGTTTTGGGGCATGATGGCGATACGCGAAAAATACGACGACAAATTCTTTAACCGCACACACGGCATTCCGGAAAATGAAATTCAGTTGCTGGAAAATGACGGCTATCAAATTGAAGAAGGCAACAGCAATGCGCACTACCTGGCGATGTTTGACTTTGTTGAGAACAATCCGATGGCGGTTCAGGGCAATTACGAATACGTCAAAACCCAAATGGATCCGGATAGTTTTGTTGACTATTTTATCCAGAATATATTCCTCAACAACCGCGACTGGCCGGGCAACAACATTGTTTTCTGGCGCCGCGACGTGCCGTACAATCCCAATGCACCATACGGAAATGACGGTCGTTGGCGATGGGCGGTTCACGATGTAACCTCGACGTTCTCGCAGCCGGCCTTTAACACCCTTGATTTGGCGACACAAGCCGGAAACACAGATTGGCCAAACCCAGACTGGTCGACGGTTTTGCTGCGTAAATTGTTGGAAAACGACGAGTTCAGGCATTTGTTCATCACGCGCTTTGCCGATATCATGAACAGCCACTATCATACTGATCGCATCATAGCCGTGATCAACCAGATGAAGGCTGTTTTGGCGCCCGACATCACCGACCACATCCACCGTTGGAAGCGTCCGTCCAGCGTAAGTGACTGGAACTGGCACGTCAATCAGGAAGTCCTTTACGCACAACAGCGTCCCGAGCATCAACGCACCCACTTGCGCAATAAGTTTGGAATCGCTTCCAACATTGACGTCACTGTCGACGTATCAAACCAGGAACACGGCCACGTCAAGGTGAATACCATCGACATTACACAAGCAACGCCCGGTATTCCGGCATCACCGTATCCATGGACAGGCGTTTATTTTAGCGACATTCCGGTAAAACTGAAGGCCATTGCGCAACCGGGTTACCAATTCAGCCACTGGAGCGGAGCGTCAACAGCCACAACCGATGAGATTGAGATTTCGTCGTCGGTGGCGTTCCAGGTTACGGCGCATTTTGTTCCGAGCGGATTTATCGAAACCGAACAGCCGATTTATTTCTGGCAGATGGGCACTTTTATCCCGAATGACACGCCGCTTACTTTCCTGAATTCGTCTTTTGAAATTCCGGCCGAAGGTGTCATCAATTTCCAATCGTCGCTGGAAGGCTATCCGTTTACCAATGGACATCCCGACTGGCGCACGGCATCGATGGAGCGCCGAAACTCGCCTACACCGCTCAACTATCGCCCTGAAGCCAACGGAGGCGCTGCTTATGCGGCAGGCAGCATGCGCGGTTTGCAGGTTACGCAGCCGTTCCAGAACAACGGGCGCGAAAATACCATGGTGTTTGCCTTGCCAACTTCAAATTTCAAGAAAATAAAACTGTCGTTTGCTGTAAAAGACGAAGGCGCAGCCACGGGAATCACAATGGATTATGCCGTAAATGCCGGCGAACCTGTCTGGATTACGACCGATATGCCGCAATCAGCCTTCCCGATTACCAGCGATTATCAGGTTGTCGTGGCCGATTTTTCATCAATCGCAGCGGCTGACAACAACCCAAACTTCAAGGTTCGCCTGCGTTTTACGGGCCCGGATATGACGGCTAGCAATGGCGATCGCGTCACCTTTAACAACATTGCGGTCGACGGCGTCCGCTTGCCGCTCACCTACCCAACTCCGCTAGTGTTTACAGCCGGTCAGGAAATCAGCGCGGTATCGCCAACGGTGACCGGCGGAACCATTTCGGCCTACAGCATCAGTCCTGCGCTCCCGGACGGCCTTTCAATAGACCCAATTACAGGCGTGATTTCCGGAACGCCAACCTCATCCAGTGCAGCC
>CAZIBV010000089.1:3632-9597 GCA_964537345.1 uncultured Flavobacterium sp. | reverse complement strand
CCGGGTCCGCTTCCCAGAACGATGATGTCGTATTTCATGTTGATCGTTTTAAGTTTTGGTCAAAGCCGCGGGAGCAGCTCGCCGGATTTGCCACGAAAGTAGACAATTTTTGGACACCAAAAAAATTTGGATGGCCTTGCTACAGGCAACCTACCGCAAAAATTACTCGCTTTTTTCCTCCACCAGAAACTGTGATTCATACAAGTTTCGGTACATGCCGTCAGGTTTGGCCAAAAGTTCGCGGTGGGTGCCTTCCTCCACAATCCGTCCTTTGTCCATCACGACAATCTTGTCGGCGTTGACCACGGTGGCCAGCCTGTGCGCAATGATGATCGAGGTGCGGCCGCGGGTAATCGTTTCGGTCGCTTTTTGGATGAGTTCTTCCGTATAGGTATCAACCGATGAAGTCGCCTCGTCCAGAATCAGAATGCCCGGATGTGTCACATAAGCACGCAAAAACGCAATCAATTGGCGCTGGCCCGACGACAGCATGACGCCGCGTTCCTTGACATTGTAGTCATATCCTCCCGGTAAACTCATGATAAAATCGTGAACGCCAATTGCCTTTGCCGCATCGGTTACCTGTTGTGGCGTGATGTTTTCGTTGCCCAAAGTGATGTTCCGGTAGATGGTATCGGCAAACAAAAACACGTCCTGAAGCACCACGGCTATCTGACGTCGCAGGGTTTCGACGGTGTAGTCGTTAATAGAATGTCCGTCAATGGCGATCGATCCGGAGCGGATGTCGTAGAATCGGTTGAGCAGGTTGATGATGGTGGTTTTTCCGGCTCCCGTCGATCCGACAATCGCAACGGTCTGTCCGGGTTCGATCACGAGGTCAAGTCCCTTTATCACGTCTTCATCTTCCTTATAGCCAAAAACCACGTTGCGGAATACGATGTGTCCGTTAAGCCTGTCGGTGGTCAGGGTTCCGCTGTCGTCAATATGGTCCTGGGTGTCGAGGATAGCAAACACACGGTTGGCGGCCACCATGCCCATTTGCATCTCGTTGAATTTATCGGCAATTTGCCGCAACGGGTTAAACAACATCCCGATAAACATGGTATAGGCAAACAGTTGTCCGATGGTCGTGAACTCGTCGCCGCCCACGATACTTACGCCCGCATACCACACGACAAGTCCCAGGGTTACCGATGAAATGATGTCGGCAATCGGAAAGAAAATCGAGTTGTACCAGATGGTTTTGATCCAGGCTTTTTTGTGTTTTTGGTTGATGTCGGAAAATTTTTGCGCTTCGATGGCTTCGCGGGTGAACAACTGAACGATCTTCATTCCGGTGACGCGTTCCTGAACAAAGGTGTTGAGGTTGGCCACCTGGTTGCGCACTTCTTCAAAAGTCACCTGCATTTTTCGCTGGAAAACCCGCGTTGCATAAACCAACACAGGCATGGCGGCGAGTACAATCATCGTGAGTTTCCAGTTCATGTACATCATGATGCCAATAACCACGACCATCTTCATCAAATCACTGATGATCATAAAAAGTCCCTGGCTAAAGATGCGGGCTATCGCCTCGATATCCGACACGGCGCGCGTTACGAGTTGCCCTACCGGCGCGTGATCAAAATAACGCATCCGGAAGTGCGTCATGTGTTTAAAAAGCTTGATGCGGATGTCTTTTACCAGGTCTTGCCCGAGCCAGTTGGCCCAATAGACAAAGTAAAATTGCGAGGCCACTTCCAGCAGCAGCACAATCCCCATCAGCGTCACATAAAACAACAGGCCATTGGCGTCGCGCGTCGCAATATATTCATCGACGGTGCGCTCCAAAAGGTACGGACGCAAGGCTGCAAAGGCCGAGAGCCCTATAGAAAACCAAACCACGCCAGCAAATCGCTTGCGGTAGGGTTTTGTGTAAAATAAAATCCGTTTAAACAAACGGGTATCAAAGGCTTTGGCTTTCATTTAGTAGTCAAAAGTCAAAAGTCAAAAGTCGAAAGTCGAAGGTCAAAGGAACGTCACAGAGTCTTTTATCATTCAACTTTTGTCTTTGAACTGATATATTCGTATTCAATCTTTGTGAGGTACAGCCCGTGCGCCGGAACTGAAAATCCTGCCTGACTGCGGCTTTTGCTTTGGATGATATCGCGGACGGCTTCAGGTTCAATCTTTCCCAACCCGACATTGATCAGCGTGCCCACGATGGCGCGGACCATGTTTCGCAAGAATCGGTCGGCCGATATGGTAAAAACCAGTTCGTCCCCGCGTTTTATCCAATGCGCCTCAAAAATACGGCAAATAAAAGTGTGGACATCAGTTTTAACTTTTGAGAAACATTCAAAGTTGTCGTATTCCAGCAGGATTTGCGCCGCCTGATTCATTTTGTCGACGTCAAGACGGTGCAGATACTGGAAACTCAGCTCTTTTTTAAACGGATTTTTCTTTTGGTGGATGTGGTATTCGTACGTCCGTTTTTTGGCGTCAAACCTTGCGTGCGCCTCTTCGGCCACGGTGTGAATTTCGACCACTGCGATGTCGGGCGGAAGGCAGGCGTTTAGATTGTATACGAGCTTTTGCCTGTCGGCGATGGGACTCGCGTCAAAATGCGCAAATTGCTGACAGGCGTGAACTCCGGCGTCGGTCCGGCCGGCACCCGTAAGGGCTATCGGCGTACGCAATATCGTTGACAGTGCGCCCTCGAGTGTTTGCTGAACGGTTTGCGACGTATCCGGCTGTGATTGCCATCCCAGATAGGCCGTGCCTTTGTAGGCGAATTCGATGAAATATCTCACAACGCAAAGATAACTCAATTAACAATTAACAATTAACAATTAACGATGAACAATGAATAATGACAGTGAACAATGAACCTTTTTTCCTCGATTGCGTATTTTTGAAAAAAAATGTGCTTGAAAAAAATTCTTCTGCTTTCCGATACGCATGGCCATATTGACGAGACAATCCTCAAGTATGCGCAGATGGCCGATGAGATTTGGCATGCGGGTGATATCGGCAATCTAAAAGTGACCGATACCCTGGCCGCAATCAAGCCGTTGCGCGCCGTTTACGGAAACATCGACGGACACGAGGCAAGGACTCAGTTTGGATTGCACAACCGTTTTGTGTGTGAGGGCGTCGATGTCTGGATTACGCATATTGGCGGCTATCCCGGAAAGTACGTGCCGGGAATCAAAGCCCAGTTAGCACAAGATCCGCCCAAACTTTTTATTTGCGGCCACTCACATATTTTAAAAGTCATGCCCGACCGCAATCTGGACTTGCTCCACATGAATCCCGGAGCCGCTGGAATTTCAGGCTTCCACAAAGTACGGACGATGCTGCGTTTTGAAATCGAGGGTGGGAAAATCGGGAAATTGGAAGTTGTGGAAATGAAGAAATGAATTGTAGCTTTCAGCTTTTAGCTGTTAGCGATTAGCTTGTTTGCTGATAATCGTTATGATTCGGAAATCTGTTTAACTGAAATTCCAAATTCCAAGGACCAAGCACCAAATTCCAAATCCCAAATTCCACAATTTGGCGTAACTCCTAATTTAAAATCTGAAATCTAAAATCTAAAATCTAAAATCCGAAAGGATTGAATGCAAAAAATCCGGCTGTTACCCCGGATTTCTTCGCACTAAATAAACTAAGTTAAAAGGTTTATCGCAATCGGTCGACAGATTTTACGAGATCCTCATCCCGCTTGATGGCTTTGTTGGCCAAAACCAAGAAGACGATAGAAATGATGGGGAGGAACATCCCAATACCCTTCTCTGAAACCTTAGCGGCTTCTCCGGATAGATTTAGCACCCGATACACGAATAATCCTAGTAAAATAAAGTTCAATATGATGGCAACGCGGTTCATGACAAACTGCTGTTGACGTTTTTTAAAGTTGACAAGACTCATGATCGACAATGTTGACGCCATGCCAAAAAGCACTACGTAAAGCATCGAATGGACAAAGTAAATATCGACGATGGTGTCGGTGGTTGTCTCGGTCCAAAGCTTGAAGACAAAAGGCAAAACACCCGACGTTATAAACGCCAATGCCAGGTATACCGATTGAATCCGTTGAATCATGTTCTTGTTTTAGCCGCACAAAAATATGTTTTCTTTTTTACAATTACTATTGCGTCGTAACTTTTTATTCGTATTATTGCATCACAATTCCGCAAGTTTCTCACCCTGCGGATGATACCTTATCAACACCACTTTTTGCATTTACTGCACCATTCAATTGCTAACCACATTCTTGCATGTTTGATATTTCTGTGCTAAAGGAAATGAAGCTTTCCGAGCTTCAGGACGTTGCAAAGGCGACTAAAAAAATTAAGTTTGCCGGCGTCAAAAAAGAAGACCTCATTTATAGAATACTTGATTTTCAGGCCGCAAATCCTGAAAACGTTCCCGCAACCCAGTCGGCATCGGCTGAAAAGCCCAAAGGCAAGCGCGGACGACCAAGAATTCAACGCGAAGACGAACTCCCGCTGGAAGTAGTCCAGCCGGAACCTGAAGCAGCACCCGTTGAAGCTCAGGAACCTGCTCCGGCCCGCCCCGAAAAGTTTGAACGCCGCGACCGTAAGGAAAAGTTCAAGAAAAAGTTTGACCGCAATCAGCGGGAAGCCGACGTCCGTACCGACGATAAGCCGGAACCTGAGGCACAGCCTGAAGAGGACCGTCGCCAACGCCAACCGCATCAACACCGCGACAACCAAAACCGCGAAGGGCGCGAAAATCAAAATCGCGACAATCAAAACAGGGAAAATCAACCCCGTGACAACCAAAACCGCGATAACCAAAACCGCGACAGCCAGAACGGCAATTTCAAAAAACAAAAACAAGTCAATTACCGCGACGCCGACTACGAATTTGACGGCATTATAGAAAGTGAAGGCGTGCTCGAGATGATGCCCGACGGCTACGGCTTTTTGCGCTCATCTGATTACAACTACCTGGCATCGCCCGACGACATCTACCTTTCAACGTCGCAAATCAGGCTTTTTGGCCTTAAAACCGGCGACACCGTAAAAGGAGTCGTGCGTCCGCCAAAAGAAGGAGAGAAGTACTTTCCGTTAGTCAAGGTTTTAAAAATCAACGGACACGACCCGCAGGTGGTTCGAGACCGTATCGCCTTTGAACACCTTACCCCGGTGTTTCCTACTGAAAAATTCAAACTGGCTGAAAGACAAAGCACCATTTCAACTCGTATCATCGACTTGTTTTCACCTATCGGAAAAGGTCAGCGCGGAATGATCGTAGCCCAGCCCAAAACCGGTAAGACGATGTTGCTCAAAGACATCGCCAATGCCATTGCGGCCAATCACCCGGAGGTTTATCTTTTGGTGTTGCTGATCGACGAGCGTCCGGAAGAAGTTACCGACATGCAACGCAGCGTCCGCGGAGAGGTTATTGCCTCGACATTTGATCGCGAGCCGCAGGAACACGTAAAAATCGCCAACATCGTTCTGGAAAAATCCAAGCGTCTGGTAGAGTGCGGTCACGACGTGGTGATCCTGCTCGATTCGATCACGCGTCTGGCCAGAGCCTACAATACGGTTCAGCCAGCGTCAGGCAAGGTGCTTTCAGGCGGTGTCGATGCCAATGCCCTGCAAAAACCCAAGCGCTTTTTTGGTGCTGCCCGAAACGTCGAAAACGGTGGATCGCTTACCATCATTGCCACCGCACTTACTGAAACAGGTTCAAAAATGGACGAGGTGATCTTTGAGGAATTCAAGGGAACCGGCAACATGGAACTGCAGTTGGATCGCAAAATTGCCAACAAGCGTATTTTCCCGGCCGTCGATCTTATTTCTTCGAGCACGCGCCGCGACGATTTGCTACTTGACCAAAGCGTTATTCAGCGTATGTGGATCATGCGTAAATACCTATCGGACATGAACCCGGTTGAGGCGATGGATTTCATCAATGACCGCTTCAAGAAAACCCGAAACAACGAGGAGTTCCTGATTTCAATGAACGACTAAAAAAAAATGTCCTGCAA
>CAZIBV010000089.1:0-3532 GCA_964537345.1 uncultured Flavobacterium sp. | reverse complement strand
AATGCTGTCGTGGTAAGCGATGGCCAACGGTTCTGCGCGATTGGTCCGCCCCAAATGACAGTCGCCAGGTACGGATTGTCGATAAAAGGATTTCGGTTGCCTTGGCCGTATGTATTGTTTGCGTTGCCCAGATAGGTATTGCGGTTGTCCTCGTAAACTGAAACCGGATCATCTGCATTCCACTGCAGGAACAACACCGGAACATTAGGGTCGCTTGCAATCGTACTGCCGGTACCAACAACGGTAGGAAGGCATTGGTTACCGTAACGCAGGTACATGTAGAGCATCATGCGCGCCACATCGCCTTTCCATTCGTCGCCGGGATACCAACCGTCACCCGTCGCTCCTGATGCCACGCCGCTCCCGGACGAAAATTTCAGGTTTCCACGGCTGTTGTTGCGCTGTACGTCGCACGCCCTGAGGTGATGCGCATCGGCGCCGGGGCCGGTTTGTCCCAGTTCAGGATTTCCCAATCCCTGCGGATAAGTGTGTTCACGGTTCCACTCGCCATTGCTTCCGCCATTTGCAAATTTGTTGCGGCTGCGGTCATTGGTGGCATTGCCGTCGGACCCGTTTTCCCATCCGTAAAGCAATAATACGTTATTGCTGTTTGCCGGGTCAAGGTCAACAATCTGCAGCGCACTCCAAACCTGGCTGTAAGTAAGGTTATTAACGTGTTTGTTGTCTAAGTGGTTGGCCAACGCCGTTTTCAGGGCTGATCCGGTAAGTGAAAAATTAACGCCGGTGTAGTAAGGCATGGCAGGACCTCCGTCCTGGGCAAGAATAACAGTGCTCCAAAAAAGGAGCGCAAAATGTAAAATCTTTTTCATAGGTTAAGGTTTTCGTTGGAGCAGCGCCATATAAAAACCGTCAAATCCGGTTTCGCTTGACAACATCGCCAAATCTTTGACAAAGGTAAAATTTTTCCCGCTCTCGGTTGTTAAAAAGCGCTCCACCTGCTTTTGGTTTTCCGACGGGAGAATGGAACAGGTGGCGTACACCATCTTTCCGCCCGGCTTTACCATACGCGAATAGTTTTCGAGTATTTCCGCCTGTGTGGCGCGGATAGAATCCAGGAATTCCGGCTGGAGTTTCCACTTGGCGTCCGGATTGCGCTTTAAAACGCCCAGTCCGCTGCAAGGTGCATCAATCAGGAGGCGATCGGCTTTTTCGTGAAGTTTCTTAATCGGTTTTGACGAGTCAATCACGCGGTATTCAATATTGAACGCCTCATTGCGTCGGGCGCGCATCTTGAGTTCCTTGAGCTTGTTTTCGTACAAATCCATCGCAATCAGCTGACCCTTGTTTTGCATGAGCGCTGCCAAATGAAGGGTTTTGCCGCCCGCTCCCGCACACGCATCAACCACGCGCATTCCCGGAGCGACGTCGAGCATGGGCGCCACCAGTTGTGAGTTGGCGTCCTGAACTTCAAACAAACCTTCCTTAAAAGCATCGGTCAAGAAAACATTGGCCCGTTCGCGCAACACCAAAGCATCGGGTTGCTGTTCCAGGTAATCGGTTTCGATGTTTTGGTCCATCAACAAGGCGCGTAATTTTGCTGGCGTAGTCTTTAAAGTGTTGACGCGGAGTACCACTTTTGCCAGTTGGTTCTGCTCGTGGATTTCCTTTGCCCAAACCTCTTCGCCCAATTCGCGGGCGCCCAGTTCGTCCAACCAGTCCGGAATTGACTCGCGGAGTGCACGTACTTTTGACAATTCATCGAACCGCCCCTTGATACGTCGCTCAGGCGTGCCTGCAAGCTGCGGCCAATCAGGTAGTTTATATCCGCGCAAAACGGCCCAAACGGCAAAGATCCGCCAAAGGTTGTCACGGTTAAATGGCGCTTTAACATCGGCAATTTCAGCGTAAAGGCGCTTCCAGCGGACAATGTCATAAATGGTTTCGGCAACAAACTTCCGGTCGTGACTTCCCCAGCGTTTGTCGCGTTTTAAGGCCCTTGCCACCACTTTGTCGGCGTATTCACCATCGTTAAAGATGGCGTTAAGTGAGTCGATGGTGGTGTAAACAAGGTTTCGGTGTAATCGCATGCTAAAAAAATGAGGGGCAAAGGTAGTACAAAAATTTAGTTTTCAGGATAGGTCGCCGGTTTCTTAATCGTTTGAAAACCAAAATAATAATTTGCTACATTTAGCCAAATCAAAACGCGATGAAAACAATTCTACTTTTTTTATGTGGGTTTACGGCTATGGCGCAAACGTACTCAGTAGGACAACGCAGCCTGACCTGGACTGATCCGGCGCGCAACAATCGGGAGATTCCCGTTGAAATTTATTATCCGGCCAATACTTCCGGCAGTAATGTGGCTGTCGCCGAAGGTGTTTTTGCTTCAGTCGCGTTTGGACACGGATTTGTCATGTCGTGGGATGCGTATGAAAATATTTGGGAAATGCTGGTGCCACAGGGTTTTATCGTAGCTTTTCCCAAAACCGAAACCGGACTTGTGCCCTCACACGGCACGTTTGCCCAGGATCTGTCTTTCGTCCTCGCCCGATTGCAGGCTGAGGCGGTTGATCCCACATCGCCTTTTTACCAAAAGGTTTCGCCACAAAACGCCCTGATGGGTCATTCCATGGGCGGAGGAGCGGCGGTTTTGGCAGCGTCCGCTTCACCCGTTACCGCATTGGCAACACTGGCGGCGGCCAATACCAATCCGTCGGCCATAGCGGCTGCGGGTAACGTTTCAGTTCCGGCTTTATACATAGCAGGTGCAAATGACTGCGTGACACCAATTGGCCAACATCAACAGCCAATGTTCGAGGCCTCGGCATCATCTTGTAAAACCTTTGTATCGATTACCGGCGGCAATCATTGTCAGATGGCCAATTCAAATTTTTTCTGCAGTTTGGGCGAAGCTACTTGCAGTCCTTCGGCTACAATCAACCGGGAACAGCAACACCAGGCGATTGCATCGGTGTTGATTAACTGGTTAAAAGCCACACTGTATAATGATTGTGAGGCCGCGTCAGATTTTGAAGATACACTCGAGGCCGGGCAAGGCATCACCTCTCAAAACAATTGTACGCTTTGTCCGCTACAGACGCAGGAATTTACGTCCGGACCGTTCAAGGTTTTGAACCCGATAGGGATTGCTCTCAACATTCAATCTGATGTCAGCGCGTATTCCATCAGATTGATTGACCCTTCAGGACGTCAGGTTTTAACGGCTCAAGGATCAGGCAGCATCAGCGTGGATTGCGGGGAGTTGGCTTCGGGTTGGTATGTGCTAGAACTCGCTCACGGGAATTCCATCAGCCGCGTAAAAATCGTCAAGTGATCATTCAATCCTATGAAGATCCAGCGTTTCCGGCGGGTGGAGTACCATCGGGAATTTTTCAATTTTAACCGAACTGCTGTCCAGACCAAAGGCTTTCTCTTCTGAAAGGGCCAGTTTTTTAATGGCGAAATAGGTGTTTAGGATGATTTTTTCGTCCCATCGCATGTCGCTGTCATTTGACAGGAATTTTTCCGACAGCACAAATTTGAAATCACCTATGATATTGTTCTTGTTGAG
>CAZIBV010000088.1:0-9716 GCA_964537345.1 uncultured Flavobacterium sp. | reverse complement strand
CCGACTTAACGGTTATCAATGTCCCGGTAAAATCGATCGTTGTCACCTCGACCACTCATATTCCGTCGCTTGAAATGCTGGGGACATGGCAAACGCTTGTGGGCTTTCCGCACATGGATTACATTTCGTCCGACAAGGTTCGCGCTCACATCGACGGGGGAAAAGTCAAGGAATTGGGCGTCAACCAAAACCTGAATACTGAACTTTTGGTCGACATGCAGCCGGATGTCATCATCGGCTACGGCATCGACAACAGCAACCCCACGCTCGAAAATCTTAAGCGCAACGGTTTAAAAGTCATCATCAATGGCGACTGGAATGAAAAAACACCGCTGGGCAAGGCTGAATGGATCAAACTTTTTGGCGCGCTTTACGGATTGGAAGCCAAGGCCGACAGTATCTTCGCAAAGATCGAATCTGATTACAACCAGGCGCTGGCGTTGGCCAAAAACGTCACCAAAAGGCCAACGGTAATGTCGGGCGCCATGTATGAGAACCGATGGACGCTTCCGCAAGGCGACAGTTGGGCGGCGCTGCTGATCAGGGATGCCGGCGGAAAATACCTTTGGGACGATACCAGGGGAACGGGAAGCCTGACGCTTTCTTATGAGCAGGTTTTGGAAAAAGCCCAAAACGCCGATTTCTGGATAAGTCCAGGATACTTCCGGACATTGATGGAAATCGAACAAAATAACCCACACTACGCCAAGTTTAAGGCGTTCCAGACCAAAAACGTATTTTCCTTCACCAATAAAACGGGTAAATCAGGTGGCGTTTTGTATTACGAACTGGGCCAAAACAGGCCAGATCTCGTGCTCAAAGATGTCATCAAAGTGCTGCATCCGGAACTTTTGCCTGATCATCAACCATTCTTTTTTCAAAGACTTCCGTAATTGCGTCGGGTAGGCAGCATATCACTTTTTCTGATTCTGGCGACGGTCACGGCGTTGTTGTTTTTGGCGAATCTGACAATGGGATCGGTAAAGATTCCCGTGGGCGAAGTTGCGCTGAGTTTATTGGGCGATGGCGCTTCAAAACCCACCTGGGACTACATCGTACAACACTATCGGCTTCCCAAGGCAGTGACGGCTGTCCTGGCAGGCATGGGCCTCTCGGTTTGCGGACTGATGATGCAGACGCTTTTTAAAAACCCATTGGCGGGCCCATACGTACTGGGCATCAGTTCAGGATCGAGTTTGGGCGTGGCGCTCCTGATCATGGGATCTGGATTCTTACCGACTGCGATTTCAATGTGGGCGATGTCGCCTTACGGAATCATAATTTTTTCCTGTTTGGGCAGCCTTGCCGTGTTGGCCGCCGTCCTGGCGATAGCGCAAAAAGTGACCGATACTGCTTCAATACTGATTACCGGACTGATGTTCAGCAGTTTTACAGGCGCGATTGTAGGCGTACTTTCATACTTGACCACGGCCGAACAACTTCAGAAATTTACCTTTTGGGCGATGGGAAACCTGGGCGATTTGCCTTGGACATCGGTTGGAATTCTCACCATAATCGTAGGATTGGGGCTGACGCTGGCTTTTGTCGCCGTCAAACCACTTGATGCTTTGCTGCTGGGCGACACCTATGCTTCAAGCCTTGGCGTCAACCTTCAAACCGTTCGCCGATTGATTATTGTATCGACCGCGCTTTTGGCCGGAACCATCACGGCTTTTGCCGGCCCGATTGCCTTTGTGGGCATGGCCGTTCCGCACATGGCCAAACTTACATTTGGAGCCGGAAACCACAAGCGGCTTTTTATGGCGACGTTGTTTTACGGCGCGTCAGTCATGCTGATTTGTGACATGGTATCACACGCTCCGGGAACTGATTTTATCTTGCCGATAAACGCCGTCACCTCGATTGTCGGGGCGCCCGTCGTGGTTTGGCTCGTCCTTAAAAAACAACGCATCAGCTAATGGAAAAAGCCATCCTGACAACCCATGATCTTGTGGTGGGCTATAAAAAGCCTGCGTTGCGTGTTGCATCAAACATAAGCCTGACGCTACGACCAGGCCGACTGACGGCATTGTGCGGGGCCAACGGAACGGGAAAATCGACACTTTTGCGCACCATCGCGGGGTTGCAGCCGTCGCTGTCGGGCGAAATCGAACTTGACGGAAAGCCTTTGCAATCACTGGACGCAGAGGCACGCGCCCGCCACATCAGTCTGGTGCTCACTCAAAAACCCATGGGCGGACTCTCCGTGCGCGAGCTGGTAGCCATCGGGCGACAGCCCCATACCAACTGGCTCGGAACGCTCAACGACCATGACAGGAAACGTATAACACACGCCATGAATCGCACCGGAATAGCCGACCTGGCCAACCGGATGTGCCGCGAACTAAGCGACGGTCAACTTCAACTGGCCATGATTGCGCGGGCTTTGGCTCAGGAAACGCCTGTCATGTTGCTGGATGAACCTACCACGCACCTGGATTTGCCCAACAAGTTTGAGCTGCTCGCTTTGCTGAGACGTCTGGCCGAGGAGGAAAACCGCTGCATTTTGTTCTCGACGCACGACATTGAACGCGCGCTTGGATTTTGCAACGATATGATTTTGATGGCCGACGGATGGGCCTGTCAGGAGGAAGTTGGCGACATGGTAAAAGTTGGCGCCCTTGACAAATTGTTTGCCCATCGCGGTGTTGGGTTTGACGCCGATTTTTTGAAGTTTGTCTACAAACCGGGCAAGGAATAGCTACCTGTTTAGTATATTTGAGATGATGAGAGCAACGATTTTATTTTTGTTGATGGGCTTGCTTGGCGTTGCCCAGCCCCGTACGACGCTGACACCGCAGGGTTTTACGCCGGTAGTTTTTGCACGTCCGGACGTGGCGGCGGAAAGATTGATTGAAGCATCAAAGGCTTGGTCAGATGCGTACAACAAAATAAGTTATGACGTTTATAACGTGACCCAAGACGGGCTGTCAATTGACGCTATGCGCGAAAACGCCTTTTTTTACCGGAACCGGGGCGAAGTTTTCAAGTATACCATTTTGTATACGTTGCAGGTAAAATTTGGTGCACGGGAATGTGAAGTCCAATTTATCGTGAAGGAGATTTATGCCGACAAGACGCGGATTGCATCAGGCGTTACCGATTACTTTGCACCCAACGGGACCATGAAGGAAGGATTTGAACAGGTAAAGCCATCGATTGAGGATACGGCCAACAAAATCATACAATCGTACGCGCGGGCGATCAGCCGTTAATCCTAAACAGGCGTTAAAAATATTGGTCGGACGGACAGGGCTTTGTAACTTAAAACAAAAAAGCCATGGCAAAAGATCTTTCAAACAATACCTGGAACAATCAGGAAAAAAACGAGGGCTTTAGCGGGAAAAACCTTCCGGATGATTACAATCCGGCCAGGGACGCCAAACTTCAGCCCGAACTTGAAACCGACGAAGACGGCGACCAAAGAGTGGTGAGCCGCGCACGCGACACCGCAACCGGACCTGCCGACAACAGCGTCATTGAAAATCAGGCGCAAAATCGCGATCGGAATTACGACCATCCTGACCGCTACGCCAAATCAGATCCCGAACAACGGCGCGACCGCGGAAACATGAAACTCGACGAATAGAAAAGGCGGCCAATCGGTCGCTTTTTTCTTGGGCGTAATGTTCCTCAAAGTCTTTTAAATCAACCTTAAACAAGGGCTGTAAAAAATTATATAACGGTTTCTTAAAATTGTATAATCGATTCTCTTTGCGGTCGTTATAATTTAGTCACATAGAAATTAAGCTGATTGAACCACTAACCTGACCGTTATGAAAACCTTTGCCTTACTCTTATCGTCTGCCGTATTTTTGGCCTCAGGATATTTCTTTATTGCCGATATCAATCAGGGTTATGACCTGAATCACGTAATTTATTTGTCGATGCTTGTAGTGCTGATGCTGATTTGCCTTTTGGGAATTGGCCTCAATGCAAAATTGTTGATGAATGAAAAGAGACGCGTTAAAAAATATCTTGCCGGACTATCTGAAAAACGCTTGTTTCCGCGTATGGAAATGGCCTCTAACCTGAACTAACACTCTTTAAAACCAAACCCTTTTAAGGCGGCCTATCGGTCGCTTTTTTTTATTGTCGCTTATGGAATGAGAATGCTTGTGGTAAATTTTGAGCTTGGACGATTCCCAAAATTGTCGGCTGACAGCAAAAAGTCCCGCAAGAGATTTGTGAATGAAATGCTAAAAAGTTATTTTTGGAGGCATATCCCTAGCAAATATGAAAAACAAATACCTGCTACTGCTTATGGTAGCGATGATGACGGCCTTTTCGTGTTCAGACGATTCAACCGATCCCGTTGACGACGATGACGATTATGTTCCGGTTTCGCCGGTGGTGCTCGATGTGAATTCAGTGCCCTATCCAAAACTGTCCGACTACAAGTTTTTTACGGGCGAAATGAAAAACATGCAACCCGCCTACAAGGTTTTGCCATACCGCCCGGCCAGCGAACTCTTTACCGATTACGCCAGCAAAAGCCGCTTTGTGTGGATGCCGCAGGGAACACGCGCCACCTTTGATTCCAGCGAGAATACGCTCGATTTTCCTCTCGGGGCCGTGCTGATCAAAAATTTCTTTTATGAAAATGCCGCTCCAACCGGCGAGACGCGTATTATCGAGACACGCCTTTTGATCCGCAAACGACTTCCCAACGCAAGCGACACCGGATGGGAGCCTTACACCTACGTTTGGAATGCCGAGCAGACTGAAGCCTTTTTGGATACCGGCAACGGATTGTTTACCGAGGTGACCTGGACTCAAAACGGTCAGCAGCGAAACGTAAACTACCGCGTACCTTCAACCGGCGAGTGCAAAACCTGCCACAAACTCAAAAACGATAGTTTCCAGGACATGATCCTGCCTATCGGACCAAAGCCGCAAAACCTGAACTTCACCTATGATTACAACGGTGTTTCGCAAAATCAGCTGGCCCGCTGGATCGAGGAAGGCTATCTGGAAAATGCAGCGCCGGTAAACATCAACTCGACTGTTGACTATCGCGACGCCTCACAACCCATCGGACTCCGCGCCCGCTCATACCTGGATGCCAACTGCGCCCACTGTCACCGCGACAAGGGACAGTGCGACTACATGCCCATGCGGATGGATTTTGCCAATACGGACAACGCCACCCTGGGTTACTGTATGGTGCCAATTCTGGGAAGCCCGGTTGACTACATCATCAAGCCCGGCGATGCATCGCGCTCAGATATCGTTTACCGAACCAATACTGAAGACGGCGCCATCATCATGCCGCTTATCGGCCGTTCGCTTATCCATCAGGAAGGCGTTGACCTCCTGACCGAATGGATAAACGGGATGGAACCTCAATGCCCTTAAGAAATAGCCCCGACTTGGGGCTTTTTTTATGACTTTAAACCAGCCAGAAAATCATCGCCGGATGGCTCCTCAAAAATCTTGAGCCCAAACTCGGGAACGATGGTCATCAGGTGATCAAAAATATCCGCTACGATTTTCTCATAGTTTACCCAGCGGACATCGTTGGTAAAACAGTAAATTTCCATGGGCAAGCCTTGCGGTGTGGGCGAAAGTTGACGCACCATGACGGTCATGTCTTTGTGGATCCGCTTGTTTTCACGTAAGTACGCCTCGGCATAAACACGGAATACGCCCACATTGCTCATCCGTCGGATATTCACGGGAATTGATTCGGCATCGATGGACTGGTTGTGCAATGCGATTTCCTTTTCGCGCTCGATGATGTAATCGCGGATCAAGCGATATTTTTTGAACCGCTCGATGTCATCGGCATCCAGAAACCTGAAACTGCTCATCTTGAGGTGTATCGCCCGCTTGATGCGTCTCCCGCCCGATTCCTGCATGCCGCGCCAGTTTTTAAACGAATCAGAAATGAAGGCATAGGTTGGCACCGTTGTAATGGTTCGGTCAAAGTTTCGGATTTTGACGGTGTTCAGGTTGATGGAGAGCACATCGCCGTCGGCACCGTATTTGGGCATTTCAACCCAATCGCCCACGCGTACCATGTCATTGGCCGACACCTGAACGCTGGCGACAAATCCCAGAATGGTGTCTTTAAAAATCAACATTAAAACCGCCGAAGCCGCTCCGAGTGAAATCAGGAACGCATATGGCGACTTGCCTGTCAACAGCGAAAAAATCAAGATACCGCACACAAAGAAAATCAAGATTGTGAGCACCTGAATATAGCTTTCCAGCGGCTTGTCCTCAAAGGCCTTCTTTGACTTGAGCCAGTCCTTTATCGATTTCAAAATGGCATTGACAAAAAGCCCGACATTGATAATCAAGACCATGTCGACAAACTTCACGCTCCACTGGGTCATTTGCGGAAAGCCGGCAAAAATGAGCGGCAGAAACTGCTTGGCGATGATGACCGTGACAATATGCATAAAGTAGTTCACGACCTTGTTGCGCAGCAGGTAATCGTCAAAATGTGTACTGGTCTTGCGGATGGCGCGTATGATAAAATACAGCAGGACGCGGCGAAACAAAACATCCAACGCAAAGAGTACAAGCCCCAGACAAAGGATCAAAAGAATGGAATTTACGGTGTGCGCGGCTGAATCAGTAAGTCCAAAGTCCAGCAACAGGCGAAACATGCTATCATAAACTGCCGATTGCAGCTTTATAGAATCGTTCATGGCAGATATTTTAAATTGACAAAACAAATCCCTTGCCTACACACGGAATCAGGACAAATAGGCAGATTTTGGCATAAAAAAGCCCCGGGGGCGGGGCTGGAATATTTCAGATTTTAGATTTTAGATTGAGATGTAACTCCGGAGTTGAGTTTTTAAATCTTTTAATTACCTCGAAAGATACATCTTACGCCGTGAATACAATTCGTAAAACTGATCGTCCTTGAGGTCGTCGATAAACAAAATGCTCTCGCCGGTTGACTTCATCTCGGGCCCCAGCGCTTTGTTGACGTTGGGGAATTTGCTAAAGGAGAACACCGGTTGTTTGATGGCGTACCCGTCCAATTTTGGATTAAAGGTAAAATCAGTCACCTTGTTGTGGCCCAGCATGATCTTGGTGGCGTAATTAACGTAAGGCTCGCCATAAGCCTTGGCGATAAACGGCACCGTACGCGAGGCGCGCGGGTTGGCTTCGATGATGTAAACCGTGTCGTCCTTGATGGCAAATTGAATATTGATAAGCCCGACTGTTCGCAGGGCAAGCGCGATTTTGTGGGTGTGATCCTTGATTTGCTGCATGACAAACTCGCCCAGATTGAACGGAGGCAAGGTCGCGTTGGAATCGCCGGAGTGGATGCCGCACGGTTCGATGTGTTCCATGATGCCGATGATGTAAACATTATCACCGTCGCAGATGGCATCGGCCTCGGCTTCGATAGCACCGTCCAGATAATGATCCAAAAGGAGTTTGTTGCCGGGAATGTTTTTAAGCAGGTCGATGACGTGCTCTTCCAATTCCTGTTTGTTGATGACGATTTTCATACCCTGACCGCCCAAAACATACGACGGACGCACCAGCAGCGGGAAGTCGAGAACATCGGCCAGTTCAGACGCCTGATCAGCATTTTCGGCCACGCCAAACTTTGGGAAAGGAATGTGAAGTTCTTCTAAAAGTTGTGAAAAACGACCGCGATCCTCGGCAAGATCCAGGGCGTCAAAGGAAGTTCCCAGGATTTTGATACCGTATTTAGAGAGCTTTTCAGCCAGTTTCAGTGCGGTTTGTCCGCCCAGCTGAACAATGACACCTTCCGGTTTTTCATGCTGGATAATGTCGTAGATGTGTTCCCAAAAAACGGGCTCAAAATACAATTTGTCGGCCGTGTCAAAATCAGTTGAAACCGTTTCAGGGTTACAGTTGATCATGATGGTTTCATAGCCGCATTCCTTGGCCGCCAAAACGCCGTGCACGCAGGAATAGTCAAACTCGATACCTTGCCCGATCCGGTTTGGACCCGATCCCAGTACGACCACCTTTTTCCTCTCGGAAACGACACTTTCATTGGCAACGTAGCGCTTCCCGTCGGGCGTTTCAATTTCAGCCTCGAACGTCGAATAATAATAGGGCGTCATGGCTTTGAACTCGGCCGCACAGGTGTCGACCAATTTGTAAACGCGTCTGATATTCATTTCCTGGCGCAGTTTGTACACCTGACTTTCCAGACATCCCATCATGTGCGCAATCTGGCGGTCGCCGTAGCCTTTTTGCTTGGCTTCGAGCAGCAGTTCGCGCGGAAGCGTGTCCACCTTGTACTGCGAGATTTCCTTTTCCAAAAGGTGCAATTCCTCGTACTGACGCAGGAACCACATATCGATTTTGGTGATTTCATGGATGCGCGACAGCGGAATGCCCATTTGGATCGCGTCATAGATGACAAACACGCGGTCCCAGCTTGGGTTGGTGAGCTTGTCGATGATTTGTTCGTAGTTGCGGTAGCCTTTGCCATCGGCGCCAATTCCGTTTCGCTTGATTTCGAGCGACTGTGTGGCTTTGTGAAGCGCTTCCTGGAACGATCGGCCGATGCCCATCACCTCGCCTACTGATTTCATCTGCAGGCCAAGGGTGCGGTCGGCGCCTTCAAACTTGTCAAAGTTCCAGCGCGGTATCTTGACGATGACATAATCCAGCGTTGGCTCGAAAAGTGCCGATGTGGATTTGGTGATTTGATTCTGGAGTTCGTCCAAATGGTAGCCAAGTGCCAGTTTTGACGCGATTTTGGCGATGGGATATCCTGTAGCTTTTGACGCCAGGGCCGACGACCGGGAAACGCGCGGGTTGATTTCGATGGCGACAATGTCTTCTTTTTCATCGGGCGAGACGGCAAACTGAACGTTGCAACCGCCGGCAAAATTCCCGATGGAGCGCATCATCCGGATGGCCATGTCGCGCATTTTTTGATAGGTAGTGTCCGACAGTGTCATCGCCGGGGCCACCGTGATCGAATCGCCGGTGTGGATGCCCATCGGGTCCATGTTCTCTATCGAGCAGATGATGACGACATTGTCATTCTTGTCCCGCAAAAGTTCGAGTTCGTATTCTTTCCAGCCCAAAAGCGCTTTGTCAATCAAAACTTCGTGAATGGGCGATGCTTCCAGACCGCGGGTAAGCAATTCGTCAAAATCTTCTTTGCGGTGAACAAAAGCTGCTCCGGTTCCGCCAAGTGTAAACGACGGACGGATCACCAGCGGAAACCCGAATTCCTGCGCGATTTCCTTGCCTTGCAAAAAAGAGGTTGCAGTCTTGGCAGGCGCGGCCGGTATATCGATTCTTTGTAGCAATTGCTTGAATTGCTCGCGATCTTCAGTAATGTTAATGGCGTTGATGTCAACCCCGATCAGGCGGACGTTAAAGTCTTGCCAGATGCCTTTTTCCTCGGCCTCAAGACACAGGTTAAGCGCAGTTTGTCCGCCCATGGTAGGCAACACAGCGTCAATTTGCGGGTTTTCCTTGAGGATTTTTACGATGGATTTTGTGGTAAGCGGCAGCAGGTAAACGCGGTCGGCCATGGCGGGATCGGTCATGATGGTGGCCGGGTTGGAGTTGATGAGGATCACCTCGATTCCCTCTTCGCGGATGGAACGCGCTGCCTGCGATCCGGCGTAGTCAAATTCACAGGCCTGTCCGATAACGATTGGACCTGAACCGATGATTAAAACTGATTTGATGGTGGTGTCTTTGGGCATTATGTAGTTAGTTGTTGTTTATTAGACGAAAGTCGAAAG
>CAZIBV010000087.1:8389-9911 GCA_964537345.1 uncultured Flavobacterium sp. | reverse complement strand
TCGACACTGTCAATCGCGGCTCTTTCGCCCGCCACAACCATCGTCTTGATTCCGTTGATGCGCTGCAAAGCCACCTCGTAGTATTCCTCGTAAAGTTTGGCTTCCTGGTACTGCTGCTTCCACTTGAAATACGCAGTCGCCGCGGCGTGCAAAACCTCGGTTGCCCGAATCTTGCGCTCTTCAACTGATGCCCTTACCATGAGTTGCGCCTTGCGGACATCGGCCATGCGCTTGTTGATCCACAGGCCCTGGCCCAGCGGAACTTTCACGCCCACTGCGTACAGTCCGGCGTCGGGAACGGTTGATTGAGGGTTGAGGTATTCGCCGTCGTTGTTTTCATAGCCGGCCTTGAACTCGGCACCAAACCAGGTAGGCACCTTAAAAACGCCCTCGCGGAGTGTGTAATACGGTTTGTCAAACTCCTTTCCGGCGGCGCCCGCTTCAACAGTCGGGTCAAAATTGCCGCGCGCTTCCAACAAACTGGCCCGCGCCTGATCTTCCTGAAGTCCGGCACTTTTAACCAGCGGATGTTCGGCGCGAACCATGCGGATGTATTCGGCATAAGTGAGTTCCTGTGCCGATGCGATGGAGCAAATCAAAAGAAACAGCAGTCTCATTTGGCGGGTTTTTCGTCTTTTGTATAAAAGTTTGGTGGGAATCCGTTAAGCGTGCGCCATATTTCAAACCAGATCGGGACGGTGTCGAGCATGATGATGGTTTGCGCACCGGCTCCCATCCGGAGTTGTTTTGGCCAGGCCTGATCAGCTTTTTCCGGCGCAATCAACACGCGGTATTTCCCGTTGGTACTGATGAAATTCTCAATCGCGATAATTTCGCCGCCAAAGGTTCCGTACGACAATCCCGGCCATCCGGAAAACACAATCGTAGGCCATCCGTCAAACCAAACGCGCACCTTGTCGCCTTCGCGGATCAGTGGCATGTCAACCGGATCTACGTAGGTTTCGGCGGCAATGTCAAACTTGGCCGGCATAATGCTCACCACCGGCGTTCCCTCCTTGATCGTTTCGCCCACGCCCGATTGCAAAGCGCGGTTCACATAGCCGTCCTGTGGCGCGGTAATGTAGTAAAACCCGGTGCGCACCTTGTAATTGGAATAGTCGCTCTCCAGCTTGGCCACGGTGGCCTCGGTGTCAAACTGACTGCTCATGGCCGTAAACCGGTCGCTTTGCGCTTTGGCGATTTTTTCGCGGTATTCGGCGCTCAGTCGGTTGAGTTCAATCCGGGCGTTGATCCATTCATTGCGCGCGGCCAGCAGTTTGTTTTCCTGCGTCACGATCTTGGCCTCGGTTTCCTGAAGTTTCAGTCTTTTTTCCTCGACGTCCACTACGGATTTCAAACCTTCTTTTTCCAGGCCGGCCACACGGTCAAATTGCGTCTTGGCAATCCTGAACTGGGTTCTGGCGGCAACCAGATCCATCGAGTCGCTGATGATTTTCAGTTTGGATTGACGCACCTTGTTTTCAGCCATTTCCTGTTTAAGGCGTTGCTCGTTTGACAGCGC
>CAZIBV010000087.1:0-8289 GCA_964537345.1 uncultured Flavobacterium sp. | reverse complement strand
ACCGTGGTCACCGATCCCGTTCCGCGAATGGTTTGCGTCCAGGGCAAAAAAGCAAAGACCAGGGTAATCAGCGATGCCACGCCGATGATTCGGTTCCAGCGATAGCGGCGCGGCGTCTCGAGCTTTTGGATCGTCTTGAGCCTGTCGTCGGCTGATATGACGGTGCGGTTATTTTCAGACAGGTTTAGCATGACTTAAGCGATTTATCCTGAGTGATGGTTCCGTTGTTGACGGTAATCAATCGGGTGGCAAGTGATTTCCAATGCGGGTTTTTTGACGTGACGATAACCGTCCACCGGTGTGCCGGATCCATCAGGTAGTCAATCACCTGACGGGCGGTGTCATCGTCCATTTTGTCGGTTGGATCTTCAAAGAAAAGGACCAGCGGCTTCCTTAAAATGGCGCGTGCCACCAGCAGTTTTTGCGCATCCGACGACGACATCAGGCGGCCTTCGGGCGATATGTTGGTTTGCATGCCCTCCGGAAGTTCTGATATAAAAGTGTCCAGGCCAATGGCGCGCAATACGGCTCCAAGTTCGGCCGGGTCAACCGTTTCGTCAAAATTAAGGTTTTGGGCAATCGTTCCGGCAAAAGGCGTTTCCCCGTGAATGACACCGGCAATGTGATTGCGGAAAAGTGTTTTGTCAATTTTGTCAAACTGCGCATCGTTGGTGTAAAAATTTCCTTTTGTTGGCGTAATCAATCCGGCCAGCACGCGGATCAACGTGGTTTTTCCCGATCCGTTTGGACCTTCAACCACAATGCGTTCGCCCTGCTGGATTTCCAGGTTGATGTTGGTCAGCGTGGGTTGCGTGGCATCGGGATAAACAACGCTCACGTTTTTGGTATGCAACTGAATCTGACGGAAACAGCTGGTAGGCTGATTGGAAAAGTCCGGCTCGATTTCCATATCGGTCACCTCGCCAATCTTTTCGACCGACGTCAGCACGTCATAAAAAGTCTCGAGCCCGAGAATGATTTTTTCGACTGATCCGATGACCAACAAAATGATGATTTCGGCCGCGACAAACTGCCCGATGTTGATCTGCCCGGCAATGACCAAATATCCGCCAACGGCTAAAAGCGTTATGGTGATCAGCGCCTTGAAACCGATGAGCTGGGCAAACTGACGGCGCAAGATGCCAAAGTGCTTTTCGCGGTGCGTCAGGTATTCATGGGTAAGGTGGTCATTCTTGGCGAGCGCAAACCGGAAGCTTTCGGTCTTTTTAAAACTCATGTAATTGCGCGCTATCTCCTGCAGCCAGCCCGCCACCGCGTATTTATACTTGGATTCCTTGAGCGATGTCTTGACGCCTGATTTAAACGAAAATTTAAAAATAATGTACAGCAGTATCATCAGCATCAACCCAAAAATGATAAAGAACGGATGATACAATGACAACAGGATGACGCCAAACACAATCTGCAGCAGCGCCGCCGAAAAGTCCAGCAACATCTTGGCCGTTCCCTTTTGGATCGTCAGCGTGTCAAAAAAGCGGTTGGCTACCTCGGGCGGATATTCAGAGTAGCGCTCCCCAAAAAGGATGCGCGGCAGTCGGGCTGCAAATTCAAAGGATGATCGGATAAAGATTTTTTGCTGCAAATTTTCGGTAATCCGCAATTGCATCAGCGACAAGATTCCGCCCAAAACAACGCCGGCCGTCACGATAAATACCAGCACAATCCAGGAAACGCTAACCCGGCCTGATTGTATAAAGTTGACGATTGCCTGAATGCCCAGCGGAAGCGAGAGGCTGATCAAACCGGCAAAAGCAGCGTAAAACAGGATTTGATAAATATCCCGTCGGTCCAGTGAATAAAGATTGTACAATCGCTTAAGCGGTGTCATGGCACAAGGGTTTTAAGAGTCAGATGCGTGTAAAATTCAGTTGCCGATGTGGCAGGCCCAACGTTGGTGATGGTTTTGAGGTGGGCGCCCAGAAACTGTTGATGCAACGATCCGGCCACCACGGTCGATGCCAGGCTGCGTGAAAAAGGATAATCCGGGTTTACTTCCTCAATGATGGCGCGCAAACTGTTGATGACGCCTTTGTAAATCAGGAAAAACCCTTCTTTGTTTTCGTCGTCCACCTCGCGGGTTTGCAAAACCTTGAAGAACTCGCTGATGACAATCCGCTGCAATACCTGTTCATTGAGGAAATCGGTTTTTGGATCGTCGGTAAGTTGGCGCGTCACCACCTTGATGGCCGCTTTTAATTTCTCGACGGGATCCTGAATGTTGGCGGTGGAAAAAGCCATTTGGTATTCTGTCCAACCCCAATACCAGGAGCAAAGGTAGACCAGCAATTTATGTTTGTTTTCAAAGTAGCGATAGATGGAACTCTCGTTCGATCCAATCTGGTCGCCCAGTTTCTTGAAGGTAAACTCTTCAAATCCTATCTTGTCCAAAAGATTGATGCTTTCGCTGATGATGCGTCGGCCCAGATCCGATGATTCCGGATCTTTGACGTAAATCTTTGGGTTGACCGCGATGCGGATGTTTGAGATTAATTTCTGCATAACGCAAATTTTAATTGCAAAGATAATAGTGAAACTATCAAATAGACGAGTTTAACATTTATTTGTGCGTTGTTTAGTGTTGAAGATGGCGCATTTGGATTGCAATTTTCGCCCGTCGGCATTTTGCGCTACCTTTGCGCTGAAATTAAATGTTATGAGTCAGAATATCGTAGCCATCGTCGGGCGGCCAAATGTAGGAAAGTCGACGCTTTTTAACCGCCTCATCCAGCGCCGCGAAGCCATTGTTGATGCGCAGGCCGGTGTAACGCGCGACCGCAACTACGGCAAGAGTGAATGGAACGGAAAGCAATTTTCAGTCATTGACACGGGCGGATACGTTCGCGGTTCAGATGACGTTTTTGAAGGCGAAATCCGCAAACAGGTCGAGCTCGCCATTGACGAAGCCGACGTCATTCTTTTTGTGGTCGATGTCGAGGAAGGCATCACCCCAATGGATGAAGAAGTTGCACGCTTGCTGCGAAAAGTGACCAAACCCGTCATTCTCGCAGTCAACAAGGTCGACAACGCCATGCGCGAAAAGGACGCCGTCGAATTTTACAATCTTGGACTGGGCGAGTACTACAGTTTTGCCGGAATGTCAGGCAGCGGAACGGGCGAATTGCTCGACGCGCTCGTAGAGGCATTTCCTGAAAAGCCCGAGGTTGAACAAACCGACGACCTGCCGCGTTTTGCCGTGGTGGGCCGCCCAAATGCCGGAAAATCGAGTTTTATCAACGCCCTGATCGGGCAAGACCGGTTTATGGTGACCGATATTGCCGGAACCACCCGCGACGCCATCGATACCCGATTCAACCGTTTTGGTTTTGAATTCAACCTGGTGGATACGGCCGGAATCCGCCGCAAGGCAAAAGTCAAGGAAGATCTGGAATTTTATTCGGTGATGCGCTCGGTGCGGGCCATCGAACACGCCGATATTTGTATACTCGTCATCGACGCCACGCGCGGATTTGAAGGGCAGGACCAAAGCATTTTCTGGCTGGCCGAAAAGAACCGCAAGGGTGTGGTCATCCTGGTCAACAAATGGGATTTGGTCGAAAAGGACACCATGTCGGCGCGCGACTATGAAAAACGCATCCGCAAGGAAATAGAACCTTTTACCGACGTGCCCATCATTTTTGTTTCGGCGCTCACCAAGCAGCGTTTGCTCAAGGCGCTCGAGGCAGCCGTCAAGGTTCACGAAAACCGCAAGCAACGCATCCCGACGTCAAAGTTCAACGACTACATGCTCAAGGTGATTGAGGGGCATCCGCCGCCGGCACTCAAGGGAAAGTTCGTGAAAATCAAATACTGCATGCAACTCCCGACGCCAACGCCGCAGTTTGTGTTTTTTGCCAACCTGCCGCAGTACGTCAAGGATCCGTACAAGCGCTTTCTGGAAAATCAGATTCGCGAAAACTGGGACTTCAGCGGCGTGCCCATCGATATCTATATCCGCGAAAAATAAACGTTTTAGGGTAGGAGGGCTTATTTTTATTATCTGGCTTGCGCCGAAGGTGACTCTGGTCAAGGCAGGAATAAATTTGGAAGAAACTTCTTGTAAAAAAGTGTAACATTTCAAAGTGTCGGCATACTAAACCGACACTTTTGTTGTTTATGCCTGTCTAACCCAGTAATTCTTTATGTTCCGACTCGTTCTTGCAATTCTTTTGCCGATGGCTGCCTTTGCCCAATCCGTATCAATCAAGGGAAAACTCATCGACAAACAAACCCAACTTCCGCTCGAAGCCGCCACCATTTATCTGACGTCGGTTCAGGATTCAACCACCATTGACTATACGATTACGGCCAAAACGGGCGAGTTTGTCCTGGGTTCGCGAAAAATCACCAAGCCGTTTTACCTCAAGACTTCCTACATTGGTTATCAGGATTTCGTAAAGCGATACGAGTCACTGGACGGCCTCATCGACGTTGGAACCATCGAAGTAGACGAAGCAGGAAATGCGATCGACGAGGTTGTGGTCAAGGCCGAGGCGCCTCCGGTGCGCATCAAAAGCGACACGCTGGAATTTAACGCGGCCTCGTTCAAGGTCAAGCCCGACGCCAATGTTGAAACCCTGCTCAAGCAACTTCCGGGTGTCGAGGTTGATGAAACCGGCAAGATTACCGTCAACGGAAAGGAAGTCAACCAAATCCTGGTGAATGGCAAACCGTTTTTTGACAAAGACGGCAAGGTTGCGCTGCAAAATCTCCCATCGGATATCATTAGCAAGGTTCAGGTGAGCGATACCAAATCTGAAAAGGAAAAAATTACCGGCGCAACGGCCAGTTCCAACAACGCCAGCATCAATCTGACCATAGACGAAGACAAAAACAAGGGGTTTTTTGGCAAGATGATGGGCGGTTTTGGCACCGACGACCGCTATGAATCCAGCCTGATGGTGAACTATTTTAAAGGCAACCGCAAAATATCGGTTCTGGGTTCGATGAACAACATCAACTCGACGGGTTTTACCATGAATGAGGTTTTTGACAGCATGGGCGGTGGCCGGAACAGTTCGGTCTGGATGGGCGACAACGGTTCGTTTTCCATCAACGGAATGCAGTTTGGCGGCGGCGCGGGGATTACGCGGTCAGGACTTATCGGTCTTAACTTTGCCGATGAATGGACCAAGGAACTTTCCAGCACGACCAATTATTTTTACAATTCGGCCCAAACGGAAAACAAAAACCGCACGCGCCTTAAAAACCTGTTGCCCGAGGGAACTTTTACCACGAATTCCAGCCGGGATCAGGTGCGCGAGCAATTTGGCCACAACGCCGGCGCCGAGTTTACCTTTAAGCCTGACAGTTTGACGACGATTACGTTTCAGCCCAAAATCATCAAGGGTCGTTCGTGGAATGAATCGGTTTCGTCAGATGAGACGATCAACGAGCAAGGACGACTGGTGCGCGAAAGTTCGGGCTTGCTCGACCGCCGGTCTGAAAACAACGGACTTGAAAATTCATTTAACGCCGGACGCGCCATCGGAAAAAAGGGGCGTTTTGTCAACCTTTATGCCTACTTTAAAAACGACAAAGTACAGTCGTCGGCAAGAGATGTTTCAAACAACTTTTTTTACACCGATACCGACAATGACGGCATCACCGACCAGACGCAGACCGACAACCGGAATCAAATCCGCCTTGAGCGAGACCTTACCGACACTTTTCGCGGAGAGTTTGAATGGACCGAGCCGGTGGTGGATTCGATCAGCCTGAAATTCCAGTTTGAATACAGTCATGACCAAAATGTCAACGACCGCCGCGGGTTTGATTTTGATACCGATACCAACGGATACGACGATTTTAACGACCTGCTCACCAACTACATGATGGCCTCGACGCGGGCGATCACGCCAAAAGTTGGATTCGGCATTGAAAAATCAAAACTCAGCCTAACGCTGACGGGCGGTAGCGCAGTTTACAATTTTAAAGCGCAGTCAGATTATCTGGGCACGCGTACGTCATTGCGGCAGTCAGAGATTTTCCCGACAGCGAATCTTTGGGGCGGTTACCGGTTTACCAAGTCAAAGGCGTTGTGGATGAATTACAGCTTTGACGTGAATTTTCCGTCGGCCGTTCAGGTGTTGCCGGTTGAGGATTTGTCGAGTCCGCTCAATACAACGGTGGGCAATCCGGATTTGACTCCGAGGCGTCAACATTACGGCTACCTTTCGTTTCGCGATTATAATTTTGCCACCAAATCCGGATACAGCATTTACGGCGGCGGAACTTATTGGGAAACCGATATTGTGTCATCCACCATTTTTGATGAGACGCGTAGATCGGTTACTACTTTTGAAAACGTAAACGGGAATTTGAACACCTGGTTTGGCGCCAACTGGAACAAGACCTTTAAACGCGACGCCCACTCGCTGAGGTTGCAGTTTTCAGTAAACGGAAATTACAGCATCAACAAAGGTTACGTTAACCAAGAACTTTTTCAGGCCAATGCCATCAGCTTTACACCGCGGGCCAACATTACCTATAATTTTGGCGAGTTGCTTACCGTGAATCCGTCTTATAGTTTTACCAACAGCAAAACCAATTACGACAATTATATCATCAATGAGCAGTCAAACGTGGTGCATCGCGGCATGCTGCAGGTTACCTCGTACTGGCCTAAAAAAGTGGTTTTGGGAACCGACTTGAATTACACCTACAACTCCAACATCGCCGACGGTTTTAAAAAGGATTTTTACCTTCTTAATGTCAGCCTTGGGTACAATTTCCTCAACGATGCATTTTTGGCCAAGGTTAAAGTATACGATCTTTTGGATCAAAACCAGAATACTACCCGAAGCATTGGTGCCACGAGCATTACCGATCAGGAAAACACTGTCCTGAAACGCTACGTCATGTTTTCCCTGACGTATAAACTCACCAAATTTGGAGGCAAGGAAAAAAAGAGCGGCCCGGGTTTTTGGGAGCATTGATGCGATATTGGTAGCAGAATCCCTTGTGAAAACTGTTTTTTGTTTAATAGAAATGAGGTGTAAGTAAACAAAATTGTAAGTATACTGCGGAGACTTTGCGGTAAGTGGTTGAACAGCAGTTAAATAAAATTTTTCTTTTTGTTAAATAGTGTAAGCGCTTTTTTGTTTAGCATTAATTTTAAATTGTTAAACAAAACACCTTACATATGAAAAGAATTACATGTTTACTTACGGCCCTGTTTGCGCATGGGGCGATACAAGCGCAAGATGCCCGCGTCCAGGTCATCCACAACTCTGCCGATGCCGCCGCCGCAACGGTTGACGTTTACATCAACGACAATCTGGCCCTGGATGATTTTGCCTTCCGCACCGCGACGCCGTTTATCGATTTGCCTGCGGGAGTTCCGCTCAGCATCGACATCGCGCCAGGCAACAGCACCTCGAGCGCGCAAAGCCTCTACAACGTGACGACCACACTTGCCGCCAACGAGACTTATATCGTAGTGGCCGATGGGATTGTCAGCCCGACGGGATATTCGCCGGCACAACCGTTCCAGCTTTCGGTTTTTGCCGGAGGTCGTGAAAACGCCACCTCAGGTTCAAACACTGATGTTTTGGTACACCACGGCTCGACCGACGCGCCTACGGTTGACGTAGTGGAAACCAGCGTTCCTGCAGGCACGATTGTCGACAATATTTCGTATCCGTCATTTGCCGGTTATCTGGAACTTTCCACTGCCGATTACACCCTTAACATCACCGATGCCTCAGGCAGTACGGTTGTAGCGTCTTATCTGGCACCGCTGTCGACGTTGTCATTGGACGGCGCGGCCTTGACGGTTGTAGCCAGCGGATTTTTAGATCCGTCACAAAACAACAACGGAGCGCCGTTTGGCCTTTGGGTAGCGACCGCCGCCGGAGGAAATCTGATTCCGCTGCCATTGGTTGAAACCGCCCGCGTCCAGGTCATCCACAACTCTGCCGATGCCGCCGCCGCAACGGTTGACGTTTACATCAACGACAATCTGGCCCTGGATGATTTTGCCTTCCGCACCGCGACGCCGTTTATCGATTTGCCTGCGGGAGTTCCGCTCAGCATCGACATCGCGCCAGGCAACAGCACCTCGAGCGCGCAAAGCCTCTACAACGTGACGACCACACTTGCCGCCAACGAGACTTATATCGTAGTGGCCGATGGGATTGTCAGCCCGACGGGATATTCGCCGGCACAACCGTTCCAGCTTTCGGTTTTTGCCGGAGGTCGTGAAAACGCCACGTCAGGATCAAACACTGATGTTTTGGTACACCACGGTTCGACTGACGCGCCTACGGT
>CAZIBV010000086.1:2125-10253 GCA_964537345.1 uncultured Flavobacterium sp. | reverse complement strand
TTTGTGGGCGGCGTAACCAAGCAGGATTGCATTCCAGTCATCAACCGGATGTACAGCAAAGGCGTGTCGTCGGTTTTGGATTATTCGGTAGAGGGAAAGGAAGACGAAGCAAGTTTTGACGACGCCTTGCGCGTGATTCTGGAAGTTGTGGAATTTGCCAAGGACAATCCCGCCATTCCTTTTGCGGTTTTTAAACCAACGGGATTCGGACGTATCGATCTTTTTGAGAAAGTTGGCCTAAAACAAACGCTTACCCAGGACGAAACCATGGAGTGGGGCAGGGTAGTGGGCCGATTTGATCAGGTCTGCAAAAAAGCTCATGGTTATGGCCTGGCGGTTTTGATCGATGCCGAAGATTCCTGGATGCAGGACGCCGCCGATGATCTTTGCACTGAAATGATGAAAAAATACAACCGGGACAAAGCAATCGTTTTCAATACATTGCAGCTTTATCGCCACGACCGGATGGAATACCTGAAAAAACTGTACGCGCAATCCCGCGAACACGGCTTTCACATCGGCATGAAGCTGGTACGCGGCGCCTACATGGAAAAAGAAGCCCAACGCGCGCAGGAAAAAGGATACCCAAATCCCATCTGCCCAAGCAAGGAAGCCACCGACGCCAACTATGACGCAGGTGTGTCTTTTATGATAGAACACTTGGACACCATGGCGATTTTTGCAGGCACCCACAACGAAGAAAGCAATTACAAACTCATGGAACTCATGCGCCAAAAAGGCCTGGCCAACAACGATCCAAGAATTTGGTTTGGTCAACTCTACGGCATGAGTGACAACATCAGTTACAACCTGGCCAGCAAAGGATACAACGTAGCCAAATACCTGCCTTTTGGTCCGGTGCGCGATGTGATGCCGTATCTTTTCCGCCGTGCGCAGGAAAACACATCGGTTGAGGGTCAAACCGGCCGCGAACTCATGTTGATTACCGCTGAACGCGAGCGCCGCAAACAAGCCCGCAACTGATTTTCAAGCTACAGGAAAAAAGTTGACAAAAATAGCTGCAAGAATTTGCCCATCCGCTTGCAAAAACGAAATCTGGTTGTATCTTTGACTCCGCTTTGGGGCGATTAGCTCAGCTGGTTCAGAGCACTACCTCGACAAGGTAGGGGTCACTGGTTCGAACCCAGTATCGCCCACATTATCCGAGACGAAAGTTTCGGATTTTTTTTTGCACTGGGTATAAGGTACAAGGTGCAGGGTTCAGGGTTGATAGCGGTGGATGAAAGTTTTGCCTTCTGTCATCGAAGTTTCAAGGTAAACTAAACCGCTTGTAGTTTCCTAAATCAAGCTAACTGCTGACAGCTGACAGCTAATAGCTAGTTGCGGGGTTCAGGGTACAGGGTTTAGGGTAGATTTTAATTAAAGGTAGATTTACTTCTGCTTTTGCAAATGTTCTTCAGCTAAAATTATCAGTCCTGTATACAAATTTTCCTAAATCAAGCTAACCGCTGACAGCTGACAGCTAATAGCTAGTTGCAGGGTTCAGGGTGCAGGGTTCAGAGTTGATAGCGGTGGATGAAAGTTTTGCCTTCTGACATCGAAGTTTCAATGTAAACTAAACTGCTTGTAGTTTTCTCTAACAAGCTAACCGCTGACAGCTGACAGCTAATAGCTAGTTGCGGGGTTCAGGGTTCAGGGTTCAGGGTTCCAGGGTTGATAGCGGATGCGTGAAAGTTTTCCCTTCTGACATCGAAGTTTCAAGGTAAACTAAACCGCTTGTAGTTTCCTAAATCAAGCTAACTGCTGAAAGCTGACAGCTGACAGCTAGTTGCAGGGTTCAGGGTTCAGGGTACAGGGTTCAGGGTTGATAGCGGATGCGTGAAAGTTTTCCCTTCTGACATCGAAGTTACAAAGTAAACTAAACTGCTCGTAGCTTACTAAATCAAGCTAACCGCTGATAGCTGACAGCTAATGGCTAACAGCTATTCCTTCTTCTTCACAATTTCCTCCAAAACCGCTTTCGATTCATAATTGACGATCTTGAGCTCAAGCGGGGTGTTGTTCTTGGTTTTTCCTTCTACGATGTAAAGTTTCCCGCCATTGTGCGTAACATTGCTGCGTCCAAAATCGACATCGCCGTAAGTAAGCGTCATGCGGACATCGGCGGTATCAACCCATTTTTTGGCCAGTTCGTCCATGGCAGGTGGTGCGTAATGAAAAGGTTTGGTTCGGATGTTTTTAAGAACGCGCGCATTTGGGAAGTAAGCACAACTCGCGTCTTTTCCGTTAAGGATAAAAAACACAAACACCAGTCCTATGGCAAATCCGCCCAAATAATACGCAAACCTATACCAAAACTTCATAGAGGATTTTTTTGCAAAGGTACGATTCAAATGACAATGTCAAACGCCAGATGAACAGTTAACAATTAACAGTTAACAATTAACAGTTAACAATGAACAATTGAGACTGATGTCAAATGTTTAAAAAAACAAAAGGTTCCTGATATTTAACTCGTCCAATTAAATCACAAAATCATTCGACTACAACTATCTTCCCTGTACCCTGTACCCTGTACCCTGCACCCTACACCTAGAACACAATCAAATTAATGTCGTGATCCGGAATTCCAAACCATTCGCCAATGGCAGAGTTGGTCAGGATGCCGTGGTAGATGTAGACTCCTGTTTTGAGTCCTTTGTGGATTCGGATGGAACTTTCCAGGCCGCCATCTTCAGCAATCGTCAATAGATAAGGCGTCAGGATGTTGCTGATGGAAAGCGACGCGGTTTTGGAATATCGCGATGGAATGTTGGGCACGCAATAATGAATGACGTTGTATTTGACAAACGTCGGCTTTTCGTGCGATGTGATTTCAGAGGTTTCAAAGCAACCACCGGTATCGATGCTGACATCAACAATGACCGCACCGCGTTTCATGTGCTCGACCATGGTTTCCGTCACGACTACCGGACAGCGTTCCTTTCCGCGCATGGCACCAATGGCCACATCAGCCCGTCTTAGGGCCTTTAAAAGAGTTTTGGGCTGAATAGTCGAAGTAAAAATCGACTGGTTCAAGTTGTTTTGCAAGCGACGCAACTTCGTGATCGAATTGTCAAAGACCTTTACCCGCGCGCCAAGTCCAAGTGCGGTTCTAGCCGCGTATTCGCCAACGGTTCCCGCGCCCAAAATGACAACGTCGGTAGGAGGAACGCCAATGATGTTACCAAAAAGCAACCCTTTTCCGTCGTCGTTGTTGATCATGAGTTCGGCCGCAATCAATACCGATGCCGTGCCCGCAATTTCGCTGAGCGACTTGACTGCCGGATAGCTTCCGTCTTCGTCCTTGATGTATTCAAAACCCAGCGCCGTGATTTTTTTGCGCATCAACGCCTCAAAATATTCCTTTTTTCGCGTCTTGATCTGCACCGCCGAAATCAAGATTGCATTTGGTTGGATCATGTCGATTTCCTTAAGCGTGGGCGGTTCGACCTTTAAGACTATCGGACAGCCAAAAACCTTGGCGGTGTCGGTGGTGATTTCGGCGCCGGCATCGCTGTATTCCTTGTCGCAATAACTGGAACTCTCGCCCGCACCGGCTTCAATCAGGATGCGATGTCCGTGTGAGGTAAGCGAATTTACGGCGTCAGGTGTCAGGCAGATGCGTCGCTCCTGGAAACTCGTCTCTTTTGGGATTCCTATAAACAGTTCACTTTTATGACGTTGGACTTCCAGTTTCTCCTCTTGCGGTAGCAACTGCTGCTTGGTAAACGGCGTTAGTGACATGACTCCTGAAATTTCCCGCCTAAGTTAATATTTTTATTTAACAAACGTTAACGCAATTAACAATGAACAATTAACGATTAACAACGGGATTGCGGAAGTTGGAACATTAAATTATTGGTGGAGACTAACTGGTCCGAACATCAAACCCTGTAACCTGTACCCTATACCTTGCTTAGCGTCAACTTCCTTTTTCCGTCTTCCAAAACCGTTAAATCCACAACCGAATACCGGTCTGGCAGGAGCGAAGGAATTTTTTCGGCCCATTCGATAAAGCACCAGTGGCCGGAGTCGAGGTATTCGTCCATGCCAAAATCAAAAGCTTCAGATTCGTTTTTGAGGCGATAGACATCAAAATGAAAGATTTTCGCTCCGTCGCGTCCGTGATATTCGTTTACCAACGAGAAAGTCGGGCTGGCTGTGGGATCAGCAACGCCAAGCGCGCGGCACAAAGCCTTGATAAAGGTAGTTTTTCCGGCGCCCATGACACCATTAAAAAGAATAACTTTTTCAGGACCGGCTGCCAGCAATTGTTGTGCGGCGTCATCAAGAGTTTCAAGCGTAAAGGTGAATTCCATAAAATAAACCGGCAGGATAACTACCGCGTTGCAAAGTTAAGAGTTAAGAGTTCACAGTTTAAGTTGACGGTTTCCAGGTTACAGTTGACGATTGACAAGTCTCAAGATCGGGCATTGCAAACTTCAATCGAATATTCCTAAATCTTAATTCTTAAATCTTAATTCTTAAATCCTTACTTAGGATTGAAAACCAAAAACGGAACAATCATTTCCTCCAGCGATATTCCACCGTGCTGATACGTGTTTCGGTAATAACTCACATAGTGGTTGTAATTGTTGACATAGGCCAAAAATAAATCGTTCTTGGCAAAAATGTACGAACTGCTCATGTTGATGGCCGGTAACCCGATTTTCTTGGGATCTTTTACCGCATAAACGTCGCGCTCCTCATAGGTCAGGCTTCGGCCGGTTTTGTAGCGCAGGTTCAAACTGGTGTTTTTGTCACCGATGACTTTTGACGGATTCTTGACGTTGATCGTACCGTGATCGGTGGTGATGATCAGGCGGAAACCAAGTTGCTGCGCCTGCTTGATGATTTCCAAAAGCGGCGAATTCTGGAACCAGCTTTGCGTCAGTGATCGGTATGCCTTGTCGTCGGCCGCCAATTCCTTAACGACGTCCATCTCTGTTTTGGCATGAGAAAGCATATCGATAAAATTGTAAACCACTGTCACAAGGTCATTTGACTTATATGACTTGAATGAATCCACCAGCTTTTTTCCGCCGGCAAAACTTGTGATCTTGAGATAATCGTGCTTGATGTTCAGCCCCAGGCGTTTGATCTGTGCCGTCAAAAATTCGGCTTCAAAAAGGTTTTTTCCACCTTCGTCCACATCGTTTTTCCAGTACTGCGGATACTGTTTCTCCATCTCGAGCGGCAACAGTCCCGAGAAAATCGCGTTTCGGGCGTATTGCGTCGCCGTGGGCAGAATCGCATAATACGGCACTTCCTTTTCCAGTTTGTAGTGGGTGGCCACGATACTTTCAAACGACTTCCATTGGTCGTACCGCAGGTTGTCAATCACAACAAACAAAACCGGCCGGTCCTTTTTCTGAAGCTCCGGTACGACAAGTTCGCGAAAAAGCGTGTGCGACATCACAGGTCGGTCGGGCTTGCCTTTGACGGGCTCAAACCAATCCTCATAATTGCGTTCGATAAACTTTCCAAACTGCGAATTCGCCTCAACTTTTTGCGATTCCAGGATTTCCACCATTGCCTGTTCGGTAATGTCCTCGAGCTGAAGTTCCCAGAACAGTAGGCGGCGGTAGAGTTCGGCCCATTCCTCGTAGGAGTTTACCATCGCCATATCGACGGCAATTTTCCTGAATTCCTTTTGGTAATCCAGCGTGGTTTTTTCTGATACCAGCCGCGAATGATCCAGATTCTTTTTCAAACTCAGCAAAATCTGGTTCGGGTTGACGGGCTTGATCAGATAGTCGGCAATTTTTGATCCGATGGCCGAATCCATGATATATTCTTCCTCGCTCTTGGTAATCATGATCACGGGCGTGGCCGATTTTTTTTCCTTGATTTCCGCAAGCGTTTCCAAACCGCTCATGCCCGGCATGTTTTCATCCAGAAAAACAATGTCAAAATCGCCCTCGGCAAACTCGTCCACCGCATCGCGCCCGTTGTTGCAAGTGGTCACCTCGTAGCCTTTTTTCTCCAAAAACAATATGTGGGGTTTGAGCAGCTCAATCTCGTCGTCTACCCAAAGAATCTTAATCTTATCCATGCTGTAACTTTGTCGCAATTTAACAATTACGTCGCGCCGCCGCTCATAAATTTATGGTAAAAATAAGTGCGGTTTAGCGTTCCGTTTTTCCTCAAAACGCCCGTCTTTATTTTTAATTGTTTGGGGAGATGTGATTCACGTCGCCGTCAGCCCAATCACCCAAACAATCAACCGCAACGCCTGGGGCAAAAGGCATTCCGGTACCACCGACGATTTTTTGGTATCTTTGGCCCGCAAACCGCCGGTATGACAAACAAGCTTAAGATTTTCAACGATCCCATCTACGGATTCATCAGCCTCCCAAACGAACTTATTTTTGACCTGGTCGAACATCGCTACTTTCAGCGGTTGCGCAGGATTTCGCAAATGGGTTTGTCTTATCTGGTGTATCCGGGCGCTCAGCACACCCGCTTTCACCATGCCCTTGGCGCCATGCACCTGATGCAGAAAGCTGTCGAGGTTTTGCGCTACAAGGGCGTGTCCATTTCGCCTGACGAGGAAAATGCGCTCTATGTCGCCATCCTGCTGCATGACATCGGGCACGGTCCTTTTTCACACGCCATGGAACACAGCCTGGTCGAGGTGAGCCACGAAGAGATTTCCATGCGTTTTATGCGCAAGCTCGACGAGGAATTTGGCGGCAAACTGCAATTGGCCATCCAAATTTTTAAAGGTGAATATTCGCGAAAATTCATGCTTCAACTGGTGTCCAGCCAACTCGACATGGACCGGATGGATTACCTGAAACGCGACAGTTTTTTTACAGGCGTGGCCGAGGGCAACATCAATTCAGACCGTTTGATCCAGATGCTGAATGTGGTGGACGATCAATTGGTGGTCGAGGAAAAAGGTATTTATTCCATCGAGAAATTCCTGATGGCGCGGCGGCTGATGTACTGGCAGGCTTATCTGCACAAAACCAGCCTCGTTGCCGAACTCATGCTGATGCGGATTCTGACGCGCGCCCGCGAACTGGCTTCAAAAGGTGTCAACCTGCACGCTTCGCCGGCCATGATCCACTTTATCACCAACCGCGTCACCGGCGAAACTTTTACCTGGGAAACGCTGGAAAAATTCGCACAACTGGACGATACCGACATCATCAGCGCCATCAAATGGTGGCAATCACACGACGACACCGTGCTGTCAACCCTGAGCCGGATGTTGCTCAACCGCGATTTGCTCAAGGTAAAACTCGGACCGGAAAAGTTTTCATCCGATCAGGTGCGAGAACTGGCCGCCCGTTGGGCCGAGGAGCGCGGCATCAGCCAGGAGGAGGCCAAATATTTTGTCTTTAAGGGAAAAATCCGCAACCAGGCTTATAACAAACACGCGCAACCCATCCGTATCTATAAAAAAGACCGCACCATCGAGGACGTTATCGAAGCGTCTGACCAACTCAACCTCAAGGCGCTGTCAAAACCTGTAACCAAGTATTACCTGTGTTTTCCCAAACAACTTGTAGAAAAAGGAATATGAAACCATTTTTTTATATTTTTGTCCGAATGAATTGGCCTGAGGCCGCACCAACACGGACAGCTATACGATGAAATTCACGGCAGAGCAAATAGCAGGGATACTAGACGGCGAGGTGGTCGGAAATCCCGATGCACAGGTGTACAAGCTGTCAAAAATTGAGGAAGGAACAACCGGTTCGCTTACCTTTTTGGCCAATCCAAAATACCAGAACTACATCTATACGACGCAGGCCAGTGTGGCTATCGTCAACCATTCGTTTGAACCGGAAATGCCCGTGCAGGCTACGCTGATCAAGGTTGAGGATGCCTATCGTGCCTTTACGCGGATTCTGGAATATTACAACCAGATCAAACTCAACAAATCAGGAATCGAGCAACCTTGTCATATCGACCCGACAGCCAAATACGGCGAAGGTCTTTATCTGGGTTGTTTTTCATATTTGGGGACCAATGTCGTTTTGGGCAACAACGTCAAGATTTATCCCAATTGTTTTATTGGCGATAATGTGACCATAGGCGACAACACCATCATTTTTGCCGGCGCCAAGATTTATTCGGAATCGGTGATTGGCAGCAATTGCGTGATTCATTC
>CAZIBV010000086.1:0-2025 GCA_964537345.1 uncultured Flavobacterium sp. | reverse complement strand
TTTGAAGAATTAAAAAAACAGTTAAACAAATAATCATGGTTAAGCAAAAAACCATAAAGAGTGAGATTTCGCTTACAGGCGTTGGGCTTCATACCGGAAAAGAAGTCAAAATGACTTTTAAGCCTGCACCGGTCAACAACGGATTCACCTTTGTCAGGGTCGACCTGGAAGGACATCCGGTCATCGAGGCCGATGCCAGCTATGTTGTCAATACCCAGCGCGGTACCAACCTCGAAAAACGCGGGGTGAAAATCCAAACTTCCGAGCACGTCCTGGCTGCCTGTATGGGTTGTGATCTGGACAACGTCATCATTGAACTAAACGAAAGCGAACCGCCCATCATGGACGGATCGTCAAAATATTTTGTCGAAGCGCTTGAAAAAGCGGGAATTGAAGAGCAGTCTGCTCCGCGTGAATACTATGTGGTCAAGGAAGTGATTTCCTATACCGACGAGGCCACCGGATCTGAAATCATCCTGATGCCCGCCGACGATTACCAGGTGACCACCATGGTTGACTTTGGCACCAAGGTTTTGGGTACGCAAAACGCTACTTTAAAGAGTTTGTCCGATTTTAAAACTGAGATTGCCAGCGCTCGTACTTTTAGCTTTTTACACGAACTGGAAACGTTGCTGGACAACGGACTGATCAAAGGCGGCGACCTGAACAACGCCATTGTTTACGTCGATAAGGAAATTTCTCCTTCAACGATGGAGAATCTTAAAAAAGCTTTTGGCAAGGATTCCATTTCCATCAAGCCCAACGGGATTCTGGACAACCTGACGCTGCACTTTCCCAATGAGGCTGCGCGACACAAGTTGCTCGACGTTGTGGGCGATCTGGCGCTGGTGGGAAAACACATCAAGGGCAAGGTTATCGCCAACAAACCCGGACATTTTGTCAACACGCAATTTGCAAAGAAACTTTCAAAAATTATCAAGATCGAACAACGCAACCAGGTTCCGGTATATGACCTGAACAAAGAGCCGCTCATGGACGTGAACAAAATCATGTCGATGTTGCCACACCGTCCGCCATTTTTGCTGGTCGACAAAATCCTGGAAATGGATGACCAGACAGTAGTAGGCCTTAAAAACGTGACCATGAACGAAAGTTTCTTTGTAGGACACTTTCCGGGCGCTCCCGTAATGCCGGGCGTTTTGATCATCGAGGCGATGGCGCAAACAGGCGGAATCCTGATTTTGAGCTCGGTTCCGGATCCTGAAAACTACCTGACCTATTTTATGAAGATTGACAACGTCAAGTTCAAGCACAAGGTTTTGCCGGGCGATACGCTGGTGTTCAAGTGCGATTTGATTTCGCCCATCCGCCGCGGTATCTGCCACATGCAGGCCAACGCCTATGCAAACGGAAAGCTGGTGGCCGAAGCTGAACTCATGGCGCAAATTGTAAAACAAACTGTATGAATCAACCCTTAGCATACGTTCATCCGGGCGCAAAAATCGCCAAAAACGTGGTGATCGAACCTTTTACGACCATTCACAACAATGTGGTGATTGGTGAAGGAACCTGGATCGGATCAAACGTCACCATCATGGAGGGTGCGCGCATCGGCAAGAATTGCAACATTTTTCCCGGTGCTGTGATTTCAGCAGTTCCGCAAGATCTTAAGTTTGGTGGCGAGGATTCGCTGGCCATCATCGGCGACAATTGCACCATCCGCGAATGCGTCACCATCAACCGCGGTACGATCGCTTCAGGCCAGACAACCATCGGGAACAACTGCTTGATCATGGCTACGGCACACGTGGCGCACGACTGTCATATCGGTGACAACGCCATTATCGTAAACGGTGTAGCGCTGGCCGGACACGTAACGGTTGGAAGTTATGCCATCATTGGCGGTTTGGCTGCCGTTCATCAGTTTATCCACATTGGTGATCACGCCATGATTTCCGGCGGATCGCTGGTTCGCAAGGATGTTCCGCCGTACACCAAAGCCGCAAAAGAGCCACTCTCATATGTTGGCATCAACTCGGTGGGATTGCGCAGGCGTGGTTTTAC
>CAZIBV010000085.1:0-10351 GCA_964537345.1 uncultured Flavobacterium sp. | reverse complement strand
TTGACGGGCGTTGAAAGTGCGGCACCAGTGCTGTTTGAGGTTTTTAATCAGTTGCCGCGGGCCGGGTGGTTCAAGCCGCCGCTCAATGATTTGCAGGAGGTGACAGTTTGTTCAAAATCGGGGTTTTTGGCGGGGGAGTTTTGCCCGCAAAGTGAGGTGATGGTTCCGCTGTCGGCCAGGCGGGCGAGGGTTTGCCCGTATCATCGTCCTGTTCACCTTGACGCGGCCGGATTAAGGGTGACGAGCGATTGTGAAGCGGTTGAAAATATGGTGGTGAAGCCGTGGTTTGTGTTGCCGCCGGTGATGGAATGGTATTACAAGGCGTCGCATGTGGATTACGAGGTTTTGCCGCCTTTTCGCGACGGATGCGCTCCGGACGGGGAGAAGCGGATGGACTTTATTTATCCGCAGGAGAGCGGTAAAATTTATTTGACCAGGGATTTTTCGGGTGCGGTGCAGCCGGTGGTTTTTAAGGTGGCTTACAAGGCTGATAAGGTGTTGTTTTGGTATCTTAACGGAAAGTATCTGGGGCAGACGCGCAAGTTTCACGATATGCCGGTGGTGACGCAAACCGGGCGGTATTTTTTGACGGTGACCAATGAGCAGGGTCAGGAGATTAACCGCTGGGTGGAGGTTGTGGCGCCTTAGGGAGAGCGGTTTGGGAGTGCGGTGGTGCGGCCCCGCGGGCGGGTTTTCCCGCCGCGGGGCCGTAATTCGGGCCGCGATGTTTCCGGTTGTGCGATTTCCCCTAGCCCCGATGGCAGCGGCATCCTTTTGCCGGCCGGCGATAGCAAGGCCGGCAAAAGATATAGCGGACAGCGGGAACAGCTCCTGAAAACCGTGACCAATACCTGACTTTTGCGCAAAAAAAAACCGCCCTTCCGGAGGAGAGGCGGCTTTTGTTATTCTGAAATTTCATTTCCCTTTGAATCAAAGAAACGGAATTCTAAGTACCTGTAAGCGTCACGAGGTATGATTTTGATCCATCGCTTGTGTTCAAGGAACCATTTGACACGGGGCGACGGAAGCCCTTTGGTAAGGTAAGCGGCAATGAATGGGTGCGTGTTGAGCACCGGGTTTTTGTGCGTTTTTAAAAGCCGTTCCAGTTCGATGTTGATTTTCTCGACGATGGCGATGGGAGCTTCAATTTCCCCTTGTTGATTGTTGGGGTCTTCCTCGCGTGTCTTGATGTTCACTTCCGGACGGACGCGCTGCCGCGTGATCTGGATAAGTCCGAATTTGCTGGGCGGCAATATTTTGTGCTTGGCTTTGTCGTCGGACATTTCATCGCGCAAAAAGTCGAATAGTTTTTTGCGGTTGTCGGGGTTGGACATGTCGATAAAGTCGATGACGATGATTCCGCCCATGTCGCGAAGGCGCAATTGCCGTGCGATTTCGGCGGCGGCGATCATGTTGACCTCGAGAGCGGTGTCTTCCTGGTTTCCGGCTTTGTTTGACCGGTTTCCGCTGTTGACATCGATGACGTGAAGCGCCTCGGTGTGCTCGATGATGAGGTAGGCGCCTTTTGCCATGGAGACCGTTTTGCCAAATGAGGTCTTGATCTGGCGTTCAATGTGGAACTTCTCGAAAATGGGAAGATCTTTTGATCGGTAAAGCTTTACGATATTTTGTTTGGTTGGATCTATCTCCATCAGATAGTCCCTTGTTTGGTTGTACAACTCTTCATCATCAACGTAGACGCCGCTAAAGGTGTCGTTAAAAACGTCCCGCAAAATGGACGATGCCCGGTTGAGTTCGCCCAGGACTTTTGACGGATGATGAGCGGTCATTAATTTTTTACACATGCTGGTCCAGCGTCCCAACAGGTTTTGTAAATCTTTGTCGATGTCAGCCACTTTTTTCCCTTCGGCTACGGTGCGCACAATAACGCCGAAGCCTTTTGGCCTGATGGACTGCACCAGTCGTTTCAGGCGGTCTTTTTCTTCTTTCGACTCAATTTTTTGAGAGATCGAAATGCGGTCGGAAAAGGGGACAAGTACAATGTAACGTCCGGCCAGCGAAAGCTCTGAACTGATTCGCGGCCCCTTGGTTGAGATGGGCTCTTTGACTACCTGGACCAAAATGGATTGGTTGGCGGTCAGGACGTCGGCAATGGCGCCGTTCTTGTCGATTTCCTTTTCAAACTGGAAATTTTTAAGGGAGTAATCTTTTAATTTACCTGCGCTTACAAGTTTGATGAATTTAAGGACCGAGGAAAGGTTTGGACCCAGATCGTGGTAGTGTAAAAAGGCGTCTTTCTCGTATCCGAGATTGACGAATGCCGCGTTGAGTCCGGGGACCGGTTTGCGGATTTTAGCGATGAAAATATCGCCCACCTGGAAATGGTTTTCCTCTTGTTCCTTGTGTAATTCAATTAGTTTTCCATCTTTTAATAAGGCAAAATCTACGGCTTCAGAACCGGATCGGATGATTAATTCTTTCTTCACGATGTAGATTTTTATCCAAGTCCGATTTTAGATTTTAGATTTAAGAGTTGAGAATTATGAATAATTCGGAAGTCTGAAATCCGGAAATCTGAAATCAAAATAGGATGGATTAAACAATAGTTACAGGTATAATACCCGTAGAACCTGGCGCTTTAGCTGCAAATTTCAAATTGGTTCCGCGAAATTTGCGGGGACGCCGGCTCAGATGTCAATGAACGTATGTTGTTTTTTTTAAAAAAGAAAAAGTAGTTGAAAAACTACTTCTTCTTCTTGTGGCGGTTTGCTCTCGCGCGTTTTTTACGTTTGTGAGTCGCTACCTTATGTCTTTTTCTCTTTTTACCACTTGGCATACGTCAGTGTTTTGGATGGTTAGTATTAAATTTTTCCAGTGCGTCGGATTGCGATTAAACGCCTGGCTCAGTATTGGTTTTAACACCTTCTACAAACACTTTTGCAGGCTTGAATGCCGGAATGTTGTGCGCCGGAATTTTAATAGTGGTGTTTTTTGAAATATTACGTCCAGTCTTTTCAGCTCTCGTTTTGATGATGAAGCTTCCGAAACCTCTCAAGTATACATTATCACCAGTTTCCAGTGAGGTTTTTACCTCGTCCATGAATGATTCTACTGTTGCTTGAACATCGCCTTTTTCTAGTCCCAACTTTTCAGAAATTCTCGCTACGATATCTGCTTTAGTCATTTTAATCCGTTTTTAATTAGGTAATTTTTGAGGTTGCAAATATAGAAATTAAAAAAACAATAATTCAATCTAAAAGGCTAAAATTTAACAACATAAACTTTTACTTTTGGTGACCTCACAGCGCGCATGACCTTTTTTGCTAAAACTTTAATTGAGTGGTATTTACACCACAAACGCGACCTTCCGTGGCGTTCAACCAACAGCCCGTATCACATTTGGTTGTCGGAGATTATGCTTCAGCAAACGCGCGTTTCGCAGGGAATGCCTTACTATTTTGCGTTTACCAAGGCGTTCCCGACGGTGTTTGAGCTCGCGCAGGCCGATGAACAACAGGTGTTGAAATTGTGGCAGGGGCTGGGCTATTATTCCAGGGCGCGGAACCTTCATGCCACGGCTAAGACGGTTGCCGAAATGGGTGGGAATTTTCCCAGATCATTTGAGCAGCTACGCAAACTCAAAGGCGTTGGAGATTATACTGCTGCGGCCATTGCGTCGATAGCGTTTTTAGAGCCTGTTCCCGTGATCGACGGAAACGTATTCAGGGTGATGTCGCGCTTTTTTGGTTTGGAGGATGACATTGCGCAACCGCGTTCCAGAAAAGTCTTTTGGGATCTGGCGATGCAAAATATTCCCACCGACGATCCGGGAACCTACAACCAGGCGGTAATGGAATTTGGCGCTTTGCAATGTGTTCCGCGAAATCCCGATTGCGGTGTTTGTCCGCTCCGTGTGTCGTGTATGGCGTTCCAGACAGGCGCTGTGTCCAGGCTCCCCGTAAAGTCAGGGAAGGCCGCGCCGCGAAACCGCTACCTGAATTATCTGGTTGTTTTGGATGACGCCGGCCAAACCATCTTGAAGCAGCGCACTCAGTCCGGCATCTGGAAACACTTGTACGAATTTCCGGTTGTCGAAACGCCAGAGCCTTTTGAGTTGAAGGATCTGCAATTTCAGGCGAATGATTTTTCAGGTCTGATTGCCTGTGAACCGCTGCCGCAGTACGATGTCATCCACAAGTTGACGCACCAAACCCTGCACATCAGTTTTACGCGTGTACAGGTTGCAAAAATCCACCAAAACGCCGTTCCGGTTGCGTCAGTTGAACAGTATCCGTTTCCCGTTGTGTTAGCCAATTTTATAGAACGCTACTTTAAAAGCTAATCAAACTATTGTATCTTTGATAGGTAAATTTATCAGCAGATGAACGGAACATTGAATAAGGTAATGCTTATCGGCCACTTGGGAGATGAAGTGAAAATGCACTACTTTGAAGGAGGAAACTGTATCGGTCGGTTTCCGCTTGCCACGAACGAAGTTTATTACAACAAGCAGACAAACGAGAAGATCACATCAACTGAGTGGCACAATCTTGTGGTGCGCAACAAAGCTGCCGAAATCTGCGAAAAATACCTCTCAAAAGGCGACAAGATTTACGTCGAAGGCCGGATTAAGTCGCGCCAATGGCAATCAGAGGATGGCTCAACAAAATACACCACTGAGATACAGGTAACCGAATTTACATTTTTGACTGTCAAGAAGGATAGTGAAAGCCAGCGCCAGCCTGAGCCGCCACGCGCCGGTTATGAAACGCCCAACATCCCTGAAAACGACCTTCCGTTTTGATGCGATACCTGATTCCTCTTGCAATGCTTTTTATGACGGTGGGTTGCAAAGACGAACCACTGCCCAAACCATACGGTCATTTGCGCCTGGATTATCTCGAGGCCGAATACGCCCGGTTTACCAATTCGTGTCCGTTTGATTTTGAGATGAACTTTGACGCTGTCATCAAGGAAAAGTCGCCGTGTAATTTCACCATAGATTATCCCAAGATGAAGGCGACGATTTTTCTGACTTACAAGCCCGTCAACAACAATATCGATTCGCTTTTGCGTGACGCGCAGAACCTGACCTACAAACACGTGGTCAAGGCTGATAACATCAAGGAGCGCCCGTTTATGAACCCGATGAAGCGCACTTATGGGATGTTTTATCAAGTGGCCGGCAATGCCGCTACCAATGCACAGTTTTACGTAACCGACAGCGTGCGCCACTTTGTTACAGGCTCAGTTTATTTTTATGCCAAGCCCAATTTTGATTCGATCATGCCGGCGGCCAGCTACATCAAAAACGACATGGAGCATTTGATGGAAACACTCAAGTGGCGCGAATGATCGTCCAAATTACACCATAAAAAAAAGGAGCCCGAAAGCTCCTTTTGTTTTTATGCGGCGCAAGATTTTTTAGCAGCGCAGCATCCCGGCTTGCTACCCGGTGCTTTGTCGTCGCATCCGGCTTTAGGGGCGGTTTCTTCCTGTGAATTCTTTTTTGATTTCTTCTTTTTCTTTTTGTCTTTTTCGGTGTTGTTCAGCATGGCCTTGTCGGCGGTCGATTTCATGTTGGCCACTTTGTAAGTGTCGCCACCCGCGGCTTTTTCAACAACCTGAGCCAGTTTTTCCGGCGAGGTCACTGCCGAATCATAGTCAACCGTGGCCAGTTTGGCTTCAAAATCAACTGTTGCTTTCTTAACGCCCTCGGTGGCAGCCAGTTTCTTTTGGAGTGTGTTGGCGCATCCAACCGCACATGACATGCCTTCAATGGTAAAAGATGCAGTTTCAGTTTTGCCGGCCACTGCAACTTCCTTGGTTGTGGTTTCCTGAGCATCGGTTTGCTTGCAACCAACTGTCAGAACGGCGGCAACGGCTAGAGCAAAAACAAATTTTAGTTTCATAATATCCTAATTTTTAAACGATTTCCTTGAACAAAATTAATCAAAAAATGTGGTCGCAGTTTTAAAAATATGCTGAATTTTGTCGAAACGCTTAAAATGGCTCTTCCGCCTCGCTGGATTTATCTGCTTTTACTGGCTCTTATCTGGGGCAGTTCATTTATACTGATTAAACTTGGTTTGCAAAACCTGACGCCGTTTCAGCTTGGAGCGTTCAGGATACTATGCGCCGGAATTTTTTTGCTGACCATTGGCTTCAGGACGCTTCCGCAGATTCCGCGGCACAAGTGGAAAATGGTAGCGCTCACGTCACTTTGCGGGACTTTTGCGCCGGCGTTTTTGTTTGCGATGGCGCAGACGCAGATTTCAAGCTCGGTCAGTTCGATCATGAATTCCATGACGGCCATCATAACGCTGATTGTTGGTGCGTTTATGTTTAAACTGAACTTTCGCCGCAACCAGATTTTGGGGGTTGTGTTGGGGTTTGTCGGCGCGCTCGTATTGATTTTAAGCGGTGCGATGCATCACCCGGAGCAAAATTACTGGTTTGCCTTGCTGGCGCTGACGGGCTCGCTTTGTTATGGCATCAACATCAACCTGATCAAAACCCATCTTTCTGAATTCCCGCCTCTGGCAATTGTATCGGCAAATTTTGCCGTGATGGTTTTGCCGGCATTGGCAATTTTGGGCTTTTCAGGTTTTTTCACTCTGGAATTTAATCAGGCGCAACAGGCATCGGCTGGTTATGTTGCACTATTGGGACTTTTTGGGACGGGTGTGGCCAACATTATTTTTTACCGATTGATCAAAACGTCTACGCCGGTTTTTGCTGCGTCGGTTACGTATCTCATTCCGGTAGTCGCGTTCCTTTGGGGATTATGGGACGGTGAACAAATTACGTTTTCACAGTTGATTGGCGCCGCAATCGTTTTGGCCGGTGTTTACCTGGCGGGAAAAAAGAACTGACGGATTTCAATAGGGCTTTTAGCGATGGGTAAAACAAAAAAAGGCCGCCCTAAAGCAGCCTTTTAACATTGAACTAAAAAATCTTATTGGAAATCGGTGGCTGAAACGCCTTCGTTAACCTTGACTTCTGAGGCGGTAAGATCTATCTCAGCTCCCATGTTCATCACCATTCTAAAAGGAACTTTAACACCTTTCACGTCGCGGTAATCACTGAAGGTACGGGTTTGCGAACCTTGCTCTGACGTTTTCATTTCTCCCACTTTCAAACCTGACTTTACGTCGTAATAAAGAGTGGTTTTTCCGTCTTTTACTGCATAAGCATCAACACCGTTAAAGTTTTCCTGTGACACAGTCAGACCTGATTTGTTCATCATTTCCAGTTCGTCAAATGGAACCGCACCCGATTGCATCTCGGCAAGTTCTTCACCGGCAAGATCCGTGCGCTGCCCTTGGTTAATCACGTAGCCGCCTTTTTCATTCACGACCTGCTTCATCATCGTCATGCCCATCACTTTCATTTCAACCGCCATTTTCTTGTCGGATGAAACTTTTTGTGAAACTTCCAGTTCCGTTCCCTGAATGTTTCCTTTCATCACCATGGCAAGAGTTTTTACACCGCGAACGGCTTTGTCGCCACCGATAGCGTTGATGTATTTCTCAAACACTGCTTTGGCACTAATATCAGCAGTTTTGGCCCCCGCAGGTTTTTCAGTCGGGTTTCCGTATTTGTCAAAGTAAAGGATAGGCAGTTTTTGGTCGGCTGACAATTTTTCAAGCGCTGGCAACACATCGGCACCTTTTCCTACCACGATGACGCGCATGTTATCGGCCAGGAAATATTTATTGGCGACGCGCATCACATCTTCAGGGGTTACCTTGTTGATGTTCTTGATGTAGTTTTCGTAAAAATCTGCCGGGAGACCTTCGGTTTCAGTCAGCAATGCGTAGCGGGCAACGGTTTGCGGCTTCTCAATTTGCATGACAAAGCGTCCGATATAACCTGCTTTTACGTTGTCAAGGGCTTCTTTGGTTACTTTTTCAGTGCGGATACGCTTAAGTTCCTTGAGTGATTCCACGATAGCGCTGTCGGTTACGGCATTTCTAACCTGGGCTCCTGCGCGAAACGCCTGAACATAGCGGCTTCCGCCAATGCTTGAACGCGCGCCGTAAGTCCAGCCGTGGGCCTCGCGAAGGTTCATGTTCAGATAGCTGTTAAAGTCACCTCCAAAAACCTGATTGGCCAAAATTACCGGAAAGTAATCCGGGTGGCTCATCTCGAGTTTGGTAGTATTCAGCATTGAAATTTCCGACTGTACCGCGTTTGGCATGTCAACAAAGTTGATTTGCGTATACTGTACGTTTTTTGGATCGCTGTACGTCATTTTTGGGGCGGTGCCGGCTTTCCAGGATCCAAAAAGTTCTTCGACATTCTTTTTTACCTCGGCAAATTTAACGTCACCGATTACAACAAGATAGGCGCTTCCGGGCTGGAAGTACGTGGCATAATGTTGTTTGACATCGGCCAGGCTAACGTTTTTAAGTGTTTCCTCGGTAAGATATTCGCCGGCCGGGTGGTTTTTGCCGAACGCCAGCACGTTTTGAACACGTCCGGCAACAGCCTGAACGCTTTTCTCTTCTGACTTGAGTCCGTCGATCATCTTGTTGCGCTCCTTGTCGAGTTCTTCCTGTGTAAACACGGGATTAAGCGCTCCGTCGGCCATCAGTTCGAGAACGCGGCGCGAATACTGTGACAAGCTGTTGGCATAAGCTCCGGTTGAACCAAAGTTGATGTCGGCGCCCATAAAATCGATTTCCTCGTTAAAGGCATCCTTAGAGATGTTTTCGGTTCCGCTTCCCATAAGGGCTCCGGTAAGATCATCAACTCCTTTTTTGCTTCCTTCAGCAAACGGTGCAACGTCGATGGTAAGGCTGTACGAAACACGCGGGAGTTTGTTGTTCTCAACAACAAGAACTTTAAGTCCGTTGTTAAGGGTAAAAGTCTGTGGTTTTTTAACCTGAACTTTTGGTGATGGCCCTGGCTTGGGCTGCGGCCGGTCTTGTGCTTGCATAGTAAACGACAGGAACAAGGCCGATACTGCTATGATAAGATTCTTCATGTCAAATTAGTTTTGCGCTTTGTCTTTACCCGGAACATAATCCAGGATCAGCCTTTGGTTAGGGTTGAGGTATTTACGGGCTACGTCGCGGATTTCCTCGCGTGTGATGCTGCGGTAGATGTCAATCTCAGTATTGATCAGGTTGACGTCGCCGTACAACAAATAGTAAGAAGCAAGATTTTCAGCGATACCTTCAACATTGGCGTTGCCGTTGACGTAGTTGTTCTCGTATTTGTTTTTAAGTTTCTGAAGATCCCTTTCAGTGATCAAATCAGTCTGAAGTTTTACGATTTCGTCGTCCACTTCCTTCAGGATGTCCTCAGTTTTGGTTTGGCCTTGCGGAAGTCCATACAAAATGTACATTCCGTAATCTTCCTGGCTAAAGTTGAAAGCACCAATCTGGAGAGCCATCTTTTTGTCGTCGACGATTTTCTTGTAAAGTTTTGAACTTTTTCCGTCGCTCAGGTAGGTTGAAATCATGTCCAGGACACGGGCTTCACGAGTTTTCATTGAAGGCGTGCGGTATGATGCTACGACCATCGGGATCTGGATGTTTGGATCCTGATAAGTGGCGCGAAGGGTTTGGGTGATGGGTTCTTCGACAAAAGTTTCACGCTTGATGTCGGCGCCTCTTTTGATCGGACCAAAGTATTTTTTGACCCACTGACGCACTTTTGCAGGATCGCCAAGGTCGCCGGCTACGATAAGAACGGCGTTGTTTGGAACGTAGAATTTCTTGTTGAATGCTTGGAATTCCTCGAGTGTAGCGGCGTCAAGGTGTTCCATTGATCCGATGGGAGCCCAGCGGTAAGGGTGTTTTTTAAACATGTTGCGCTTCACTTCGGCAATCAGGTTTCCGTATGGCTGATTGTCAACGCGAAGGCGCTTTTCCTCCTTGACAACCTCATTTTGCGTATCGACGCCTACTTGGTTGATTACAGGATGCAAAAGCCTTTCCGACTCCATCCAAAGCCCAAGCTCCAGGTTGTTAGACGGGAAAACCTCATAGTAATAGGTGCGGTCGTCAGACGTGTTGGCGTTGTTGATTCCGCCGTTGGCAGTCACGATCTTGAACCACTCGCCGCGTTTGATGTTCTTGGTACCTTCAAACAGCAGGTGTTCAAAAAAGTGCGCAAATCCGGTGCGCTCCGGGTTTTCGTCTTTAGCACCCACGTGGTACATGACCGATGTGATGACAACCGGTGCCGAAGGATCGTTGTGCAGGATCACATGCAACCCGTTGTCCAGGCTGTACTCCTCAAACTCCACCTTTTGGGCGGTAGCCGAAGCCCCCAGAAAAAGGGCAACACCTAAGGCCATAAGAGATCTTTTCATAAAATAGCGATTAAAAAATTGTTCAATAGGTACGAACAAATGTTCGGATGTTACAAAAGTAGC
>CAZIBV010000084.1:8774-10452 GCA_964537345.1 uncultured Flavobacterium sp. | reverse complement strand
AATCTGCCTAAAATGTTAAGGGTGGTTTCGACCACGACTATTCTTGTGACAAAAAATTTGTGACAATTTTTTTTGTCACAAATTTTTTGTCACAACTTATCAAAGTTGTCGGTTGTCGGAGGGATTGAAAAATTAAAAGATTTAAAAAATTAGTTACGGAAATTTTAATCATCTCCCCACTCCATTGACGCAGGGGAAACGTAATCTAAAAATTTTCGAATACAAGCTAATTGCTGATAGCTATCGGCTGAGCTAATCCCCTGTCAACTGTAAACCGTTAACAGTAAACTCTCCTACACCAAACCAAAAAAGAATGCCGGACACCCAGTTCCTTCAAGAACTAAAGCATCCGGCATCCAATATCCAATTGTTAATCATTAATTGTTAATTAACTTTAAAAGCTTTAACCCCCGGAAAATACCCCGTCTCTCCCAACTGCTCCTCAATGCGCAGGAGTTGGTTGTACTTGGCCATACGGTCAGAACGCGAGGCTGATCCGGTTTTGATTTGTCCGCAGTTTAGCGCTACGGCAAGATCGGCGATGGTGTTGTCTTCCGTCTCGCCTGAGCGGTGCGACATCACCGAAGTGTAACCTGCGTTGTGCGCCATGTTGACGGCCGCGATGGTTTCGGTCAGGGTTCCAATTTGGTTTACTTTTACGAGTATCGAGTTGGCAATGCCTTTCTCGATTCCGGTTTTAAGGCGCTGAACGTTGGTCACAAACAAATCGTCGCCCACCAGTTGAACGTTGTCGCCAATGAGTTCGGTCAGGTATTTCCAACCGTCCCAATCGTCTTCGTGCATGCCGTCCTCGATGGAGATGATCGGATAGTTTCGGGTAAGTTCGGCCAGGTATTCCGCCTGCTCACGCGAGGAGCGAACCTTTCCGGAAGGACCTTCAAACTTGGTGTAGTCGTAATTTCCGTTTTTGTAGAATTCAGATGCGGCGCAATCCAAAGCGATCATGATTTCATCACCAAACTTATAGCCCGCGTTTTCAACGGCCTTCTTGATGGTATCCAAAGCATCTTCCGTTCCACCCGCAAGATTAGGTGCAAATCCTCCTTCATCGCCAACCGCGGTCGACAATCCGCGGTCGTGCAACACTTTTTTCAGGTGATGGAACACCTCGGTTCCCATCTGCATCGCCTGCGTAAACGACTTGGCTTTTACCGGCATAATCATGAATTCCTGAAATGCGATAGGCGCGTCTGAATGCGATCCGCCATTGATAATGTTCATCATCGGAACCGGAAGCGTATTGCCCGACACACCGCCCACATAGCGGTAAAGCGGCATTCCCAGTTCATTGGCAGCCGCCTTGGCCACCGCCAGCGAAACGCCAAGAATGGCATTGGCGCCCAAGTTGGATTTATTAGACGTGGTGTCCAGATCGAGCATCATCTGGTCAATCAGGTTTTGTTCAAACACCGATACGCCCAAGAGAATCTCGGCAATCCGGGTGTTGACATTTTCGACGGCCTTCATAACGCCTTTGCCCATCCAGTGTTTTCCGCCATCGCGAAGTTCAACCGCTTCGTGTTCGCCTGTCGAAGCGCCCGACGGAACCGCAGCCCGTCCAAGAGTTCCATTTTCAGTAATGACATCAACTTCGATGGTTGGGTTTCCGCGTGAATCCAGAATCTGGCGTGCGTGGACTTTGATGATTATGCTCATG
>CAZIBV010000084.1:6381-8674 GCA_964537345.1 uncultured Flavobacterium sp. | reverse complement strand
CCAATTGTTAATTGTTAACTGTTAATTGTTCATTCGCCTTCTCGATGTTTTCAATAAACTGATCAAACAAATAACTCGCATCGTGCGGGCCGGGACTGGCTTCCGGGTGATACTGGACCGAAAAACAGTTTTTATTTTTCATCCGCATTCCGGCAACGGTTTGGTCGTTGATATGCAGATGCGTGATTTCAAAATCCGGGTGCTGTTCGAGCGCTTCTCGGTTGACGGCAAACCCGTGGTTCTGCGATGTAATTTCGCCGTGTCCGGAAATCAGGTTGCCAATGGGGTGGTTGATGCCACGGTGGCCGTTGAACATTTTATAGGTAGGGATTCCATTGGCCAGACCAATAACCTGATGCCCGAGGCAGATGCCAAACAGCGGCGCATCTTTTTCGAGGATGTCACGGGCAACCTGTTGCGCATTGTCCAATGGTTCAGGATCGCCGGGGCCGTTTGACAAAAAGTATCCGTCCGGATTAAATTTGGCCATTTCCTCAAATGTTGTGTCGTACGGGAAGACCTTGACATAGCAATCGCGCGAAACCAGGTTGCGCAAAATGTTTCTTTTGATTCCCAGATCCAGCGCTGCGATTTTGTATTTGGCGTCGGGATTCCCAACATAATAAGGTTCTTTTGTCGACACCACCGATGCCAGATCGAGACCCACCATATCAGGCGCCTTTGCCAGCATGGCTTTGAGTTCGTCAATTGATTTTCCGTCGGTTGAGATGATGGCGTTTTGCGCTCCGTGATCGCGGATGTAACTCACCAGCGCGCGCGTGTCCACGTCTGAAATGACCACCAGATTGTGCTTTCGGCAGTATTCTTCCAGACTTCCCGTAGCGGCCGGGCGCGAATGGGTAAACGAAAAGTTTTTGACGACAAGGCCTGAAATCATGATTCTATCGGCCTCGGTTTCATTGTCGGTGACGCCGTAGTTCCCGATGTGGGCGTTGGTCGCCACCATGATCTGGCCGTAGTACGACGGATCGGTAAAGATTTCCTGATAGCCGGTCATTCCTGTGTTAAAACAGACTTCGCCGGTAACGGTACCTTCAATCCCTATGGATTTGCCGTGAAAAATCGTGCCGTCAGCCAGGAGCAGGACGGCGTGAGTACGTTGTTGATACTTCATTAGTAGTTAGTTGTTTACCTGCTGACTGCAGGCGGTTCGCGTTGTCGGGTGCAAATTTAAGTCATTTTTGTCTTTCTTTGAAACAGATAATCAGGCAAGTTTGGTTTTTAATGAAGCTGTACGACCGTAAATAATAATTATCTAGGTTGCCTTGCAGGATAAAACAGATAATGATCCTTAATTGTAATTTTGCAGTGTCAGGCTCGTGGGTCGGGCAACACTAAGGCGTGGGTATTTTTACTTGCGCCTTTTTAATTGGCAGTGAAACAAGTAGAGTACTTAATAGTATATATTTGCCGTGGCCTAGCCTATAACTGTCAAAAACACGCTATGAAAAAAACATTACTCCTTATTTTACTGATTGCTGGCATTCAGGCTTTTGGTCAGGTTGGTTTTTATGAAAACATCGCCACCGGTTTTGCCTATACCACCCAACGTCCGCAATTGGTTCGTGCCGCTGATTTTGACGGCGACGGCGATCTGGACATCGTCACACATGGATCAGGCCTGAACTGGTATGAAAACGTTGACGGACTGGGAAATTTTGGCCAGAAAAAGGCAATTGACGCAACACTTTTGGCCAATGTTGGCGGAACCCTCGAAGTTGCTGACTTTGACAACGACGGCGACATGGACGTCATGGCATCAGCCGGTAACAAACTCAATGTGTACCGAAACACCAACGGTTACGGCACTTTTGTCGTCATGCAGGCGTTTGTTTTGGGCACTTCGTCGTCACCTATATCGGCACTCCCCGTCGACATGGACAACGATGGCCTACTCGACATTCTGGCCTATTACAACAACGGAGGTGGCCTTTTTCAGGGATGGATTTCGTGGTTTGAAAATACCGGATCCAGTGCATTTGGCCCTGCGCAGATCCTCAACAACAATTCTTCGGAACTGATTTACGGCACCATGATTTATGCCGATGACCTGGACAATGACAACGATTTGGACATTATTTTAGGCTACGGAAACAGCAACAAAATTGCCTGGTTTGAGAACACCGGGAACAATGTTTTGGCTTCGCCGGTTACCATTTCGACCGCAGCCACCGGCATCAGTTTTATCACCACCGCCGACATGGATAATGACGGTGACAAAGACATTGTTACCGCCCAGCGCAGTCAGAATCAGGTAGCGTGGTTTGAAAAT
>CAZIBV010000084.1:4381-6281 GCA_964537345.1 uncultured Flavobacterium sp. | reverse complement strand
GGCGACGGCGACCAGGATTTTATTGTCTCCTCTTATAGTTCCTATACCAATTATTATAAAAACGTTGATGGGCAGGGAACGTTCGTCGATCAGAACAACGGAAATTTTGACTGGTTGATGGCCGTTTATCCGGTAGACATTGACGGCGATGGCGATTTGGATGTTATCGGTGTCGATTCAAATGGTGGTGGCGCTTTTGAAGCTGTTGTCTGGTATGAAAATACAGGGGGCGGCGCTTTTACCATAGAGCACGATGTGTCAACGCTTACGATTCACGGACAAGACATTTGGGCCGCCGACCTTGACAACGATGGCGACAATGACGTAATTACCGCTGCCGGACACGAGCAAACTTCCGGACAATTGGCCTGGTATCCCAACAATGGCGACGGGACGTTTGCTGCGCGTCAGATGATCCATGAGCGTTTTGATACTTCTATCGCCGAGGCAGTGACCGTTGCCGATATTGACAATGACGGAAAACTGGATGTGGTGAGTATTTTTGGCCGATGGAGTTCCAATACCCTGGGAAAAGTATCGGTATTTCACAACATGGGCGAACTGGGCAATTCCATTTCCGGTACCGTCACCATTGATGCCGACTTAAATGGTTGTACCACCGCTGATCCTACTGCGGCCAACATCATGGTAATGTCAAATAATGGCGGGCACGACTACGCAACTTTTACAAGCGGAAATGGCAGCTACCAAATGCCTGTTGGCCCGGGAAGCTATACCACCGCACTTACTCCTAACCTTCCCGCATACTTCACGGCAACTCCGGCTGTACACACTTTTAGCTTTAGCGGCATGAACAACAGCTATGCAGCCAATTTTTGCATGACGCCTACCAGCGAGGTAAACGACGTAGCCGTCAGCGTCTATCCGCTTACGGAACTCCGACCGGGCTTTGCTTCCCGCTACCAAATTGTTTTACGCAACAACGGCACCATGCCTTCAAGCGGAACGATAGTGTTTGAATACGAGAACACCAAACTGAATTTTGTCAGCGCTAGTGAGGCGCTCTCGTCACAAACCGCGTCGACGCTCGAATTCAGTTACAGCAATTTGACGGTTTTTGAAACGCGCACCATAGAGATTGAATTCCTGGCATTTGCACCACCCACGGTTGTCAATGGCAATACCTTGCTATCAACGGTTTCGATCAATCCGGTTGCGCAGGATGCCACAACGGGCGACAACGCATTTCCGCTGAGCCAGGTGTTTATTGGTTCGTACGATCCAAACGACATCCGCTGCCTGCAAGGTGACGAGGTGCCGATAGCAGATGCCGGAAAGTATCTGAACTACATCATCCGCTTTCAAAATACAGGAACAGCCAGCGCCATCAACATCCGCGTTGAAAACACCCTTGACGCCAAACTTGACTGGACTACCATGCAACTGGAAAGCCTGAGCCATCCGGGTCGCGTTGAAATCGTCGACGGCAACCTGCGCTTTATTTTTGACAACATCAACCTGGCGGCCAGTACTGTTGACGAGCCCAATTCACATGGTTTTATCACCTATAAAATCAAACCCGTTGCGAGCATAGTGGAAGATGATGTGGTGAACAGCACGGCTGACATTTATTTTGACTTTAACGAGCCGATTACAACCAATACGGCGTCGACGGTTTTTACCGGATCGTTGGGCGTCAACCCGGTAACAGCCGACGGTTTGAGGATTTTCCCGAACCCGGTAAGCAACGTGCTCAACTTTTCGCACACCCAAATGATTGAATCGATCACAGTGTTGAACCTCATGGGTCAAACCATACTCGACCAGCCAGTTGCGCAAACCAGCCATGCGATTGACCTGTCAGGCCTTTCGCGCGGAACGTATCTGGTGAAAGTGGAAACCGCAAGTGGGGTTAGGACGGTGAAGATTTTGAAGATGT
>CAZIBV010000084.1:2283-4281 GCA_964537345.1 uncultured Flavobacterium sp. | reverse complement strand
AAATTTGAAAATTTGATCCCGATAGCTATCGGGATGAAAATTTGACCCGAGCCCGTGGGCGAACTGAACGACGCGATAGCGAGTTAAAATGCAGACATAATAAGACGTACCTTTAACCGAAAGACTCCCTACAACCGCAATTTACTGTAAACCGTCAACCGTAAACTGTGAACCAAAAACCAACGGACTGCTTGTAGCCAGAAGTCGAAAGTTAAAATTTTCTTGAATCAAGCTGATCGCTGAACGCTAATTGCCCGGTTGTGCGTCATTGTTAAAAAATCCGACAAAAATAGAGCGGCATAGCCTCCTTCCATTTACTTATTCAAAATTTATCAAAATAAGATGTTTTAAAACTATCTATTTTGTTATTTTTGTATAGTATAACCTAAAAACATGAGCGCTTTAAACCTTATCCCGTCAAGTAAAATAGTAGAACGACTTCGTTATGAAAATCCGTGGTGGGTTACTCAACAAATTTCAGAAGCGTATAGTAGTATGTCTAAACGCCTATATTTTGACTTGTTTTATCCATACGTGAAAGAAATAAATATAAAAAGAGCGTTGGTGTTAATGGGTCCAAGGCGTGTTGGAAAAACTGTTATGCTGTTCCATTCCATTGACAAACTGATTAGCGAAGGCGTAAATCCACAACAAATATTTTTTATTGGTATCGACAATCCTATTTATGTTCATTTAGGATTAGAAGATATCTTAAGCCTCTGTAAAAATTCTTTGAACTTACCGAATTTAAATGATTGCTTCGTTTTCTTTGATGAAATACAATATTTAAAAGATTGGGAACGTCATTTAAAGGTTTTGGTGGATTCTTACCCAAATACGAAATTTATCGTTTCAGGATCTGCCGCAGCAGCCCTTAAATGGCATAGTACTGAAAGTGGCGCGGGAAGATTTACCGACTTCATGCTCCCGCCTCTTACTTTCCATGAATATATTTATCTGAAGCAAATGAATCACCTGATTTATGATGGAAAAATCAGTTATGACGGGGCGTCAATTCCCTACTGTCTCACACACGATATAAAGGCTCTGAATAAAGAATTTATACATTACCTAAATTTTGGTGGATATCCTGAAGTTGTACTTTCAGAAAAAATACAGAGCGATATGGGCAGGTATGTAAAAAATGACATCGTCGACAAAGTGCTACTGCGTGATTTACCCAGTTTATATGGAATTAAAGACGTCCAGGAATTAAACCGATTTTTCACATACATTGCCTATAACAGCGGGAATGAATTTTCATACGAATCGATGTCTAAAGACAGTGGAATATTGAAAGACACCTTAAAAAAATATCTGGAATATCTGGAAGCTGCATTCTTAATAAAAGTATTAAACAAGGTGGACGCAAATGCTAAACGTTTAAAAAGAGTTACCAGCTTTAAAGTTTACCTGACAAATCCTTCATTAAGAACTGCATTGTTCTCTCCAATTTATGAAACCGATAGTGAGATGGGGAATATGGTTGAAACAGCAATTCTGTCTCAATGGATGCATCGCGAAAAATTAGATTTAACGTATGCAAGGTGGAAGGATGGGAGGAATGACGGTGAGGTAGATCTTGTATTGGTAGATGATAAAAAATATAAGCCAGTTTGGGGAGTAGAAATTAAATGGAGTAATCGCTATTTTGAAAATCCAAAAGAGTTGAAAAGTCTAATCCAATTTTGTAATGCGAATTCCTTTAAGGCTGCACTGGTAACATCAATTGATAAATTGGGGATTAAAACTGTATCTGATATCGAATTATCTTTTTTACCCGCATCAATCTATACCTACAACATTGGTGTGATAACGCTTAAAACGAAAAATCTAAATTAAAGGGACGTTTGCGACCCAGAAAGAAAAGCTAAATCTTTGAAAATTTCCAGTTGACAGTTGACAGTTGACAGTTGACAGTTGACAGTAAATCTCGGTAGTAGGATGATTAAAGTTACCGATTTTTCAATCTTTGAATTTTTCAATCTTTGAATCTTT
>CAZIBV010000084.1:0-2183 GCA_964537345.1 uncultured Flavobacterium sp. | reverse complement strand
TTTGAATCTTTGAATTACCTTTCAAATAATTTCCCAAATCAAGCCGACAGCTGACAGCTGACAGCTAATCGCTAAAAAGATATGAAAACACTATTTTCCCTTGCTTTTTTGTTTATTTTAAGTACAAGTTTTGCGCAGTCAAAAGACGCTAAAATTGACCCTAAATTCGTGGGGAGCTGGACAGGGTCGGAAAAGGATCAACAGCAGCTCGGGTTAGAGAAACACTGGATTATGCATCGTTTTAATGATGGCGATTTTATTTTACTTTTTACAATTATAAATGATGGTGAAGTAACCACCCATGCCGAAAAAGGAAAATGGTGGATTGAAAACAATGAATTCCATGAGCTGCACTTTAATTCTGGTCTGACTGACATCTACACTTATAAGTTTTTAGATGATTACCATATCATGTTTAAAAGTAAAGTTGTAATTGAAAGCACTCAGGAACACTATGAATTTCTTGATACAAAATTGATCGAGAACTAAAGTTGGCTAAACGTAACTGCGAGAAATTTAATATTCGAAATCGGGAACTTGTCGGATATTAAAGACTTAAAAATTGTTATTGCGAGCTGCGTGTAGCCAGAAGTTAGCAAAGGTACTATGAGAAAGGTGATTGCGATAATAATTTGTCTTCTCCCCGCGATTGGAGTCGTGACTTCATGCGCAAGCTTTAACTTTGAGAGCGATGCTGACGAAGTCCAAATTAAAGATCCAGCAGAAATTGAAGGTAAATATTCCAATTTGCCTACCAATAAACAGCATCTGCATTATAACCAATTACATAAATTAATCGATCATGTTGGAAAAATTAAATATGTCGATTCCATCATGTCGTCAGAAATTAAGATCGTCGATAGAAAGAAGATTCATTTCTTGTTTAGAGATGTACGTGGAAACGAATATGCCTACATTTCAAAATACAAATTAGAAAACGGTCGGATTCAATTGAGAAGCAAAAATTTCAGGTTGACGGGAATTCCATATTTATTTGGTGGTTATAAATTAAATAAAACAGAACTAACTTTAAATCGTCAGAAAGATTTAATCGTTAGATCGATACATAAAGAGGATGGCGCAATTTTAATAATAATCCCGGCATCAATACCCCAAAGCAAATTCGAGAATATCTATCCTAAAAGTTAGTACCTCTGCTAACACTCGTTAAACTCCATTGCTTCAATTAGTTAAAAGGATGATTTAGCAACCAATCCGCAAAACCGTTTTTACTTTTGCTCAAGAATTTATCAAAAGCAAACGGTTTTGCTGTATTTTCGTTTCGCAGAAAATACTCAGCTAACCAAGACGCAACGAGAGTTTAGCGGAGAACGTTAGCTGAAGTGTTATGAAAACCATTCCGCAAATCATTACGATTTTTACCATATTTATTATTTCCAGTTGCGGAAATAAAACCAACTTTTATGAAGCAAAAAAATTTATCGGTTATGAACCAATGAATGTTATTATTGACCCCGATAAACCTCACTATAAATGGTATCACCGTACGACTTTACGGTTTGAAAACGATAGCGTATATATTGAAAAATCACCTGTTGCAATATTTAAAACCGACACGTTGGCATCTGCTAGCGACGGAGGATTTTATAAGTATACAGGAACTTGGAAGGATGAGGAAGCATTTGAGATAATAGCTATTGAGACCGATTGCGATTATTGTCCAGAATTAGTCGAAGAAGTTTCTGATGGAAAATATAAGCGAGTTTTCAGAAAACAGATTTATAAAGGCAAAAAAAGTGAAAAAACATTAATTTTGAACGGAATCACTTTTAGATAACACTTCAGCTAACAGCCGCTTTTGGTAATCGCTGGCTTTGCGCTTTTGACAGTACTCAGATAATAGAAAGTTCGCGTTGTTTTTATTAGCTTTACGATTGCCGGACGCAATTAAACAATAGCCGCGGGACGGCAAAAGATACAATTTCCTTACACAAAGCTTACATCTGAAAGCTAGTTGCTAATCAATCTATTGCTAACGTTGAACCATCGGACAAAATACCGTCGGAACAAAAAAAATAATAAAATGGAACAGGTCTACATCAAAGTTAGGTTTCTTTTATTGCTGTTTGTAGCTGTATTTCTGACCAGCTGCGGCAGTTATGTCCAAGTTTTTGAAACTGAAACCACTAATGCATCAGTCACAGAAAACAAGTACATATTTG
>CAZIBV010000083.1:0-10475 GCA_964537345.1 uncultured Flavobacterium sp. | reverse complement strand
GGCGCTGACGTATTACACCGAGATTCTGGAAAAGCACGCCGACGGGATTTATGTTGACGAAGCGCTTTTTTATTCGGCGGAATTATACAGCAAAAAACTGGACCAGCCGGAAAAAGCCAAGCCGCTTTACGAACAGATTATTTTTAAACACGAAGACAGCATTCACGCGGTTGAGGCCCGGAAACGGTTCCGTCAGCTGCGCGGCGATAATGCGAGTTGATAGCTGCGGTAGCGATGGAAGCGGCATCCTTTTGCAGCGATAGCGCAAAAGATACAGCGGACAGCGCGACGGCGGCTGCAAATTGTGGCTGATGTTTGAAAAACACCCGGCCGCCGGACCGCCCAAAAACAAATAAAACGAACTATGATAATTTACAACGTAACCTCAAACATTCCTCAGGAAATTCACGACGACTGGCTCGACTGGATGCAGCACACGCACATTCCTGAGGTGATTGCTACCGGAAAGTTCAGCAAGGCCCGCCTGGTAAAGGTTTTGGCCGAGGGCGACCACGGACACACGTATTCGGTTCAGTATTTTACCGAGAGTCATGCCATGCTGGAGCAGTATTACAACGAGGATGCGCCGGCGCTCAGGGAAAAGACGGCTGCGCGTTACGGCGACAAAGTGCTGTCATTTCGTACCGAGCTGCAGTTTATCAGCGATCACCAGGCCGTTTAAATGCAAAAGGTAAAAGCCAAAAAGCACCTTGGGCAGCATTTTCTTGTTGATGAGAACATTGCCCGTCGGATAGCCGACACCTTATCGCTTGACGGATACCGCGACGTGCTGGAAATTGGGCCGGGAATGGGCGTGATGACCAAGTATCTGCTGGAAAAGCCGGTTGATGTTTATGTGATTGAAATTGACACGGAATCAGTTGAGTATCTCAACGCGCACTATCCAAAACTGCACGGGCGCATTATTGGCGAGGATTTTTTAAAGTACAACCTTTCGCGGGTTTTCGCCGATCGTCAGCTGGCGATTATTGGGAATTTTCCGTACAATATCTCTTCGCAGATTGTGTTCAGGATGTTGGAAATGCGCAGTCAGATTCCGGAGTTTTCCGGCATGTTTCAAAAGGAAGTGGCCGAGCGGATTTGCGAAAAACCAGGCAGTAAAACCTACGGGATCCTGTCGGTTTTGGTGCAGGCCTTTTATGACGCCGAGTATCTTTTTACGGTTTCGGAGCATGTTTTCAATCCGCCGCCTAAAGTGAAATCCGGAGTTTTACGCCTGACCAGAAAGGCTGATTTTTCACTGCCGTGCGACGAGGCGCTGTTTTTCCGTGTGGTGAAAACTGCATTTAACCAAAGGCGCAAAACGCTTTGGAACTCCCTAAAATCGCTTCAGTATCCCGATAGTTTAAAAGAAGACCCTATCTTTGCGCAACGTCCGGAACAATTGGGCGTAGACCAGTTCATCGCACTGACCCAAAAACTACAAGCCGATGGAGTTCAAAATCAGCAAGGATCTCATTGACCAACTGCAGGGCCTGATTGCCGCAAACCGCGACCGGGACCTCGAACAGCAACTCAATGGCATGCACCAGGCCGACATTGCCGAGATCATTGAGGAACTCTCCATTGATGACGCGGTCTATCTCTTTCGCGTCCTGAACAACGAGAGCACTGCCGAGGTGCTTTTGGAATTGGAGGACTCGCGGCGTGAAAGCATCCTCAAGCGGCTCTCAGCCAAGGAGATTGCCGAGGAACTCGACGAACTGGAAACCAATGACGCGGCGGATATCATCGCCGAACTCTCGCCGGAAAAAAAGGAAGAGGTAATCCTTGAACTCCAGGACGTTGAACACGCCAAGGACATTGTTGAACTCCTTAGGTACAGTGAAAATACCGCGGGTGGTTTGATGCACAAGGAACTCGTAAAAGTCAACGAAAACTGGAGCGTTCTTACCTGCGTCAAGCAAATGCGCATCCAGGCCGAACACATTTCGCGCGTTCACTCCATTTATGTTGTCGACGACGAAGACCGCCTTAAAGGCCGGTTATCGCTCAAGGACTTGCTGGTCAGTTCCACCAAAATGGCCATCAAGGACGTTTACATTCCCAAACTCAATTTTGTCAAGGTTGATACCGAGGACGTCGAGGTGGCGCGCATCATGCAAAAGTATGACCTCGAAGCCATCCCCGTGGTCGATGAAATGGGCCGTCTGGTTGGCCGGATTACCATCGACGACGTGCTTGACGTGATCAAGGACGAAGCCGACAAAGACTACCAGCTCGCAGCCGGTATCTCGCAGGACGTCGAGGCCGATGACAGCATTCTCGAGCTCACCCGCGCCCGTTTGCCATGGCTGGTTCTGGCGCTTTTGGGCGGATTCATATCAGTCAGGGTGCTCGGGCTTTTTGACGACGCCATGAAAGATCACGGCAACCTGTTTTTCTTTACACCACTTATTGCGGCCATGGCGGGCAACGTAGGCGTTCAGTCGTCGGCGATCATCGTTCAGGGTTTGGCCAACAACACACTCAGCGGCTCACTGATCAACCGACTTTTCAAGGAACTTTCCCTAAGCCTTTTAAACGGCATCATCTTGGGCGCCATTCTCATGCTGGGCAGCCATTTCTTGCTTGGCGTCGATTACATCATCGGGACAGTCGTCACCATCGCACTGGTTTCGGTTATCGTGGTCGCCTCGCTTTTGGGCACATTTGTTCCGCTCTTGCTCGACAAATTCCGCATCGATCCGGCGCTCGCCACAGGCCCGTTCATCACCACGAGCAACGACATCTGCGGCATCCTCATCTACTTTAGCATCGCCAAACTCATTCTCGGATTCTGATTTTGGGCGTGCCGGCGGCTCCCCGCAATTCCCCAACCGCCGCCGTCGGGCTGTCTGCTAAATCTTTTTGTTCCGCAAAAAAGCGCGGCCCAAAAAGGATAACGCGTCCATCCCTCACGCACACCGAACCTGAAACCCCATCTTCACATCCAAACATTTAACAAAAACGGCAGATTTTCCGCAGCGGGTCCTGTGCCCGATTTGATAACTTGGACACGGGGAGGGGCCGGGTGCTTTCCCTACAAAAAATCCCGCTAGGTTGGATACAGAAAAAATGTAAAAAATCTTAAAATTCAAGGTTGGAAAGGGATGGTCAATCACCTCTTGACCCATCGCTTTTTTGCCATTTCATTGTCTTATCTTAGCACAAACTTTCCCCTATGGGCAAAATCCTCCATCTCGATTCCAACCATCCGCTCCTGATGCAGATGCTCACCGATGCAGGCTTTAGGAACATTGAAGATTACGCTTCGTCAAAAGCCGATGTTCAGCGCATCATTTCCGGATATGACGGCATTGTCATCCGCAGCCGCTTTAAAATTGACCGGGAATTCCTTGATGCCGCCGCAGGACTTAAGTTTATCGCGCGCGTGGGTGCCGGTCTGGAAAGTATCGATTGTGATTACGCGGCCCAAAAAGGCATCGCACTCATTGCCGCGCCCGAGGGCAATCGGAATGCCGTTGCCGAGCACGCCTTGGGGATGCTGCTGTCAATTTTTAACAACCTGAACAAAGCCGACCGCGAAATCCGCGCCGGACATTGGAACCGCGAGGCGAACCGCGGGCATGAACTCGATGGGAAAACCGTGGGCATCATCGGCTACGGAAATATGGGAAAGGCTTTCGCCAAAAAACTTCGCGGATTTGACGTTGAGATTATTTGTCACGACATTTTGCCCGGCCTCGGCGATGAGAACGCCCGTCAGGTATCCCTTGAACAGCTACAGCAAACCGCCGACGTGGTAAGCCTGCACATTCCCTGGACGCCGCAAACCGACGCCATGGTAAACGCTGACTTCATTAAGTTATTCGCTAAATCGTTCTGGCTTATCAACACCTCACGCGGTAAAAACGTGGTCACTGCCGATTTGGTAAGCGCATTGGAATCGGGAAAAATCCTGGGCGCCGGGCTGGACGTTCTGGAATATGAAAAGTCTTCGTTTGAACATTTGTTTGACGGTGACGTTCCTCCGGCTTTCAATGCCTTGTTGCAATCGCAAAAAGTGTTGCTCACACCCCATGTGGCCGGATGGACTTTTGAGAGCCATGAACAGCTGGCGCGCGTTATCGCAACTAAAATTATCGCCCTGATAAAGTAGGTTAGTCAAAAAATGTTATTTTAGCCCTGCATGGAAACTTCCAAATACGAACCCTGGAACCAACCGGAATTGCCCAAACCTGAGAGCAAGCGCGTACTTGCCGGTGTTTTGGCGCTGATTCTCGGGCCGTTTGGCGTACACAAATTTGTCCTGAATTATCAGCGGGAAGGCTTGTTTTTGCTGGGTCTTACCGTTTTGGGTTTTGCGACGGCCTGCTTACAAATCGGGATATTGTTTTTGGCCATCGCCGGCGTTGTCTCGTTTATTGAAGGGATTATTTATCTCACCAAAACCGACGACGAATTCTATGAAATCTACCAGCGCAACAAAAAAGGCTGGTTTTAAATACTCACCTAAACCAAAACAAAATGGATTCACAAAAAGTGGACATGTTCATGATGATGAACTCTAAATTCTTTGAAGCACATCATCTGGGCGCAATTCGCGAACGCCTTACCACTCTCGATGAGTCAAAGGCGTCAACCGTGCAGATGATTCAATTTAAAGACCCTACCATCGTGCTGATTATCTCGATTCTTATTGGCGGGCTTGGCATCGATCGTTTTTACATTGGCGACACCGGCCTGGGCATCGGCAAATTGCTTACCTGCGGCGGACTCGGGATTTGGACCATCATCGACTGGTTCCTGATCATGGGCGCCACGCGTGAAAAAAACATGGAGACTTTCCAGCAGAATCTTTACTAAATGACCAAACGCCGGCTGTATCTTTTACTGGGCATATCCTGCGCGGTAGGATACGGCTGGTTTTTTGTGGCCCGATATCTTTTGGCTACACAACAAAGCCTGACGGTCTGTTTTTTTAAACAGGTGTCTGGGGTTCCGTGTCCGTCCTGCGGGAGTTCGCGGGCGGCGGTGCTGGCATCGGGCGGAAATTTTGCCCAGGCGCTGGATGTAAATCCGTTGGGTTTTGTCGTTGTTGGCGCGCTTGCCGTCATTCCGTTTTGGCTTATCGCCGATTGGATTACGCGCGGCGATTCTTTGTATCGGGCGTATTTAAAGTTTGAACAAACGGTTTGCATCAAATGGGTGGCCGCCCTTTTGATTGTTTTATTATTGGCCAATTGGATCTGGAACATCACCAAACAACTATGATATCCATCGCCGAATTTCCGTACAAACCCACTGATAGCGAAGCTGAAAAAGCCTCGAACAGCTACTTGATGTCGCTTTTGGCGCTGGCGGTAGGGTTGCCTTTTCCGATCGTCAACCTGATTGCGACGTTCTTTTTTTACGTCGCCAACCGCAAGGCCAGTTACTTTGTGCGCTGGCATTGCAAGCAGGCGCTGTATTCGCAATTGGTGATGCTGGTGTTTAACAGCATTTGTTTTTGGTGGACGGTGTCCATCCTTTTTGGCGATGAGCAAGCCACCAACCGTTATTTTGCCTATCTGTTTACCGTTATCGTACTCAATCTTGCCGAATTTGTCAGCACGATTTACGCTGCCATCCAAACCCGCAAGCGCCAACACGTCAAGCTGATGTTCTTTGGGCCTCTAACTGATTTAACCTGCAAGCCATGAAAAGATTGTTTTTACACGCGCTGATCCTGGCGGGAACCACGGCCCTTATTTGGTTTGGTTTTTCGCAGATTGACTATCTCAAACAATTCAACATCAAGAACACTACGCGCACACTCGATGATGAGTTGGGCGATATGCTTTGGAAGTCGATCCGAAAGACTGAGCGGGTGATTTACAAAGACTCGGTTTGCAAGCCGGTGGAGGAAATCTTTGTGAAAATTGCCGATGCCAACGGAATCAAACATGAAAAAATCAACCTGCACATCATTGATAAGGATGAAATCAATGCTTTTGCAATGCCGGGCAACCACCTTGTAATTTACACCGGACTAATCCGCGACTGCAAAAGCCCCGAACAACTGGCGGGTGTCATCGGTCATGAACTGGCGCACCTGGAAAAGGGACATATCATGAAGAAACTGGCCAAGGAGATTGGATTTTCGGTACTGATTTCCATGACCAGCGGGTCAGAAGCGGCAGGCGAGGTTTTGAGCAGTCTGACCTCGTCGGCATATGACCGTAGCCTGGAAACCGAGGCCGATCTTACCGCTGTCGATTATCTTTTGGAAGCTAAAATCAATCCGGCGCCACTGGCCGACTTTATGTATTCGATGTCCAGTGGATCACCTTCGGCACTGTACTGGATTTCTACCCATCCCGACCCGGAAGAACGCGCCAAGGAAATCCTGAACATGCTCCAAAAAGAAAGGACCAACTACGAGCCGGCCCTTGAGGATTCAAAATGGCAAAATCTTAAAAAGGCGCTACCTTGATTCGCCTTTTTCCGCAAGTCGGCGTTCAAGTTCGGCTTCAAACTCTTCCATAACCGGCTTTACGGTGCTTTCCGGAAGATCGGCAATGCGTATGTACATCAGCCCGTCAACCGAGTTGTTGAACAGCGGATCTACGTTAAAGGCAATCACCCGCGCGTTTTGCTTGATGTATTTTTTAATCAGCACCGGCAGTCTCAAGCTTCCCGGTTCTATCTCGTCGATGATTTTGTCAAACTTGTTCAGGTCGGCTTCGGCTTCCTCAAACACAAAATCCTTGTCGGCGTCCTTGAGTTTCACCTTGTATTCTTTGCGTGGATAGACGTACTGCGCCACATACGGATCGTAGTAATGTGACTTCATGAATTCGATCATCAGCGACTTTGAAAAGTCGGAAAACTGATTGCTGATGCTTACCCCGCCAATCAGGTATTTGTGCTCCGGATAGCGTAGGGTTGTGTGTACGATGCCTTTCCAAAGAAGGAACAGCGGCATGGGTTTTTGCTGGTATTCGCTGGTGATAAAAGCGCGGCCCATCTCGATTGACTTTGACATCATGTCAAACAATTCGGGCTCAAACCTAAAGAGTTCCTGCAGATAGAATCCTTCAATTCCGAACTTGGGGAAAATCTCTGAGCCCAGACCCATCCGGTACGCGCCCGCAATCTTGCAGGTGTCGCTGTCCCACAAAAACATGTGGTAGTAATACTTGTCGTATTTGTCAAGGTCAATCGACTCGTTGGTACCTTCGCCCACTTCGCGAAACGTAATCTCCCGCAAGCGGCCAATTTCATGCAGAATGTTTGGGATCTTGGTGGGTTCGGCAAAGAAAACTTCGTAATTCTTGCTTTGCAGCATCCGGGATCCGTCGTGTCGCAAGGCTTCAATCTCGGTACACATATTGTCGACATTGGCCGGCGTCACAATCACCTTGGCTGCTTTTTCAGGCTTTGGCGTTGTTGTCGTCTGCGGATGGTCGTCATCAAAAACATTTGACAACATATATGTTTTTTTGCGCAGGAACTTTGAATACTCTTCCAGCGTTTTGTGCTCGTTTTGTTCGGCTACCGATATGGGCTTGCCAATCCGCACCTTGATGACGCGATCTTTTTGCGAGAACAATTCCGACGGCAGTTTGGCCGTGCGCAGCGTATCATTGATTTTGGACAGCTTGTAGAAAAACTTGCTGTTCTTGGCATGAAAGTAAATCGGAACCACCGGAACCTGTGCTTTGCGAATCACCTTAATAGCGCCCTCTTCCCAGTCGCGGTCAACCACCAGCCTGCCATCGCGATAAGTTGATACTTCACCGGCCGGGAACATGCCCAGCGGTTTTCCGTCGCTCAAATGCCTGAAGGTTTCCTTGAGCCCCACCGTGCTGGATTTGGCGTCCTTGTGCGTTTCAAACGGATTCACCGGCATGATGTACGGCTTCATCGGCTCGATGCGGTGCAAAAGGAAATTGGCGATGATCTTGAAATTGGGTTCGCGCTCCAGCATCAGTTTGAGCAGCAGGATACCGTCGATCCCGCCAAGCGGATGGTTGGAAATGGTGATGTACGCTCCGTCTTTTGGTAGCCGTTTGAAATCTTCTTCCGGAATCTCAAACTTAATCTGGAATTCGTCCAGGATGGCGTTGAGAAATTCAACGTCTTTAAGGTGTTTGTTGCGGTCGTAGATCTCGTTAAGGTTGGAAATACGCAACACTTTCATCAGGATCCAACCCGCAAACGTACCCAAAACGCCGTACTTATCAGCTTTGATTGCTTTGGCAACTTCCTTGGCGGTAACCAGACCCATGTTTTGTTCTTTTTGGCAGGAAACAAATATAGAAAAAAACATCGGTCAGCAACGGGTTTTGGTGGTTTTTGCCGATGCGATCAACGGCTGCCGTCAGTTATCACCATTCCTGCAACTTAGTCTTTGCCGTGGCCGATTTTGTTGGCAAATCAACCCCGATTTTGCTATTTTTGGACAAACTCTCATATGCGAATCATTTCATACAACGTCAACGGTATCCGCGCAGCCATCAACAAAGGGCTGATCAGTTGGTTGCAGGCCGCCGATCCGGATATTTTGTGTATTCAGGAAATCAAGGCTACGCCCGATCAGATTCCGCTTCACGAATTTGAAAATGCGGGTTACCCGTATCATTACTGGTATCCGGCGCAAAAGAAAGGCTACAGCGGCGTTGGGATTGTCAGCAAGACGCCCGCCGATCACGTTGAGTACGGAACCGGTATTGAACACATGGATTTTGAAGGCCGGAACCTTCGCGCTGATTTTGGAGACCTTTCGGTGATGAGTTTTTACATGCCTTCCGGGACAAATGCCGTCCGGATTCCGCACAAGTTTATGTACATGGCTGATTTTGCCAACTACATCGAAGCCTTGCGAAAAAAGCGTCCCAACCTTGTGCTCTGCGGCGATTACAACATCTGTCACGAAGCCATCGACATTCACGATCCCAAGCGAAACGCCACGGTTTCAGGCTTCCTGCCGGAAGAGCGCGCCTGGCTGGATGCGTTTATGAAGTCGGGATTTATTGACACCTTCCGTCATTTTAACAAGGAGCCGCACCAATACACCTGGTGGAGCAACTTTGGGAACGCGCGGGCCAACAACAAGGGCTGGCGCATTGATTATGCCTTGGTTTCCAGTTCTTTGGAAAGCAGGATAACACGTGCCGCAATTTTGCCCGAGGCGCGCCATTCTGATCATTGTCCGGTGCTTCTGGAACTTGATTAGCCGTTAGTATCTTGTGGATAAGTTTAAATCGGTGGCCGGTGTCCTGCCTGCGTAATTGGCTATTTTCGGGTGCAATACCTGAAAACTAAATGATATGAACAGGAAACTTTTATTTGCGCTGGGAACTGCCATTTTGCTCAGTTCATGCGTTTCAAAAAAAGTGTACAACGAGCTGGAATCCAAACACGCCCAGCTAAAAAAGGAAAACCGACGCCTGGCCGACGAGTTGGACGAACTTAACAAAGTCAAAAACGCAGTCGAAAACGATCGCACCGCCCTTCAGTCCAGGTATGATCAACTGGCTGCCGACAAACTCAAACTCGAAGGCGAAAAAGCCGCACTCGACAAGCAACTTAAAACCTTGCAGGCATCGTACAATGCGCTCGAGATCAACAGTGACGAAGCGTTGCAAGCCAACATGAAAAAGAACCGCGATTTGCTGGCGCAGCTCGAGGCCAAGGAAAAGGCTTTGGCTCAGGAGCAGGCCCGTCTTAACGAGAGTTCCCGTCGCCTTAATGAATTGGAGCAGATGATTGCCGCCAAGGATGCCGCCATGCGCACGCTTAAGGAAACGCTGTCAAAAGCGCTCAACAGTTTTGAAGGCAAGGGCCTGACCGTCGAGCAAAAGAACGGCAAGGTTTACGTGTCGATGGAAAACAAACTGCTTTTTAGTTCTGGAAGCTGGGCCGTAGGAGCCGAAGGACGCCGCGCCGTGGTCGAAGTGGGTAAAGTTCTGGCTGTGAATCCGGATATTTCAGTTTTGATCGAAGGTCACACCGACAATGTTGAATACAACGGACAGGGGCCGATTGCAACCAACTGGGATCTGTCGACCAAGCGCGCCACAGCCATCGTTGCAATCCTCACCGAGAATAAGCAAATCAATCCGCAAAGCCTCACTGCTGCGGGTCGAAGCGAATATGCGCCGGTAGCCAGCAACGCTACAACCGATGGCAAGGCCAAAAACCGACGGATTGAAATCATCCTGACACCCAAGCTGGATGAAATCTCCAAAATGCTCAACGAGTTTTAAAAAGAAATGCCGGAATTGTCCGGCATTTTTCTTTTAGATTTTTGCGAGTTTAACCTGTGTGGAGTTTCCGTTCTCGTCGGCAATACTGATGACATAAATCCCTTTTTGCAGCGCCGAGATGTCAACTTGGCTGGTTTCACGTACCAGTCGTTTTTTGAGCAATAGTTTACCCGACATATCGTAGATCCGCGCCACGGCAGGAATGGAGTTTTCGGCCAGTCGGATTTGGGCTTGTCGCGATGCGGGGTTGGGTGCAAC
>CAZIBV010000082.1:0-10549 GCA_964537345.1 uncultured Flavobacterium sp. | reverse complement strand
TCCCGATAGCTATCGGGATGAAAATTTGACCCGAGCCCTTGGGCGAACTGAACGACGCGATAGCGAGTTAAAATGACGGGATTCAAAGATTTAAAGATTTAAAAATTCAACGATTAGTCAATCGACAACTTTAAACTTCCCACCACCACGATCTAATTGTTCATTGTTCATTAGCTTCGCTCCGTTCGGCTTCGCCTCGGGTGTTAATTGTTAACTGGTAATTGTAAATCCAACAACTACCGCAAATTTCTGTCAACTGTAAACCGTCAACTGTAAACTATTAAGATCCAATCACTTTTAATTTTTATTAAGATTTATTCTAAATAACCTTGCAGGAACAAGAATCACGTCTTACTTTTGCACCGTTATTTTAAATTATTCTTAATAAATGATACGATATATCGCCGGATCGCTCTGCCTTACTTGCGGGGTTTGGGCGCAAACCGGAGCCTCTGATCAAGACCTTTACGCCGAATTTTACAATGACACCCTTAAAAAACCAGGAGGATTTCTACAGGAAATCGTAGTCAACCAACCCAACAAGCCGCCCCAGGTTTCAAGAGCTGCCATCAAGCCGCTCGACTTGCCGCAAAGCATCCAGGTTTTCTCCTCTGATTTAATCAACCAACAACAAGCAGTCCGCCTTAGCGAGGTAGTGCGCAACGCCAACGGGGTATACGTTTCATCGGCGCGTGGCGGTGCTCAGGAATCGCTTTTTTCGCGCGGTTACGACATGTCGGCCAACAACATGTTTAAAAACGGTTTCCGCATGAACAGCGGATCGATGCCGGAAGTTTCCTCGCTTGAGCGCGTAGAAGTCCTCAAGGGAAGCGCCGCCCTGCTTTACGGAAACGTGGCACCCGGCGGAATCCTTAACATGGTCACCAAGACGCCAAAATTTACACGCGGTGGCGAAATTTCAATGCAGGCCGGAAGCTATTCGTTTTACCGTCCGTCAATCGATGTTTACGGGCCGCTTTCGTCAAGTATCGCCTACCGTTTTGCCGGATCTTATGAAAATTCCGAGAGTTTCCGCGACGTGGTCAAAAACGAACGCATTTACGTCAACCCGTCGCTTGCTTTTAAGATGTCGCCCAAAACCAATCTGGTGCTGCAGGCCGACTACCTCAATGCCGACTGGACGCCTGATTTTGGTACGGCCATCATAGGAAAGGAAATCGTCGATTTACCGCGAAACCTTTATATGGGCGCGCGTTGGTCAAACGGAAACACTGTACAATCAAGTGTTTCGCTTTTGCTCGATCATGAGTTCAACAGCAATTGGAAACTCAATTTTAACAGCTCGTTCCAGGATTTTGACCGCCGCTGGAAAGGAACCGAACGCATTCAGCCGGCAGCCAATGGCGACTGGAGCCGTCCGCTTGCGCAGGTTAAAAACACCGAGCAAATTCTTGGTCAGCAGTTGAGCCTTCAGGGAATCTTTAAAACGGGAAGCATCCGCCACCAAATCTTTACCGGCGTGGATTATGAAAACTCCTTCACCGAGGCCAACACCTATTCTTTTAGTCCCAACACCTACGGATCAGGCAATATCTTTGACTTTGAAAACTTTGACCAAGGTTCGGGAATTCCGCAAGGCACCCTGACGCGCATCGTGAAAACCGACACCGATCGCTTTGGCGTTTACTTTCAGGATTTGATCTCCTTTACCGAGAAATGGAAAGTTCTGGCCGGACTGCGCTGGTCTTGGCAGGAAGCATCGCCCACAACCTACAACGTTACCGACAACACATCGGCACCAGGCGCCAAGCGCATCGACAAAGCTTTTACACCAAAAGTAGGATTGGTATTCCAACCTACAAATTCACTGTCGTTTTTTACAAGTTACGCCAACTCGTTTACGCCCAACACCGGGGTAACGGTCGATAGCGAACCGCTCGAAGCTTCACTGATCAATCAACTTGAAGCAGGTGTCAAAAAAGAATGGTATGCCGGACGCCTGACAACCAACCTGACCGTCTACCGCATCGTTAACAGCAACCTTTCGCAAACCGCCGAATTCCGTGCCGACGGAACTCCCAACACCGATACCAACATCCGCGTTTTGAGCGGCGAAACTACCAGTAACGGTGTCGAAATCGACATTATGGGATCGCCGGTTGACGGACTTACCCTTGCGGCCGGTTACAGCTACAACGACATGCGATACACCAAAACCGCCCAAACCAACGGCAGTTTTATTGAGGGTGACCGCGTAGTCCGCACGCCTGCCCATACCGCCAACGCCAGCTTTTTCTACACGCTTCAGCGAGGCAAACTAAAAGGACTGCAGGTAGGCGCCCTGGCCAATTATATTGGTGATCGCTTGGGCGGATGGAACAACAACCTGGTGGTGAACCCTACCACGGGAGCCGCAACCATAAACGACCGCGAAGTTCCGCTGGACGGCTATGTGACGCTGGACCTTTCGGCCGGATACAACTGGAAAAAGTTCTCGATTTTGTGCAAGGTTTCAAACGTGACCAACACGCTAAACTACGTAGTCCATGAAAACTACAGCGTGAACCCGCTGGCACCAACACAATTCCTGGCGAATCTGACCTACAAGTTTCAGTAAAAAAATAAAATTGAAAAAAGAAAAGGCTACCGAAAGGCAGCCTTTTTTGTTATGCTTTTTGCGGAATGTTGCTCAGCACTTCCAGCACAAACTTCCAGTATTTTTGTGCCGATGAGATGCTGGCGCGTTCATCTGGTGAGTGCGCGCCCAGAATGGTCGGGCCAAATGAAATCATGTCCATCTTGGGATAATTCGTTCCCAGGATGCCGCACTCCAACCCGGCGTGACAGGCCACAACCCGAGGCTCGGCATTGTTCTGTTTTTTGTAGATGTCAACCAGTACTTTCAGGATTTCTGATTTGACGTTGGGCGTCCATCCGGGATATGATCCGGAGAATTCCACCTCGCAACCCGTAAGTTCAAACGCCGATCGCAAGGCATTGGCCAAATCAAATTTTGACGATTCAACCGACGATCGTGTCAAACAGGCCACCTCAATGTTTCCGCCGCCAATCCGCACTTTTGCAATGTTGTTGGAGGTTTCCACCAAATCAGGCATATCGGCACTCATCCTGTAAACACCGTTGTGCGCGGCATAAATCGCCCGGAGAATTCCTTCCTGAACACCCAGATCCATCACTTTTGACGGCAGGCCTGACTTAGTGATTTCAATAGTCAGGTTGGGTTCGGTCGAAGCGTATTCAGTCTTGATTTCACCAATTATTTCCTGCATGTCAAAAACATACGCCTCGTCATACATTGATGCAATCACAACTTTGGCAACGCTTTCGCGCGGGATTGCATTGCGCAGGCTTCCGCCGGTGATCTCGCTGATTTGCAGGCCAAAATTTTCGAATCCGTCAAACAAAAGGCGGTTCATGATTTTGTTGGCGTTGCCCAATCCCTTGTGGATGTCCATGCCCGAGTGACCTCCGTTAAGGCCTTTTACAGTGATGGTGTAGCCGGTTGAACCTACCGGCACGTCCTCTTCCTGATAGGTTCGCGTGGCCGTCACGTCGAGGCCGCCCGCACAACCAATGTCAATTTCGTCGTCTTCTTCCGTATCCAGATTGAGCAGGATTTCACCCTGAAGGATTCCGCCCTTGAGGTTGAGTGCGCCTGTCATCCCGGTTTCTTCATCAACCGTAAAAAGCGCCTCGATAGCCGGATGCGGAATGTCGGTGCTTTCCAGAATCGCCATAATGGTCGCTACGCCAAGGCCGTTGTCGGCGCCCAAAGTGGTTCCGCGCGCCCTGACCCAGTCGCCATCGACATACATATCGATTCCCTGCGTATCAAAATCAAATTGCGTATCGTTGTTTTTTTGGTGCACCATGTCCAGGTGGGCCTGCATCACGATGGGCTTGCGGTTTTCCATGCCCGGCGTGGCCGGCTTGCGGATGATCACGTTGCGGATATCGTCTTCAAAAGTCTCCAAACCCAGATTTTGGCCAAATGACTTCATGAACTCGATTACTTTTTCCTCTTTTTTTGACGGACGCGGCACGGCGTTCAGGTCGGCAAATTTGTTCCAGAGCGCTTTTGGCTCCAGATTTCGGATATCACTCATAACATAGTATTAACGCTCAAAGTTACAAGTTTGCAGCGCAAAAACGGCAATCGTTGTTATATTTGACGTATGCGGCCACATCCCAAATACCACTTGACGCTACTGCTGATCCTGCAACTTGTTGTCTTGCAGATTCTTTCGTGGTTCCCGCATGCCGTAGAGCGGTTTTACAGCAATGGGGTATATCCGGTCATGGCTAAGTTCTGGCGGTTTTTGCTGGGATGGATTCCGTTCTCGGTGGGCGATGTGGTGTATCTGATCTTGATTGTACTACTTGTGAGGTGGTTTATAAAGCGTCGTCATACCTGGAGAAATCAATGGCGGGACAATGCCTTGCAACTCGTGGGATTTGTCTCCATTGGTTACCTGCTTTTCAACCTGCTTTGGGGGCTTAACTACCATCGGGAGAATCTGGGTGTAAAACTTGGCTTGCAGGACCGCACCGATACAGCTGATACCCTGGCCTACTCCGATGCTGAACTGATGGATTTTACGCTGAAGCTCATCGGCAGGATCAATGCCCAGCACCTGGAAATTACCGGCGACGTCGACAAAAAGGTGGTTTTTGAGGAAAGCTGGGAACAGGTTCTGACATCCAACGCAAAAGGATATGAAAATCTGTCGCAAAAGTTTGATTTCCTCCGCTATGAAACGCCAAGTGTCAAGGCTTCATTGCTGAGTCTGCCGCTCACTTACATGGGATTTTCCGGATATCTCAATCCTTTTACGGGCGAGGCGCATTCCAATATTCTGGGGCCGCGGTATCAGTTGCCCATGATTGGATGTCACGAAATGGCGCACCAGTTGGGTTACGCATCTGAGAGCGAGGCAAATTTTATCGGATTTCTGGCTGCCACGCATCATCCCGACGCGCGCTATCGGTTTTCCGGTTATGCCACCGCCCTGGTGTATTGCATGGGTCAGTGGGAAGTACGCAATCCTGAAACCTACGAGCAACTCATCAAACAAATAAACCCTGGAATCCTCGAAAATTATCGCGAAAGCCGAGAATTCTGGCAGGCGCATGAAACGTTTATCGAAGACGGTTTCAAATGGTTTTACGACAACTTTTTAAAGCTCAACCAGCAGGAAGGCCTTGAAAGCTATAGCCGTTTTGTGGATTTGTTGGTGCATTATTATAAGGATCGGGCGCTTTAGGTGTAAGGTACAGGGTACAGGGTGCAGGGTACAGGGTGCAGGGTACAGGGTACAGGGTGCAGGGTGCAGGGTGCAGGGTACAGGGTGCAGGGGAGTTAATTTGGAAATTTGAAAATTTGGAAATGGACATTCAGGAAAATTTAATCATCCCACTTCCGCGATTTACTGTAAACTGTTAACCGTCAACTGTAAACTACTCCGCAATTGTTCATTGTTAATCGTTAATTATCAATTGTCAATTATCAATTGTCCATTGAAATCTGTAACCATTTTCCAAATGTTGCTACTAACGCAGTCATGAGCGACGAACTCGAACAGTCATTTGTAAAACAGCTAAAGCAGAATCAGAATATCATTCACAAGATCTGCAGGCTTTATACCCGGGGCGAGGATGCCCACAAAGACCTGTTTCAGGAAATTACCATCCAACTCTGGAAGGCGTATCCCAAGTTTAGAGGCGATTCAAAATTTTCAACCTGGGCGTACCGGGTGGCACTTAACACGGCCATCACCCTTTACCGCAAAAGCACGCGGTCGGTCGCGACACAATCGTTTGAAACCGAGCGCACTTTTATCAAACAGGAAGATTACAATTACGAGGAAGAGGAGCAGATCAAATTGCTCTACCAGGCTGTCTATCAGCTTAATGACATTGAAAAGGCATTGGTTTTCATGTATTTGGAAGACAAGGATTACGCCGAAATTTCAGAAACGCTTGGTATCACCGAGGTGAATGCACGGGTAAAGATGAATCGCATCAAAGGAAAATTGAAAAAAATATTGAATCCGTAGCTATGGAAGAACTGGATTTGTTAAAAAAAGACTGGAAGCGGCGGGAAAATGCGTTTGAGCAGGTGTCCGAGCCGGATATTTATCGGATGATCCACAAGAGTTCATCGTCGTTGGTGCGGTGGATATTGATTGCAAGCCTTTTGGAGTTAGTTTTCTGGACGGCCATAAGCATGATGATGGACACTGACGCATACATTGCCGAATTAAACAGTGAAGCTTTCCGAATTGTTATTGCAGCAGTAACCTATGTTAATTATGCGATTGTGATTGGGTTTATCTACCTATTCTACAAAAATTACGTCCGAATTTCGACGATTTCAGACACGCGTACCTTGATGAAAGACATTTTGCGCACCCGACGGACAGTTCAATATTATGTTTGGTACAACCTGGCCATGATTGGACTAAGTCTGGTGGCTGGCTTTGTAATCGCCATTGTTTGCAGCCCCAAGGTGGCCGGAATAAAAGACGCCATTACCCATGACAACTGGGCCCTGATGAGAATGATTTTATTGGTTTTTGTGGTTTTGTGCCTTGGAGTTGGATTTGTTTGGGTAATTTACCGACTTGTTTACGGAACGCTTTTGCGTCGACTGGTGGCCAACTATCGCGAACTGAAAAAAATAAATTTTGACTGATGAAAAAATTGCTGATTGTATGCCTGTCATTTTTGGGACTGATAGGATCGGCCCAACAAAAAGGCCTCTTATGGAAAATTACATCGCCTAAAGTGGCAAAACCTTCCTACCTGTACGGAACGATTCACATTACGTGCGATGCCAGTTTAGCCGGCCCCACCAAAAAAGCACTGTCGGAAACTGAAAAGCTCTTTCTGGAACTCGACATGGACGACCCTGGGCTCCAGATGACCATGATGCAGCACATGCATATGACGGGCGGAAAAACCTTGAAGAGCCTGCTATCGGAAGAGGATTTCAAGCTATTGGATGATTATATGAAGCGCAATCTCGGGATGTCGGCGGTGCTGGTCAATACGGTAAAACCGTTCATGATTTCGGCTATGTTTTACCCAAAAATGATTGAATGCCCAATGCAGTCGGTCGAGCAGGAACTGATGAAACTGAGCGCGCAAAGCCAAAAGGAAATCCTCGGATTGGAAACCGTGAACGATCAGCTCGCCATTTTTGACGCCATTCCGTATGAGGTGCAAATTGAAGAATTGATCAAATCGGTCAAAAACGATTTTGTAAACGACAAGGCCGAGTCCGCCAAACTTTACGAAACCTACGCCACGCAAGATGTCGAACTGATGTACAAACTCGCCATCGAATCACAAAACAAAATCACATCTGAATACGACGACGTGCTGCTCGACAAACGCAATAAATCCTGGATTCCCGTCATTGAAACGCAGCTCCAAAAACAGCCTTCATTTTTTGCAGTCGGCGCGGCTCACCTGGGCGGACCCAATGGCGTTATCAATTTGTTGCGAAAAGCGGGTTATAAAGTTGAAGTGGTCGGAAATCAGTAATCCCACCGTCTTTTTTCATTCAGTTTCTCGGCTGCTTCGCGCTCTTCGGCAGGAATCACTTTAAGGAATGACGGGTGTTGTTCGATGGCGTATTCAATTTTTTCGACCACCTGCTCTACCGTATCGTTATCGTAATCGATTTCAAGCGGCGGTTTAATAATGAACGATTGCAGAATGCCTTTCTTCTTGGGTCGGAGGCCTTTTTTGTCAAACGATCTGCGGAAGCCGTCAATCACAATCGGCACGACAATCGGCCGATGCTGAAGGATAATGTGCGCTGTTCCTTTCCGGACAGGTTTAAAGCTCTTGGTGGTTCCCTGCGGAAATGTGATAACCCATCCGTCCTTAAGCGCAACCTTTATGTTCTCGGTATCGTTTAAATTGACTTCGCGCTGAATATCCTTCCCTTTTTCACGCCAAGTCCGTTCGACCGTGATGGCGCCCGCATACGCCAGAATTTTAGGCAACAATCCCTCGCGCATGGTTTCTTTGGCCGCCACATAATAAATATTGAGCTTTGGCTTCCATAAATATCCGCCTACGTTCCGGATGTTGTCGACACGGCCCTTTAAACTGGCGTTGAACACGTGGAACATGGCCACAACATCGGCAAAATATGTCTGGTGATTGGCTATAAAAAGCACATTGGTTTCAGGTAGGTCACGAATGATATCCGAACCCTCGATTTGAAGTTCATTGAATCCGCGATACCGACGATGTGTAAGGAGTCCAAAGGCCAGAATCATCCACCTTTTGAGAAACAAAATATGCCCGAACGGGTTGCGTTTAAATAAGCCCATACAGTGTGCAAATTTACAAAATCAAGTCGGGCTTGGCGGCAGTTTTTACAACTTCTTTCAATTCACTGAGCATCATGGCGGTTGCGCCCCAAATAATTTTGTCGCCCGCCCTGAATGCGGGAACACCAATACTTTGCGAATAGGAAGTTGCCATTTGGTTGATGACGACATTTGAATCGCTTAAAAAAGCGTCAAAACCAAAAGAGACCATCTGGGCTACCTCCCGCGGATCCGGTTCAAAAATCGGTTCGTTCTCGACATAGGCCAAAAACGGCGACACTTCAAAATTACTCGGCGGAATGTAAACCCTGCTAAAGGGGCGCGCAATGACCAGGTCAGCGGGTTTCACACCAATTTCCTCGTGGGTTTCGCGAATGGCGGTGTGCATGGGCGACGGATCGGTAGGTTCAATTTTTCCGCCGGGAAACGCAATTTGTGAAGAATGGACCCCTTTGTACTCGTTTCTTTGAATCAATGCCAGACTGGCGCTTCCATTATTGGGATAAACCAGCATCAAAACAGCTGCCCTGCGAGGATTCAATGTTGCCCAATCGATGTTGCGGATCAAATCGGCACGTTCCGGCGGCGCCATTTTAGCGTGTGCATCCTCGCCTGGTAGCGAAAGGTTCTTTATCTTTGGGATCAGGCTCAGGAAATTCTCGAAATCCATATTGTAAAGGTACTTCAACAAATCCGGCCACGCAACAAACGTCCGCTATCAACTATGTACAGCAAAGCCGAAATGCAACAGCTCAAGCGCGAATTCTGGACCGCGTTTGCCGATGCCTATCCGCAAAAATGGCTGCTTTACGACACAAAAATCAAGGATGTTTCGCTCAAATTCCATGCGCAGGGAAAACAAGCACAGGTAATGCTGGCGATAGAATCGCGCGACGACGACCGACGATATGCCTACTTTGATAAACTGCTCTCGCTGGAAACGCTGCTCAAGCAAGACTATCTCCCCGACGCCTTGCTGGAAAAAGACGTTTATCTGGAAAACAAAGTCATTAGTAAAGTTTGGGTGGAGCTCAATGGTTTCAGTATGAATAACCGCGCACACTGGCCAGAGATCTTTGACTTTTTTGCCCAAAACATGACGCAGTTCGAGCTGTTTTTCTACGAATTCGAAGATTATATCAAAGACATCTAAGTCCGCTTAAGAAATGTTCCGTCACAAAGGCAAGAAAAGAACCCTCAAGCACAACATACGGATCGCGTCAGTGCTTTCATTTGTGGCGGGAATTGTCAATGTCGCGGGTTTTTTGGCGGTCCAACGCCTTACCACCAACGTGACCGGGCATTTTGCCTACCTGATAGACGAAGTACTGTTGATGCGATGGGGCGAAGGAATGGTGTATTTCGTTTATATTTTTTCATTCTTTATTGGTTCGTTTGCGTCCAATGTATTGGTTGAAATTGCTTCGCGAACCAACGCCGCTTTCAGCCATCGCGTCCCGGTTGTCATTGAAGCTGTTATCCTGGCCGGGGTGGCGCTTTTTGGCAGCCTGCTGATTGAAACCGGGCCACATCTTATGGCGTGTATCCTGCTATTTTCGATGGGCATGCAAAACTCACTGGTAACAACAATCTCTAACGCAACGGTCCGAACCACCCACCTCACCGGGCTTTTCACCGATCTGGGAATTGAGTTATCACAGTTATTCTTTTACGGCAAACCGGAACAGCGCGCGCAACTTAAAGCTTCAATAAAATTACGGCTCATCATTATCAGTTTCTTCTTCCTGGGCGGAATCCTTGGCGGAATCCTCTTTAATCCCATTGGTCTCTACACCTTACTCATAGCAGCAGCCGCACTCCTGAGTGCCGTTATTTACGACACTATTCGAATGCAATTCATTGTCCTAGAACGAAAAATCCGGAAGAGATAGTTTTTAGTGGTTACCGATTGGCTTTCAGCGGGGGTTGACGGTTGACAGTTTACAGTTTACAGTTTACAGTTAATCGCGGATACAGGGAGATACAGTAGTCTGTTCAGGCTTGAACCTATTTGAAAGGGACTTAGGAATTATAATTTATTCATTATTTATTGTCGGTTGACCTGCATCCTGTACCCTGCGCCTTGTACCCTGCGCCTTGCAACCATTTAACATTTTCGGCAGATTTTCTGTATCGGACGTATAAATAATCCGGCTAACTTCGTACCAATGGGTAGGGGAACAATGGATTATCCCGAACGAAATAAAGCGATAGGTTGG
>CAZIBV010000081.1:6766-10675 GCA_964537345.1 uncultured Flavobacterium sp. | reverse complement strand
AAAAAAATATATTGTAAAACATTCTTTATTTGTTGTTTTTCAATAAATTTTTATTACGTTTGTAGCGTAATCAAACTATTGTATTATGTCCAAAACAAACAATTTTGTATTTATAGTCCTGCACGTCATCGCCTGGATCATTTTTGTTGGCCTGGCCATTGAGGCCAGCGGCCTGATCGTCAATTTCTTTTTTAGCCTTTACAAACCGGAAGTTGTCCAGAATCTGTATCAAAAACTCGATTTGATTCCCATTCTAAAAGACAATGAATGGATATTTTACTTGTTGTACAGCTTCATTCTGTCGATATCCTTACTTAAGGTATTTCTGTTTTACATCTTGGTTATGCTCATGCACAAAATGGATTTGCAAAAGCCGTTTAATTCTTTTGTCGCCACTCAATTTTCAAGAATCAGTTATTTTACACTGGCCATTGGTTTTCTGGGTTATATTGCCGGCGAATCAACCAAGCGGCTTAATCATTACGGATATGAAACAAGCCACCTCGATCAATTTTGGTCAGACAGCCAAGCGTTTATTCTGATGGGAGCCGTTGTCTACATTATTGCAACGATTTTCAAAAAAGGAGTAGAAATCCAAACCGAAAACGATTTAACTGTTTAGTATGCCGATAATTGTAAACCTGGACGTTATGATGGCCAAGCGCAAAATGTCCCTGAATGAACTTTCAGAAAGAGTCGACTTGACCTTGTCCAATCTTTCCATCTTAAAGACAGGAAAGGCAAAGGCGATACGATTCAGTACGTTGGAATCGATCTGTAAAGCTCTGGACTGTCAGCCTGCTGATATTTTGGAGTATCGAAATGATGGGGACCATAAAAGATGAAACAATTTTTGGACAAAGAGTTTAAATAATTCGAATTCAAACAAACGTCAACGGAGTTTTACGCGAAATAGTAGGGCTCCGTTTTTTTATTCCGATAGCATCATTTTAATGCAGATGCAAATCTCACAAAACCAACAACTTAATTCATCTTTTTTTTGTAAGTTAGGGTCAGTATACCGTCCCGAGGCACTTGATTAGCCAACTGGCGGATAAAACCCTTTAACAACCTCTAATCCCTACAACAATGAAAAAATTAGCAGCAGAATTTATCGGAACTTTCTGGTTGGTGCTTGGCGGATGCGGAAGCGCCGTTTTGGCCGCAGGATATCCTGAACTCGGAATCGGATTTGTGGGCGTATCGCTCGCTTTTGGACTCACGGTGGTGACCATGGCCTACGCTGTCGGACACATTTCAGGATGCCACCTCAACCCTGCCGTAACCGTCGGACTTTGGATGGGCGGACGCTTTGACAAACGCGAACTCCTCCCCTACATTTTTGCGCAGGTTTTGGGCGGAATTGCCGGCGCCGGGATTTTGTATATGATCGCCACCGGAAAACCGGGATTTGAACTGGGCGGATTTGCATCGAACGGATACGGTGAAAATTCTCCCGGCGGCTACAGTATGATGTCTGCTTTGGTGACTGAAATCGTCATGACCTTTATGTTCCTGATCATCATTTTGGGCGCGACGCATTCAAAAGCATCCAAAGGATTTGCAGGATTGGCCATTGGCCTGGGTTTGACGCTGATCCATTTGATATCCATTCCCGTTACCAACACATCGGTCAATCCCGCGCGAAGCATCAGCCAGGCGGTATTTGTACAAGGCTGGGCGATTGAACAACTTTGGCTTTTTATCCTGGCGCCTGTTGTCGGTGCGCTATTGGCAGGAGCCGTCTATAAATGGATGTCGCCGGAAATTGAGTAACAAAGGCAAATCAAAGCGTTGGGGTTTTCGATTGGATTCCCCAACGATTCTTTTTTACCTTGTCTGAAAACTCCAGCGTCCTCTTATCTAAACCTGGGTCGCAAGATTGTAGTAGAAACTGCCTCAGGAAAAGCGTTTTAAACAAAATCATGACAAAGATTTTAAACTTGTTCATGCCTAGGCCCGCAGCATCGCGATTTCGCGGGTTCTTTCCCGAATGGCCACCATCATGGTATCGACAATTCCAAAGGCCAACGCAATCGGGATGATTCCCACATAAACTCCCTTGAAATGAAAAAAATAGAATTGAAAGACAACTACGGAACGTTATCCCAAACGATAAACGCACTCATCGCACTGGGTTACAGCCACGACTTTAACATTAACGAAGACTGTCTGTTATGCCATAAGTCCAATACGGCCCTTTCGCCCGAGGAGTTTCAAATTGACAAGGTATACCGATTTGAGGGTGATTCTGATCCGGATTATCAATCGGTGCTTTATGCCATTTCGTCGCCGGCGTTTGGTATTAAAGGCACCCTGGTCAATGGATACGGAATTTCATCTGAGGAAATCTCGTCAAAAATGATTGAGAAACTCCGGACGCATCAATAGGTTATGGTTTGCGCCTGTAAATAAAATCACCGCAGAAAATGATTGAATGGAATCTGCAGGAAAAAATCTTAATCGAGCTTTTCCATTTCCTGCCTGCTTAAAAAGGCGTTGCACCAACCAAAATCCATCAGCCTGCCCTCGACAATATCCAAATTTATGGCAAACGATTTTGTGTATTGCAACCTAAAGGGCGATCCCTGATCATCAGGCTTGACATAAGTCACTTCAAAAACCTTCACTGTTTTTCCAAACGAGCACGCAATGCATTTTGAATCGTGAGTTTTAACCTCGCGCACGTTTGACTTTTCCTCAAAATCCTTAAAAATCCCGATGGCCTGATACAAAAAATCAGGTGTATCCGGAAGGTCGATCAGCCCGTAATCAACCAGGATTTGACGGATCCTGTGTACGTCGAGACCACGACAGGCGTTTTTGATTTCAATTGCAAAGACTTGAGTATGCACCACCGGCAGCATCGGAGAATTTTTAACTTTTTGCATCTTTTGGAGTTTGTTACAGAGATACGAAAAAAATTCTTCCCGTAAAGTGTAAAATTCATTATTCCAGGATTTTTTTGTACAACCGACATTTTGCTATCTTAGTCACAACGAACTGTAAGCGTTTATATTAGTAACCAAATTGTCTTAACGCACTTCAAAGTCCCAAAAATCAATTATATGAAAACTCTTTTAGCAAAAATCAGTTTATCGGCCCTTATCGCCGTGGGAATGTTGGGCGTAACCAAGGCCGAAGCCTGCACGCGGGTGGTGTACAAAGGCCCTAACGGTACTGTAATCACAGCCCGGACCATGGATTTCTCAATGGAGATTCCGGCCAATTTATGGCAAATGCCCCGCGGCGTGAAAAGAGATGGAAAAACCGGTAAAAATACCGTGCGGTGGACGTCCAAATACGGCAGCATCGTCGCCAGTTCCTGGGATATTGGCGTATCGGACGGAATGAATGAAAAAGGACTCAATGCCAACATGCTGTGGCTCAACAATTCCAAGTATCCGCCGTTTGAAAAAGACGGCAAAACAACGGGACTGGCCATTTCGCTTTGGGCGCAGTACACCTTGGACAATTTTGCATCGGTTAAGGAAGCGGTAGAACATTTTCGCAAAAAGGAATTTGTCGTGGTAACCGACGTCATACCCGGAACAGACAAATCCACGACTGTCCACCTGTCATTGTCGGATCCGTCGGGTGACAACGCCATTCTGGAATACATTGACGGCGAATTGGTCATTCACCACGATCCGTCCTATACGGTCATGACCAACGACCCGATTTTTGAACAACAGTTGGCCATTGCTGACTATTGGAAAGAAATACCTGGCAAAATCTTCCTGCCCGGAACCAACAGGGCCGCCGATCGTTTTGTACGCGCCTCCTACTAAATCGACGCCATTCCGCAAACCGACAACACGCGGATTGCGGTGGCCGGTGTATTCAGCGTAATCAGGAATTGTTCGGTTCCGTACGGAATCTCGACCGAAGGATTTCCAAATTTGTCGA
>CAZIBV010000081.1:0-6666 GCA_964537345.1 uncultured Flavobacterium sp. | reverse complement strand
AAATTTGTCGAGACCAAACCCTTTGTCTTCCAGGGAATTTAATTAAAGGTTTCGGGGCGGGGCCAATAAAATCCCGCCCCGATTATGAATCCCCAAACTTCAGGATTGATGCATCAATCGATTGTTGATTTCTTGTTTTAAGGCTGCGTTAAATATTATTCTGCTCTGGCGTACTTTAAGACATATTTCGTTTTTTTGCTTCACGACTTAACTTGCCACATGCTCAAAAAAATCATTGCAACCGACGACTCCAAAACCACCGTCATTATCCGCCTTATCGTTGGTGCGGTATTTTTGTCAGAAGGGATTCAAAAATTCCTTTTTCCCGCCATTCGCGGCGCTGGCCGATTCGAGAAAATTGGTTTGCCATCGCCTGAATTCCTCGGAGGATTTGTAGGATTTTTTGAAATTCTGTGCGGCGGATTGATTCTGATCGGTTTATTGACGCGCCTTGCAACCGTTCCGCTGATTGTCATCATGCTGGTTGCATTTGCCACGACAAAACAGGAAGTTTATCTGGAAAAAGGATTCTGGGAGTTGCTTCACGGCAGCCGGACGGATTGGTCCATGTTGCTCGGCAGCATTTTCCTGCTGATCAAAGGCGGCGGTAATTGGTCAATCGACCGTAGGATGAATACCGCGCAGTAATGGAAATCATCATCATCTCTCTGGCGGCGTTTTTTGTGGCCATTCTCACTTTCTTTTCAGGTTTCGGGCTTGGCACCATTTTGACGCCTGTCTTTATGATTTTCTTTCCCGTCGAGCTGGCCATTGCCCTCACCGGCGTAGTTCACTTTTTCAACAACCTGTTCAAGCTGTTTCTGGTGGGCAAAAAGGCCGACCGCGAAGTCTTGATCCGCTTTGGCGTTCCGGCCGTCATTGCAGCCATTGTCGGATCGTGGCTTTTGCTCAACATCACCCATCTTGAGCCTTTGTTCTCCTACCACGCATTTGGGAAACAGTTTAAAGTTTATCCGGTCAAATTCATCATCTCGGTACTGCTGATCATCTTTGCCACCATCGACCTGATTCCCTATTTCAGGAAGTTGCAGTTTGGCAAGGAAAAGCTTCCCATTGGTGGCGCGTTAAGCGGTTTTTTTGGCGGACTTTCAGGAAACCAGGGTGCGTTGAGAAGCGCATTTCTCATCAAGGCCGGGCTTTCAAAGGAGAGTTTTGTGGCTACCGCCGTAGTCGTTTCAACCTTTGTTGATTTTACCCGGCTGAGTATTTACGCCACAAGGTTTTCCCAATCCGGACTTTACGACAATCTGACGCTGGTGATTTGCGCCACTCTTTCAGGCATCGCGGGTGCTTATTTAGGCAACAAATTGCTAAAGAAAGTGACCCTGCGATTCATTCAGGTAACGGTGGCCATCATGCTGATTGTCATTTCGGTTGCATTGGGCGCCGGCCTTATCTGAGATTTTAAAGGCGACACCTTAATTTATCTGATAAAACGCTGCTTTTTTTTACATTAGCCATATCGACCAAGAATAAAATCTAATGGCCAAAACCAAAACCACCTATACCGGACAAAGCGTCCCTGAATTTATCGATGCCTTTGTTGACAACGATCAAAGAAAGGCTGATAGTTTTCAACTGATCGAACTGTTGCAAAAATGGACGGGCGAACAGGCAAAAATGTGGGGACCCAGTATCATCGGTTTTGGAAATTACCACTACCGATACGCAAGCGGTCACGAAGGTGATGCGCCTGTGCTGGCGTTTTCACCACGGAAGGCCGCGTTGACCCTTTACGTTTATTCCGATACTGAAAGAAGCCGGGAGTTAGTGGACCAATTGGGTATTTTTAAGATGAGCAAGGCATGTATTTATCTCAAGAAATTATCCGACATCAACCTTGAAATCCTGCGGGAACTTTGCATCGAATCCATAAAGTACATCAGCGAACACCATGAATGTTCGTGCAGAATGAAAGCATGAGAGAACTGAAGCAAAAAATATTTTTAGAGGAAAGACGATTCAAACTCTTTAAAAATCTACACTGACAATGCAATTTCCTTTTGCTGTTCAGTGAAGAACCGCGATCTTCCCTATACCCTATCCTTGTACCCTGAACCATGAACCCATGAAAAACCTGCTTAAAGTTCTACTATTCGCGCTGGTTTTGCAATCCTGCTCCCTTCCGTCGTATACCTATATCAAACCAAAGCAGACCGGCGTCGATTTTACAAAAGGCCAATGGTTGCTCTACAATATTGAATCACCTGCCGGCATCATGTCAACGGTGGAGAAAAGGGCTTTGGATGACTTTGGAAGCGTTTTGGGCAGCCGGCTCGTCTACTATCCTGAATCAAAAGGAATGATGATCCGGCAAAATCTTACGACCGATTTGAGCAAATCCGCCATTCGCGAAATCAAGGCCGGAACAGGACTCGATTATTTTATCATTTTGAAAACCGGAACGCCCGACAGCAGCTTGGGTGCCATCAGCTTTACACAAAATGCCATGACGCCTGAACAGTCAAATTCAGGATCGGCGGAACTGGAAATCTATGATTTGAACGCCGAAATGATCATTTACGAGCAAAAAGTGGTGGGTACGACAACACGAACCCGCGATGGCGAAGATGTTCATTTTTCCAAAACTGCGCGGGATCTATGCCTGGGCGCCTATAGAAAATTGATGTCGGACGTGATGTCAAAATCAGTGGTTAAGTAATTAGTTCCGATAGACGGCTGCAAGACAATTTTTGTTACCTTCACAAAATCAACTGCCTGCCAAAGTCGCAATAATGAATCCTTTTGACACCAGCACTACCCTTTTGACCTCGCGTTTTGTCCTCAAACCGATTGTGGACAGCGACATCGAATTTGTCTATCAGGGCCTCTCCCATCCCGAGGTCATCAAGTATTACGGCATCAGTTATAACTCGCTTGAAGGTACCCGCGATCAGATGGTTTGGTACAAAGACTTGCGCGAAAACCAAACAGGAATCTGGTTTGCCATTCGCTCCAAAGACAATCAATCACCCATGGGATCGATTGGGATAAGCAGTTACAACAAGGAATTTCGCAAGGCTGAAATCGGGCTTTGGCTGTTGCCCGAATACTGGAGCCGCGGGATTATGCAGGAGGCTGTTCCGGTTTTTTGCGACTATTGCTTTGACCAACTCCATCTGCATCGGCTGGAAGCACAGGTTGAAACAGAAAATACAGCATGCAAGCGGCTGATGGAAAAATTGGATTTTGAATATGAAGGTACGATGAAAGAATGTGAAATCAAGGACGGTAAATTCATCAGCCTGGATCTTTACGCCAAACTGAACCGTAAATGAACGGCCGATGAAGACGAGTTTTATCAGCCGGAAAGAAATCCGGAATGGCGAAGAAGTAAAAGGCCTGGACATAAGCGAAGGGATTTTTAACCTGATCCAATCCGAACATCCCGGCTTTGATGCCGACAAATACATCAGCCTGGCCGAACTCAACCAATACCGCCGTCTCTACCTGACCTCGCTGATTATTCAGGAAAAAGGCGAACTGGCCATGATTGACCAGGATGTGATGGACGCCATCCGGAACAATGCGATCCTGTCGGAAACCATTGAGGATGAAATTGATGGCGAGCTGACCCTTGGAGAGCGCATCGCCGATAAGGTTGCGGCATTTGGTGGCAGCTGGACGTTTATCATCTTCTTTTTCGTATTTATCCTGATCTGGATGGCCATCAATGTCTGGGTTTTGACCACAAGGCCGTTTGATCCTTATCCGTTTATCCTGCTCAATCTAATTTTGTCTTGCCTGGCGGCGATTCAGGCGCCCATCATCATGATGAGCCAAAACCGACAGGAGCAAAAAGACCGTCAGCGCAGCGAACACGACTACAAAATCAACCTCAAGGCCGAACTTGAAATCAAGCTGCTCAGTGAAAAAATCGATCATTTGCTGGTGCACCAAAACAAAAAACTGCTGGAAATCCAGGAAGTGCAGATTGATTACCTCGAAGATCTGCTCAGGGTGGTCAACAAGCGGTGAAGCATGGTATTGATGAGATGGTTGAATAAGGCGTACGCGTCGAATCATCCGTCAATATTTTTACTGAATATCAGATTCTTAAGATTAGCTAAAGACTTACGGACGGCCTTGTTTTTCACGCTGTTTAACCTGAAATTTGTTTTGCCTATGATCACGATCGACAATTATCTGGACAGCCATTACATTCACCGAAGCAACTGGTTACGGGCAGCCGTACTGGGGGCAAACGACGGAATTATCTCGATTGCAAGTTTGGCGATTGGCGTATCGAGCGCCAGCACCACCCGCGACGAAATCCTTTTGGCCACCGTTGCCGGGCTTGTTGCCGGGGCACTTTCCATGGCTGCCGGCGAATATGTTTCGGTGAGTTCACAAACCGACATTGAAAAAGCCGACATTGAACGGGAAAAACTGGAACTGGAACAAATGCCCGAAACCGAACTGAAAATCCTGGCCGAAATCTATGAAAAGCGAGGGCTTAAAAAGGAAACGGCACTTCAGGTAGCCACCGAACTCACCCAAGCCGATGCACTTGGCGCGCACGTCCGCGATGAACTTGGGCTGAATGAGATCAGTCAGGCACGGCCGATACAGGCTGCTTTTGCGTCGGGTGCAGCCTTTACCGTTGGCGGCGTGTTGCCGTTGCTAATGACGATTTTTGCACCGGTTGACGGAATGGAAATCTACCTCTACGGCTTTACCATACTGTCACTCGTGATTTTAGGCGCGGTATCGGCCAGAACGGGTGGATCGAGTGTAAAGAAAGCGGTGACGCGCATAGTGGTTTGGGGAACGATTGCCATGGGATTATCAGCCTTGGTGGGCTACATTTTTGGCGTAAATATCTAACTTGAAATATCATGAATGCAGCACATTTTCATTTGGTAGTCAATCACTTGCCGATTATTTTCCCAATGGTGGGCGTTTTGGTTCTGATTGTAGGTCTGGCCTTTAAATCGCAGGCAGTAAAGCGAACGGCCTATATGATTTTTGTGGTGGGCGCGCTCACGTCGGTTGTGGCCATGAACAGTGGGGAGAACGCTGAAGAATTTGTTGAGAAGGCGCCTGGATTCGACGAGGTTTACATAGAAAGACACGAGGAATCGGCCGAGCTGTTTGCGGCATTCAGCTACGTCCTGGCCGGGCTTTCACTGATTGCACTTTGGACCGATGTCAAAAATATCAAAGGATCCAACGTTGCCGGATTTGTTGTGTTGGGCGCTTCCCTGATCGCTATCTATTTTGCAAAGGACGCCGGAACTACGGGCGGTGAAATCAGGCATACTGAAATCCGATCGGGTGCAAATGTTTTTCAGGACAATCACGTTGATGACCATTACGATGACCACTGATGGGTTTTAACAGGCAATAAGTCTCGCATTTTGACTAACTTGGCGCCTAAAACCATCAAAATAATGAAAAACCTTTTCGCATTTATTATCGCCACGGCATCCGTTATAGTGGGATGCGGACAACAACAACCCAATGATCCCATCCCCGACCATCAGACTTTTACCCTCGAGTCGAAACACTTGGGCGAACAGCGCACCATCAACGTCTGGACGCCCGTCAGCTATAAAAGTTCGGCCGATTCGCTTCCGGTAATTTACATGGCCGATGGCGGGATTCAGGAGGATTTTCCGCACATCGCAAACACCCTTGAGAAACTTGTCAAGGAAAACAAAATTGGCCCACTGATACTCGTTGGGATTGAAAACACGCAAAGAAGGCGCGACCTGACCGGATTTACCAAGGTGGCCAAGGACAAAAAAGTGGCACCGGTGGTTGGCGGATCAAAGCAGTTCAGGGATTTTATCAAGGATGAACTTTTTCCCGAAGTTGAAAAGCGATACCGGACGACCAACTCCAGAAGCATCATTGGCGAATCGCTTTCAGGATTGTTTGTGATGGAAACCTTTTTTACCGCGCCCGACATGTTTGACCATTACATCGCCTTTGACCCATCGCTTTGGTGGAACGACCACTACCTGGTGCGCAACGCCAAGGAGCATTTGGCCAAGCTTCCTGCCGATGAAAAACGCCTTTGGTTTGCGGGATCGGACGCCACCGACATCTACCCCCATACGCGAAAACTGGCACAGACGCTAAAGGAGGAAGCCATGCCAAACCTAAAGTGGCATTACGCCGATGAACCGAATGAACAACACGCCACAATCTTTAGGGCCGCAAAGGAAAAAGCCATCATCTGGACACTGGGCCACACAAAGAAATAAGGTTTGCAAGTTTGCAGGAACTTCCAACCCGGAGGTCCTAATCCTTAGGTGATTAACGGTGAATGCTCTTACAAATTCGTCCGAAAAATAAATATTTTCAAGAATTTTAAAATAAATGGCTGAAAACCAATTATTAAACCTACATTTGCACTTTAATCTCAATTTTTATGAACGAAGGAACCATTAAATTTTTTAACGAAGCAAAAGGCTTCGGATTCATCACTCCAAGCAACGGCGGACAAGACGTATTTGTTCACGTTAGCGGATTGAACGAGACGGTACGTGAAAACGACAAAGTGACTTACACCGTCGAAAATGGCAAAAAAGGCCCTAACGCAGTCAATGTAAACGTTATCTAAGATATATTTTACCTGTACCACAAGCCAATCTTAACGGATTGGCTTTTTTTGTGGGTTTTGGTGGCGTGGACTTT
>CAZIBV010000080.1:0-11004 GCA_964537345.1 uncultured Flavobacterium sp. | reverse complement strand
TCGGGAGCCACGCGCACGTTGTTGAACTTGCTCCAGTTAAGGTTGACGCCCACCGACGCCTTGTAATGCTTGAGGAATGAACGTCCGTAGTTGGCATTTCCGGAAATAGTTTCGTCGGCAAAGTTCGACGGCATGTTGGCCGCACTCGACACCACGTTGTTGCCCAAAAACAAAGCCCGCGACTTGATGGCGTCAACCCGGCGCGTATAGTTGATGTTGGCAAAAATGTTCTCAAAATTAAACATGTTGTACTTAAAATACCGCAGCGAGTGCGTCTGCATCAGGGCGTTCTCCAGGAATCGGTTGCCGCGGAAAAGCGAGTTGTAGTCAGAAAACGTCAAACCGTCGACAAACCGGTTGATGTCGGTAAAATCAGTTGTCATCGCGTAATTATACGTGAGCGTTTCGGCCTTTTTGATCTGCCATAGCGCGTAAAAATCAGGCAGAATCCTGAAAAAATCATCGCGAACCCGCGTGTTGGCCTGGTCGTTAAAGGTGTTGTAGGTGTGAACGCTGAATCCCGGATTAAACGTAAATTTTCCCTTGATGAACTTGTAGTGCAAGCCCACAAACGCATCGTTAAAACTGTACGTCACGTCGTTGCTGGTGTTAGGGCTCAGGTTGTATCGGTTTCCGCCATCGAGAATCTGGAACATAAACGAGTTGAACCTTTGGTACGAATACGTGTTGCCAAAAGTCACGTTGATGTTGCTCCTGGGCGTCAGCATGTAGTAATAATCGAGTTTGCCGTCCAGTTTATTGGTTGTGATAAAACGGTCCTGGTTAATGTTGTATCGGTCCTGATCCAGGATTCCAAGGTTGTAGGCATCCGCACCGGGCAATGCCGAATCCGGAAATGGATTTACGCCCAGAATCGGGTTGTAAAACGGATCTTCCTCGTTGTACAAATGCTGAAACTCCGCGGCCAGCACGTGCTTTTCCGATTTTGTATAATACATGCTCAGGTTTTGGTTGAGCGACAAAGGCGACTGACGACGGATCTGCTCGATAAACTGGCTCTGCGAAGCGTCGGGGGTTACAGTCGATGTCAGGCTGCTGTATTCATCCTGATCAGATATTTTGAGGAGCGCATCGTAATCCAGTTGGAGTTCGGTAGTGGGTTTGTAGCTGGATGAAAGCTTGAAAAGCCCAAGGTCACTTTGCTGCCGGGTTGACTGTACGCGGTTTTCGCTGGCGATAATCTCGTCGCGGTTTAGCCCGAAAGTGTTGGTGCGCGTGGTGGTCAGCAAATCCGTTTGGGTTGACGAGCCAATGGCAAATCCACTCAGCGACCAGGTTTTGGTGACGTTATACGAAAAGTTGGCTGCCCCAAATTTGGTCTCGATTTCGTTGGCGCGATTGTTTCGCATCATCGCCAGTCCCAAATCATTTGACGAAACGTTGAAGTTGGTTCCGCCCTTGCGCATCATGCTGCGGAATCCGCCCGTAAACTTAAAATAATCCTGAATCGTAAACGGCAACTCGCCAATGTTGTTAAAATTGGTGATCAGGTTGACGCTGTACTTTGGATTGTAGTAAAACAGTTTCGGATTGATGTTGTAGCGCGATTCGTCATCGGCAATTCCGGTGGCTGCGGTTACGTCGCCAAACCAGAAGTTTTTTTTGCCTTCCTTGAGTTTGATGTTCATGGCGATGCTTTCCTCGTTGTTCTCCACACCGCGCATGGCCGAAATTTCATTGTAATTGCGCAACACCTGTACCTTGTCGATGGCATCGGCGGGAATGTTTTTGACGCCCAGCTTGGTGTCGCCATCAAAAAAATCCTTGCCTTCAACCATGAGTTTTTGCACCCGCTTGCCTTCAACCTCTACTTCGCCATCGGCATTCACCTCGACACCCGGCAGTTTTTTGAGCACATCCTCGAGTTTGCGCTCGGTTCCTGACTTAAACGAATCGGCATTGTAGACAATCGTATCGCCTTTTATCGAAACCGGCATTTCACGCACTACTTCAACGCCTTCAATCTCACTTCCGCCCGCCTCCATCGTAATATCCTCGGACAAATTCCCCGTTTGCGTCGTGACCATGACCTCGCGCGTTTTCATCCCCAGGAAACTCACTTTTACCGTATAACTGGTGTTTTGTTTCAGGTTGAGCAAAAATCGGCCTTTGTCATTGGTGATGGCGTATGCGTCCATTGCGCCGGTTGTGATGTTGACCGCCATGACGTTGGCCATTTCCAGCGGCGTTCCATCGGCTCCTTTGACGGCTCCTTCATAACGAACGGTTTGGCCGATGGCTGAAAATCCGATCAACAGGAATAAGAATAGGGATTTCATTTGGTTTTGGTTAGGTATAAAAAACGTCGGCAGCCATCCAAAGACAGCTGCCAACTTTATAAGATTTTTGATTATCGGCCCATGCGCATTTGCATTCCCGGACGCCCGCCCTGTGCGCCCATCTCGCGAAACTCCTCCATCTTTTTGGTCACGGTTTCGTCGTATTCGGCCTGAGTGACAGTCTTGCCGCCCGCAGGAGCCTTGATTTCCACTTTTTCCTTTGGATTGAGGACAATCTTAGAACACAGAATCGTAGTTTTCCCGTCGTTCACTTCGAGAATCAATCCGGGAAGTCCCCAATAACCTTCAGGCCCTTGGTTCACTGGAATCTCAGGTGCGTACCAGGCTGTTACGACAATTTCCTTGGGCAGTTCAACCTGATCCATGAAATTGGTTTGGCGTGGCTCCTCTTTTTTCTCCTCTTTTTTGTCGTCTTTTTTGTCGCCGCGCGGACGGTAGTTGCGGAAGTCAGTTTTGCTGGCCGGCATCACCGCAGTGGCTTTAAAACAAGTGTATCCGCCAATTTGCCGCGTCTCACCTTCCATTTTCCACTTGATGTTGGTCAAGGTATCCTTAACCAGAAACTCCTTGCCCATAAATTCGCGATCGACGGTGTAGGTTTTTTCCTTGACGTTTTTGTAGTAAGTTCCTCCGCCGCCCATCATCGAGCTCATCATACGCATTCCGCCTGCCTGGCCGGGAGCGTCCAATTTTTCTTCTTCCTTGTAGATTGAGGCGGTTTGATCAAAATTCAGGATAAAAGTTTTTTCAAACATTTTCTTCATCCGCTCCTCGATCATTTTTTGCATCTCGGGCGTAATGTCTCGGTTACCCCGCATTTGGGCAGTAAAATCGCCGGTACTGGTTTTGGATTCATAAACCGCCATGCCCTGAAACTGTGCCGATGTGATTCCGGATACCAGCAGAGCAAGGAAAGAGAGAAACTGTTTCATGATAAGTTTTTTAGTGAGGCAAAGGTGACGAATTAGCCCGCCCAATGTTACGAATAATTTGTTAAAATAGCATTCAGACGCCACGGAGCCTTCAGGGTTTAATTGTATCTTCGCTATGATGGCAAAATTACGGATCATCCTGTTATTTTTTACGGCAATCGGTTTTGCACAAACTGAATTGGTGTCGGGTTTGCCCAACTTTCCGGCAACCGCAACCGAATTTGTGGGTCGCGACAAATACGGCAGTGTTTACGCCATCCGAAACAACAACTTCATAAAATTTGAAGGTTCAAAAACTTACGAATTCAAAAATCTGGATTCGGGAAAAATCAGTCGCGTGGATTTGACCAACCCGCTTATGATCGTTTTGTTTTATGCCGATTTTAACCGTGTTATTTTAGTAGACAATCAGCTTAATGAAATCCGGCGGATTGACTTCAATGCCTGGCCTACACCCATTGTTGTGACGGCGGCCGGAATGGCGGCGCAAAACCAGCTTTGGATTTTTGACGCGCTCTCACAACGCATCCATCTGTACGACCAAAACCACAAGCGCCTCCGTCAGGTTTCAGCCCCGATTACGTCGGTCCCGGTGTATTTCCAATCCGACTTTAATTACTTTCAATGGATAAATGCCGCCGGCGAATGGTATGCATGCGATTTGTTCGGCAAAATCACCACGCTGGGAACGCTGCCGGAATACGATCAGGTTCAGTTGCTGCCCGACGGTGTGGCGATCTACTCAAATCCAGAGGGTTTGTTTGTATTCAAAGCCGGACTTCAAACCCCGCAAAAGGTTGATTTGGTTGAGAAGTCATTTAAAAAATTTTACTACGACACCCAATTTTTGACTATTTTTACGCCCCTCGGAATTAAGAATTATAAAATCACACTACCCTGATGCATATAGCGGTCGCAGGAAATATCGGTGCCGGAAAAACAACGCTGACCCGTTTGTTGGCCAAGCATTTTAAATGGGAACCACATTTTGAAGACGTGGTCGACAACCCTTATCTGGACGATTTTTATCATCAGATGGAGCGTTGGTCCTTTAACCTTCAGATTTACTTCCTCAACAGCCGTTTCAGGCAGATTTTACAAATTCGCGAAAGCGGACGCAACATCATTCAGGACCGGACGATTTACGAGGATGCGCACATCTTTGCGCCCAACCTGCACGCCATGGGCCTGATGACCAACCGCGATTTTCAAAACTATGCCTCGCTGTTTGAACTGATGGAAACCCTGGTGGCGCCACCCGACTTGCTGATTTACCTGCGGAGCTCCATTCCAAATCTGGTGAGCCAGATCCACAAGCGCGGCCGCGACTATGAGAATTCTATTTCAATTGATTACCTGAGCCGTCTCAATGAGCGCTATGAAGCCTGGATCCAGACGTATAACCGCGGGAAACTGTTGGTGATTGAGGTTGACAACATCGACTTTGTCAACAATCCGGAAGACATGGGCATCATTTTCAACAAAGTCAACGCCGAAGTCAACGGGTTGTTTTGATAGACGAAAGTCGAAAGACTAAAGACTAAAGACGCACGGAGTTTCCAATTATTGTAGCATTAACGGTTGACTGAAGTTCATCAGCCGTTTATTCATAAAAACAAAAAAGGCCGCATTACGCAGCCTTTTTTCATTTATGGTCAATCGTTATTGAATGACGATTCGCTTGACTTCCTTGCGTCCGCCGGTTTCGACAGTCAGCAAGTACACGCCAGCTTCGGCATTGTTTAGGTTGATGCTTTCATCAAACATTCCGGTTGAGGCAAATTCCTTGGTGTAAACCTGACGGCCGCGCATATCGTGAACATACACTTTTACGTCATCGGCTGAGGCGCTTGTAAAGGCTACCTGGAAATTACCATTGTTAGGGTTTGGATACACCACAAAGTTAGCCAGTTCATTGCTAGCCACCGACAGCGGTTGGGCACTGCAAATGTTCAGGCTCCATGAAACAAGCGAACCTCCGTCCTGATTCCAGGCGTCAGATACGCGAAGTGTCCAGGTTCCGGCGCTGTTTTGTCCGTCAAATGCCGACAAAGCCTGCAAAGGAATAACAGTTCCACCAATGCCCGGGTTGTTTGCACAAACTACTGCCGAACCTTCATCGTCAAAAGTTGCCTGGATGTTGTTGATAGGCGCACTCACACATGGCGCCGACACCATTTGTACCTGAGTTCCTGCCGGGCTGATAAGCGTCACGGTCAGGTCATTGATCCAGCTGTGTGTTATATTTACAGTTAGATTCAAATCGGCGATGGTAACATCATTGGCCGCCGGAATCACCAGCGTTGAGTTGATGGTTGGCGTACCACTTGCCGAAATAATCAGCGGCACGTTGGTTGAAGCCGCCGACTCGCAGGCAATCTGTCCTGTCTGGAACACATTTGCAGGACCAAATGTTCCGCTGCAAGCCGAGTTTTTAGGACGAACTCTCCAGTAATAGGTAGTGGCTTCCAGCAATCCGCTGACTGCGTAATTGTTGGTTGATACCGTACCTGTCGAGATGATGTTGGTAAAGGCAGCATCGGTGGCCACTTCGACATCATACTGTGTAGCGTTGCCATCGGCTGTCCAACCAAGGCTGAGCGATGTGCTCTGAGCCGTTGCTCCATTGGCAGGTGTTGAGGCCGTGATCGTTGCAAAATTGGCGCTGAACAGGTTCAGGTAGAAAGGAATCGTCTTCACTGTCGATCCTGAAGTAGCCGTTACCGTAAGCGGATAGAATCCCGGCGTGGCTGATGCCGTGTTTGATACGGTGAGTGTTACAGTTCCATCGGTTGAAATAGAAGGCTGTGAAAACGCCACTGACACACCGGCTGGTTGTCCTGAAACGGCAAAGGTTGTCGTTCCTGTAAATCCGGCCAATGCCTTGTAACTGATTGGGAAGGTAGCCGATGCACCCTGACAGATTTCTTTGTGCTGTTCGCCCGCAACGCCATTGAATCCGGCAGCAAAAGTGGCGGTAGCCGGAGCGATGGTAAAGTTGGCGTTTGAAATATCAAAGAAGATATGATTGTAGCCTTTTACCATGATTCGGTTTGAATTTCCGGAATTGTTGGGAATGGTCACCTGCTCTGAACCGTCATTTGGAACCTGGCTGGCCAATTGGATTGGATAAGTCAAGCCTCCGTCGGTTGACAGGAAAATGTCGACATAAGCAGCATTGACACCGTTTTGCGTAGTTCCGGCAACGTTCCATGTTACGTCTTGTACCGCTCCGGGCTGATAGGTTCCGGGCGTGTTGGGTGCAGTCACCAGGAAAGGTCCGGCCACGCCATTCACGGTTACCACCATAGCGTCAGAATTGGTCAATCCACCTACGGGATTGTTGTCGCGGGCTGTCACTACAAAATTAAGCGTACGGGCAACCGAACTTAGCGCCTCGGTGGTTACCGATCCGAATGAAGATGTTGATTGGTTGGCGATAATCCGTTGCAATGGCGGAAAATAGCGGCTGGGTGATGTAGTCGGGTCATATGACCTCCAGTTTGGACCGGCCGTTTTGGTAGCCGACGCAGGACTTTGCCCGCCGGTTTGCGTAGTGGCTGTATCGTTTTGTTCCCAGCAATACGTGATGGCATCTCCGTTGGCATCGGTAGCGACACCCGTCAAAACAAAAGGAGTGCTCTTTGGGATGGTATAGTCGGCACCGGCGCTCACAACAGGAACACCATGGGTAAGTGGCGTGCGCACGGGACAGGTTTTGTTGACCATGTTGTCCTGAATCTGCTTGACGCTGGCGTAAACAAAGTAATCGTCAGAATTGTTGGCGATGTTGTAATTGGTGATACCTGCGTAACCCATTATGGTCGAGCCCGATCCGGGTTCAACGTTAACGCCACTTCCTTCAACTGAATGTGAGAAGGTGTGGTTAGCCCCAAACTGGTGACCAAGTTCGTGCGCTACGTAATCAATATCGAATGTGTCGCCCATCGGCACACCGTCGGCAGGAGATGTGATGCCGCGTCCTTTTCCGGACTCGCAAACACACCCGATACAGCCGGCATTACCGCCACCGCCCGATGCTCCAAACATGTGACCTACGTCGTAGTTGGCTTCACCAATGATGTTGGTCAGCGTAGTCTGCAACTGATTGTTCCAGGAGTTCAAATTGGTGTACGGGTCAGTAAGCGGATTGGTAAAGATTACCAGGTTGTTGTTGGGAATAATGTTCATGTGGATAGCAAGATCCTTTTCAAAAACACCGTTCACGCGGGTCATTGTAGCGTTCATAGCCGCAAGCGCACCGGCAACGGTTCCCCCATGGTAGATGGTATACTCGCCATTGCAGGAAAGCGCAAGGCGGAATGTCAGCAACTCAGGGTTGGATGAACGAGCGACGTCGGCGGTTTGACGGGCTGCGGTTTCGGCCACGGCGTGATCCTCGGTTGAGCAAACCCACGGCAGGCTTCCTTTTTCACGTGATGACTGGTATACGGCGTAAACCGATCCGTCAGTTGAATATGGCTCCATGAATTCGGTACGCGAAGCGCCGCGCATAATCATCGCCTGGATTCCTTTTGGGTCGACGCTAAAGCGGACAGTTGCCGATTTGTCATCCATCCCTACTCCGGAATACGAGCGGATTTCAGGATATTGCGCCTGAAGTGCCGGATCAAAGTTTGAGAATTCGCGAACGGCAAAACGCTCAATGTTTCCGTTTACCGTTGGGAGTGAAATAATCACCGAAACTGACTGACCGCGTCCGTTTACCGCCGCAAGGGTCTGACGGATGCTATTGTCGTTAAGATGAAATAATTGGTATTCTTTAGGAAACGACAAACGCTGCGCAGATGCCGAAGCCTTTACCTGACCCGTTGCCCGGGACCAGGCATTGTCAGTTTGCGCGGTGCCCAGGGCTGCACAAAATGAAATGGCTAGTAGTAAAGCTCTTTTCATTATTAATAATTAGGTTGTAAAAAGTTGGCCAAATATATGAAAACCAAAGGCGTATTTAGAACGATTTTAGTTAAAATAGAAAAGGCGCCCCTCTAGGAACGCCTTAATCAATATTGACTTTAATTACTTGCGGAATTTTTCCAGCTCGGCCTTGACAGTAGCCTCATCGCCTTCAAAAACCTTGGTGTCTACCTTGTTTCCTTCGGTTGTGGTGACGGTAGCCATCCACTTTCCGTCGATGTTGGTGGTTTCAATGCGAACTTCGCGGCTGTCGGCTTTAGCCTCTTTGTTTTTGCAACAAGCCATTTCCGATCCGCCTACATATTTTCCGTCGGCATCAAAATTAGCCAGACAAGCTTCTTTTTCCTGTGCTGAACAACCCATTTCGTCGCACATTTTAGCGCATTCTTCCTTGGTCATGCCAGCCATTTTAGCCGGATCGCATTTGCCCATCATTTTGCACTCGTGCGCCATTGCGGTTGCCGAAGTTGCAGTTGATGCATCGTGCCCACCCAAAATCGGAGCGATTACAAGGCCTACAAGACAAGTAAGTTTGATCAGGATGTTCATTGACGGACCTGAGGTATCTTTAAACGGATCGCCCACTGTGTCACCGGTTACGGCAGCTTTGTGCGCATCCGATCCTTTGTAGGTCATCTCCCCGTTGATCATCACACCGGCTTCAAATGATTTTTTGGCGTTGTCCCATGCACCACCGGCGTTGTTTTGGAAGATTGCCCAAAGTACGCCCGAAACGCATACACCAGCCATATATCCGCCCAAAGCCTCGGCACCCATAAACACGCCTACCAAAATAGGAACGATGATGGTGATGGCGCCCGGAAGCATCATCTCACGAAGTGCTGCCTTGGTTGAAATGTCAACGCATTTCCCGTATTCAGGTTTTCCCGTGCCTTCCATAATTCCCGGAATTTCACGGAACTGACGACGAACTTCCTGAACCATGTCCATTGCGGCCTTACCTACTGATTGCATGGCAAGAGCCGAGAAAATTACCGGAATCATACCTCCGATGAACAAAGCGGCCAGTACGTCGGCTTTAAAGATGTTGATACCGTCGATACCCGTAAAGGTTACGTAAGCGGCAAATAGTGCCAGAGCAGTAAGTGCTGCTGATGCAATGGCGAATCCTTTTCCAACGGCAGCAGTTGTGTTTCCAACCGAGTCGAGAACGTCGGTACGCTGACGCACTTCTTTAGGAAGCTCGCTCATCTCGGCCACACCACCGGCGTTGTCGGCAATCGGTCCAAAAGCGTCGATAGCCAACTGCATGGCTGTAGTAGCCATCATGGCCGATGCGGCAATCGCAACACCGTAGAATCCTGCCAGCTCATAAGAACCCCAGATAGCGGCGGCAAACAAAAGCACCGACGAGAAAGTTGACTTCATACCAACGGCCAGACCGGCAATGATGTTGGTTGCGGCTCCGGTTGATGAATTCTGAACAATGTTCAATACAGGTTTTTTACCCAATGCAGTGTAGAACTCGGTAAAGGCTGAAATCAGCAATCCAACGCCCAGACCTACCAGCGTAGCCCAGAAGATGTTGATGCGTGGAACGTCTTGAATGCCTTCGCCAAAGAAGTTCATCTTGATGGTTTCAGGCAACATGTATTGGATAAGGAAATAACAAGCTACTACTGTAAGTGCAAGCGAAACATAGTTTCCGAGGTTCAGGGCGCTTTGTACCTGAGCTTCTTTTGCATCGTTGTTTTTGACTTTTACAAAGAACGTCCCGACGATCGAAGCCAGGATTCCAAGTCCGGCGATAACCATCGGCAAGAGGATTGGACCCATTCCGTTAAAGGCATCGGTAAATTGTGTTCCGGTAGCCTCGGTCATGTCTTTGATGATGTAGTTACCCAACACCATTGATGCCAGTACGGTAGCCACATACGAACCAAAAAGGTCGGCACCCATACCTGCAACGTCACCTACGTTATCACCTACGTTATCGGCAATGGTAGCAGGGTTTCGCGGATCGTCCTCAGGGATTCCGGCCTCAACTTTACCTACAAGGTCAGCCCCTACGTCGGCAGCCTTGGTGTAGATTCCGCCACCCACACGAGCAAAAAGTGCAATTGACTCGGCACCCAGTGAGAAACCGGCAAGTGTCTCGAGCACAAGCGTCATATTATCGTAAAATGATTTTCCGTTGTCGACCATAAATTGCGACAGGAAAAACAGGAAAAACAAGCTTAGTCCCAAAACGGCCAAACCGGCAACGCCAAGACCCATTACAGTTCCGCCGGAAAACGATACGTCCAAAGCTTTAGGCAATGACGTACGGGCGGCCTGTGTGGTGCGCACGTTTGATTTGGTAGCGATGCGCATCCCGATGTTTCCGGCAAGGGCTGAAAAGAAAGCACCAAACACAAACGCGATGACAATCATCCAGTGCGTGGTGTCAACAACCTGCGAAACGCCAAACAGCGCAGCCGATGCAATGACAACAAAAATACTCAGGATGCGATACTCGGCCTTAAGAAACGCCATGGCGCCTTCCTGAATACTGCGTGAGATGCTTTGCATCTTTTCATCGCCAGCTTCCTGCTTGTTTACCCAGGCAGATTTTATAAGCATGAAAATCAAGCCCAAAACAGCCATGGCAATCGGCACATAAACTATAAATTTTTCCATAAAAAGTTAGTTTTTTATCGTTTTAAAATCGGCTGCAAAAATAACACTTTTTTAAGAACGGCAGCATGTTCCCTTGAAAATCCATCCTGTTTTTTAAGGCATTCGTTTTATGAGAGATACAAAAAAAAAGAGCCCCGCGTTGGCAGGGCTCCATTTTGTAACTAAAAATGATTAGC
>CAZIBV010000079.1:7403-11186 GCA_964537345.1 uncultured Flavobacterium sp. | reverse complement strand
TTGACGCTTTTCTCGACCGAACACTTCAAGATTCCCGTATCGACCACGCATACCATTACCGGATCGATTATCGGGGTTGGCGTAACCAAACGTATTTCGGCCGTTCGATGGGGCGTGACCGTCAAACTGATCTGGGCCTGGGTGCTGACCATTCCGGTCTCGGCACTGCTTGCGGCCATACTGTACTGGCTACTGAGTTTGTTTATCTAAAATAAGAAAGCGGGTGTTGAGCCCGCTTTTTTTATGCTGTGTGATAATAGTAATATAGTATTGTCAGCCGATATTGCCGTTACTTCAAAATGTTGTAGCGCAGTACCAGACCCATTTTAGCAAAGTTGGTGTCAATGTTTTGATTTGCCGACAACCCGTGTCCGGTAAATGCCCTGGCTTCGATGGACAATCTTTTGTAGTTGTATCCGATTCCACCGCCTATTTTATAGTAATTCTTTTCAAATTCACCGGCTCCGGAAAGTGGAACCTTAAAGCTTGAGGAGAGTGTAAAATCAACCGCAAAAATTCCAGACAAGAAGATTTTGGAGTTGTCATTCAAAAAGAAATAGTATCGCATACCTGCAGGCATTTCCAGAAATGAATACTCGGCCGAGGCTTCTTTGTTTGATGCACTTAACGGATTGTAGTTGTCGTCGGAAACCTCGATACTGTTGTAGTTAAACTCGATAAATACTGCCAGCTTGTTGTTGTTGGTTGGCAAGATGTATTCAAACTCGACGCCAAACGGGACGGATGTTGCAGATTCCTCAAACCCGTCGATTTGTAGAGTGTTGGTAGCAAACCCAATTGTTGGACTTATTTTGAGCTTGCCCTGCTTTTGTTCGCTCACAACCTGCGAACCGGCTTTTTCCGGATCCAGGCAGGTGTTGACCTGCTCAAAATAACGCGTCAGATCGCCAACTGTGTAATCCAACCGCTCCACCGTCGACATGCTGGTTGACGGACATTTTACTTCATTCCAAAGCTGGTTTCTATACTGATTGTTCTTAACCACCCGGCTGCGATCAATTTCAGGGTTTACATCGGTTGCCTTTGCATTTTTATCTAAGGGATGATGGTATTTAAAAACAAGTGGTTTTATTTCACCCGCCTTGTTTTTGTAGAAGAAACGCTCCAATCCGCTGTCAAAATAGTGATAAAGCGTTTGCTCGCCGTCAACGAGAGTCTTCAGGAAAAGCGTTTCATTGATAAAATCAGGTGCTTTTTTCAGTGCTGCCGATGCCAGTTTTGCGCCGGTTCTGTCAATGTCGGTATTGGCCCTAACGAATTTAAAATCGCCCGGAACGGCAAATTCCTGCACGTTGGTGAGGTTACCGGTTAGTGTTTCGCCATCCTGCGTGGATTTGTAGTCAAATGACACGGGATTGTTTTTCCAACCCTGATCCCGGATGAGACATTCGGTGCGAACGCCTTCGTTGTTGACAATGTAACCTGGTTTGAAGAGATTTTGCGATGAAAGCGCTCCGGTGACCATCAGCGCGGCAAGTAAAAATTGTTTCATAGTGTTTTGGATTTGCACAAGTATACAAAAAACTAACGTAAATGGATTGGCGTAGTTTCATAAATTTTGAATTTCATCTTTGCCTTAGACAAATCCACGCCGTTGTAGTCAAAACCCAAAACAATACCTTCACAATATTGCCATTCACCCAACAAAAAAAGCGCACACCATACGGCTGCGCTTTTGTAAATTTTGTGGGTATTTTTAACTTTCTTCCTTTTGGCCCATCATCATCAGATAAGCCTTTAGAAACTCGTCCAGGTTGCCGTTCATCACGCCCTCGACATCGCTGGTTTCATACCCGGTGCGGACGTCTTTTACCAATTTGTACGGATGCATGACATAGTTTCTGATTTGCGATCCCCATTCAATCTTCATCTTCCCTGCCTCGATGTCGGCGCGTTGTTCCAGGCGCTTTTTAAGTTCTATCTCATAAAGCTGTGAGCGGAGCATCTGCATGGCGCGTTCGCGGTTGTCGTGTTGCGAACGCGTTTCCGAACATTGAATCTGGATTCCCGTAGGCTTGTGCAAAAGCTGAACCTTGGTTTCAACTTTGTTCACGTTTTGGCCACCGGCACCGCTTGATCGGGCAGTCGTAATTTCAATGTCGGCGGGATTTATCTCAATTTCGATGGTATCGTCAACCAAGGGATAAACGTAAACCGATACGAACGAGGTGTGTCGCTTGGCGTTGCTGTCAAACGGCGAGATGCGGACCAGTCGGTGGACGCCATTCTCGCCCTTGAGGTAACCAAAGGCAAAATCGCCCTCAAATTCAATCGTCACAGTCTTGATTCCGGCCACATCGCCCTCCTGAAAGTTGAGTTCCCGTACCTTGTAGCCTTGCTTTTCGCCCCACATCAGGTACATCCGCATCAGCATCGAGGCCCAGTCACAACTCTCGGTTCCCCCGGCACCAGCGGTAATCTGCAATACGGCACTCATGCTGTCGCCTTCATCCGATAGCATGTTGCGGAACTCCATGTCTTCAACCAGTTGCAAAACCTCGTGATATTGGCCGTCCAGTTCAGCTTCGGTCAGTTCGCCTTCTTTAAAGAATTCGTAGGCTATCTGGAGTTCTTCCAGTAGCGCAACGGCCTTTTCGTAATCTTCGACCCACTTTTTCTTGCTGCGCAGGTTTCGGACAATCAGCTGTGCTTCACGCGCATTGTTCCAAAAATCTGGGGCAAAGGTTTTTTCTTCTTCGTTGGAGATTTCAATCAGTTTGGCATCGATGTCAAAGATACCTCCTCAGCGCTCCAAGGCGCTCTACAATACCCTTTATTTGTTCGGTATTTGTCATAAATAGATGTAATTTTGCAGTAAAACCGACGCTGTTTTGGCGTCGTGAAGCGCAAAAATAAGACATCCCGCTCCATTATGGAAATAAATTTAGTCAGCGACACGGTAACCCGCCCCACGCCGGAAATGCTACAGTACATGTTTAGAGCCCAGGTAGGCGACGATGTGTACAAAGAAGACCCGACAGTCAACCTTTTAGAGAGCAGGCTTGCTGATTTTTTCGGGATGGAAGCCGCGCTTTTTTTTCCGTCGGGTACGATGGCCAATCAAGCCGCCATCAAGATACTGACCAATCCCGGCGACGAACTCATTGCCGATCATTACGCGCACGTTTACCTGTACGAGGGCGGGGGAGTTCCGTTTAACAGCGGGGTTTCCTGCCGGTTGATTGCAGGCAATCGCGGGATGATCACCGCGCGTCAGGTAGAGGAATCCATCAACCCGCCTGATTTTTACCACAGCCCGCTTACCAGTTTGGTTTGTGTCGAAAATACGACGAACAAAGGCGGTGGGGCGTGTTACGATCTGGAGGAGCTCCGCAAAATCCGTCAGGTTTGCAACAAGCACGGCCTTAAATTTCACCTTGACGGCGCCCGCATCTGGAATGCCATCGTCGCCAAAAAACAACACCCGCATGATTTTGGCCGCCTGTTCGACACCGTGTCGGTATGCTTGTCCAAAGGATTGGGCGCACCGGTAGGCTCAGTCCTGCTGTCTTCAAAAGCCAACATCAACAAGGCACTCCGCGTCAGGAAGATTTTGGGTGGCGGAATGCGTCAGGCGGGATACCTGGCCGCCGCCGGACTTTACGCCCTCGACAACCACTTGGCCCGTCTGGAAGAAGATCACCGCCGCGCCCGCGAAATAGGGCAGGTGCTTCAAACGCTTTCGTGGGTCGCCCGTGTCGAAACTGTCGAAACCAACATCATCATCTTTGAAGTCCTCCCGGAAATCGAACCTAAATCGGT
>CAZIBV010000079.1:0-7303 GCA_964537345.1 uncultured Flavobacterium sp. | reverse complement strand
ACTGCGGTTTGCTTTATTTTTGCAGCCGCTAACGCACAGAACATGACAAAACCTATACCGCCCAAGGCAAAGAAAATCCCGCATAAATTGGAAAAGCACGGCCATGTCCGCCAGGATGATTACTACTGGCTCAACGACCGTGAAAATCCCGAGGTGATTGACTACTTGAACCGCGAGAATGACTATTACCGCCAGGCTACGGCACACACAGTGGCTTTACAGGACGCGCTTTATCTGGAGATGAAGGGCCGGATCAAGGAAGACGATCAGTCGGTGCCGTATTTTTACAACGGATATTACTACATCCGCCGATTTGAGATGGGCAAGGATTACCCGATTCTGTCGCGCAAAAAAGGCAGCCTGAACGCGCCCGAGGAAATCATGTTTGACTGCAATGAGATGGCCAAGGGCCATTCCTATTTTAACCTGACCGGCGTCAGTGTAAGCCCCGACAACCGTTTGGCTACGTTTAGCACCGATACCGTAGGCCGACGCATTTACACCATGCAGATCAAAAACCTTCAAACGGGTGAGATTCTGCCGGATAAAGTGAGCAACGTCACCGGAAGTGCGGCCTGGGCCAGCGACAACAAAACCGTGTTTTACGTCACCAAGGACAAAGTCACGCTGAGGTCAAACAAGGTATTTCGCCACCAATTGGGCAGTGCGAACGATCAACTGGTTTTTGAGGAAACCGATGAGACGTTCAGCGTTGGTGTATCGCGTTCAAAATCTGATCAATACATTTACCTGGTGTCCAACAGCACGTTGACTACCGAATATCGCATGATCGAAGCTAACCGCCCGATGGATGATTTTAAAGTGTTCCAGCCCCGGACCCGCGGACTCGAATACCAGGTTTCCCATTACAAGGATCATTTTTACGTTTGGACCAACAAGGACGGCGCGCAGAACTTTAAACTGATGAAGACGCCAGTGTCGGCCACGGCAAAGGAAAACTGGGTCGATCTGATTGCACATCGCCCCGCTGTTCTTCTGGAAAACTTTGAGATTTTCAAAAACTTTCTCGTTTTGGAAGAACGCGATAACGGACTGAACAAAATCCGCGTCATACCTTGGGACGGGTCGCAGGAATACTACCTGCCATTTGAGAGTGAAACCTACACCGCATCGTTGTCGGTCAATCCGGAGTTTGACACCGACGTATTGCGATACAGCTACCAGTCATTGGCCACGCCGCCATCGGTGATTGATTTTGACATGAAAACGCGTACCAAAGAAGTCAAGAAAGAACAGGAAGTGATGGGTGGCAAGTTCAACAAGGAAAATTATGTCGAACAACGCCTTTGGGCCACCGCCGCCGACGGAACCAAAATTCCAATTTCCGTCGTGTATCGCAAAGGACTCAAAAAAGACGGCAAAAATCCGTTGTTGCAATATGCCTACGGTTCGTACGGCGCTACCATCGATCCCGGATTTTCCAGCCTTTTGCTATCCTTGCTCGACCGTGGATTTGTGTACGCGCTTTGTCATGTCCGGGGTGGGGAAGATCTTGGACGCGGCTGGTATGAAGACGGCAAGCTGCTCAAAAAGAAAAACACGTTCACTGATTTTATCGACTGCTCAAAATTCCTGATTGCTGAAGGATTCACTTCGGCAAAGCACCTTTATGCAGAGGGCGGATCGGCCGGAGGATTGTTGATGGGAGCCATCGTCAATATGTCTCCAGAACTCTACAACGGGGTGATCGCGCAGGTTCCGTTTGTCGATGTGGTGACCACCATGCTCGATGACAGTATCCCGCTGACTACCGGCGAGTATGACGAATGGGGCAATCCAAACGATAAAACCTACTACGATTACATGTTGTCGTATTCGCCATATGACAATGTAAAAAAGCAGAAATATCCGCATCTTTACATTTCAACCGGGTTGCACGATTCGCAGGTTCAATATTGGGAGCCAGCCAAGTGGGTTGCCAAGTTGCGCGAGATGAAAACCGATGACAACTGGCTGTTTCTCGACACCAATATGGATGCCGGACACGGCGGTGCGTCGGGCCGATTTGAGTCGCTTAAAGAGGTGGCGCGGGAGTACAGTTTTTTGCTAGATTTAGAGGGAATTAAAAAGTAATTAGATTTTTTTTCATAGATTTGCCAGGATTTGAGGTTCTCAGAACCTGCCTTGACATAACTTACTTACTGTATGAAAGGAGAAATAAAAGCGTATAACAATGTCCTTGAATTGATTGGGAACACGCCGCTGATAAAGCTTAACAACGTGACCCGCCAGATGACAGGAAATTTTTATGCAAAAGTAGAAGCTTTCAATCCGGGGCACTCCACAAAAGACAGAATTGCACTCTATATAATTGAAGAAGCCGAAAGAAGAGGAATTCTCTCACCCGGCGATACCATTATCGAAACCACATCGGGTAACACCGGTTTCAGCCTGGCGATGGTGAGCATCATTAAAGGGTATCAGTGCATTCTGGCCGTGAGTTCAAAGTCGTCAAAAGACAAGATTGACATGCTTCGCAGCATGGGCGCCAAGGTGTACGTTTGTCCGGCGCACGTATCGGCCGACGATCCCCGTTCATACTACAATGTGGCCAAACGGCTTCACGAGGAAACAAAAGGATCGGTTTACATCAACCAATATTTCAACCAACTTAACATAGACGCCCACTACAAAACCACCGGGCCTGAAATCTGGGAACAGACTGCCGGCAAGGTAACCCATCTGGTGGCGTGCAGCGGAACTGGCGGAACCATCTCAGGTGCGGCCAAGTTCCTCAAGGAGCAAAATCCAAACATCCGGATCCTGGGCGTTGACGCATTCGGGTCGGTGCTAAAAAAATACCACGAAACTAAAGAATTCGACACCGACGAAATTTACCCTTACCGCATTGAAGGTTTGGGCAAAAACCTGATTCCATCGGCAACCGACTTTGACCTTATCGACAAGTTTACCAAGGTAACCGACGAGGAAAGCGCCCACGCCACGCGGGAAATCGCCAAAAAAGAAGGCATGTTTGTAGGTTATACATCAGGTGCGGTAATGCAGGCCATGAAGCAGTACGCCGAGGACGGTGAGTTCAATGAAAACAGCGTCGTGGTGGCCATTTTCCCTGATCACGGCTCGCGTTACATGAGCAAGGTATTCAGCGATGAATGGATGAACGAGCAGGGATTCTTTGACAGCCAGAACCTGGAAGAAGCGCAAAAAATAGAATTTGTAAAATAATTCAACCGCATAAAAAAACACCCCGGATACTGTCCGGGGTGTTTTGTTTTTATCAATCAGTTGGATTCTTCCATGGTGTGATAAACGTTCATCACATCGTCGTCTTCCTCAATTTTTTCCAATAGTTTTTCAACGTCCGCCATTTGCTCCTCGGTAAGTTTTTTGGTCACCTGCGGAATGCGTTCAAATCCCGACGACAAAATTTCAATCCCGCGATTTTCCAGTTCTTTCTGGATGGCGCCAAAACTTCCAAACGGCGCGTAGATCAAAATTCCGTCCTCGTCTTCAAAAACCTCTTCGGCTCCAAAGTCAATCAGCTCCAGTTCCAGTTCCTCAGGGTCAATGTCGTTCTTGGGAATCCTGAAGTTGCAAGTATGGTCAAACATAAATTCCACCGATCCTTGAGTTCCAAGGGTTCCGTTGCATTTGTTAAAATAGCTTCGGATGTTGGCCACCGTGCGGTTGTTGTTGTCGGTTGCGGTTTCGATCAACAGTGCAACCCCGTGCGGCGCATATCCTTCAAACAAAACTTCCTTGTAGTTGGCCGTGTCCTTTTCCGTCGCCTTTTTAATCGCGCGTTCGACGTTTTCCTTTGGCATGTTGGCGGCCTTTGCATTCTGGATGACGGCGCGCAACCTGGCGTTCGCCTCAGGGTTTGGTCCGCCTTCCTTAACGGCCATTACAATATCTTTCCCGATTCGGGTAAACGCCTTGGCCATTGCAGCCCAGCGCTTCATTTTTCTGCCTTTCCTGAATTCAAAAGCTCTTCCCATAGTTTTTAAAAATTCCTATTTTCAAATTCCAAATTCCAAATTCCAAATTCCAATGTTTTCGAATGGACAGGGAATCAGATTGGTATTATAATTTATGATGGTTTATAAAATGGTGTTTTGACAACGGTTGCCGGTACCTCATTTTTGCGGATGCGGATATAAATCTTGCTTCCCGGCGCCGAATAATCCACAGGCACATAACCAAGCCCGATGCCTTTGTTGAGCGACGGAGCCATCGTTCCGGAAGTTACGATACCGATAACAGTACCTTGCTGATCGACGATTTCGTAATCGTGGCGTGGAATGCCGCGTTCGTCCAGTTCAAATCCAACCAGCTTGCGCTTGACGCCTTCTTCTTTTTGCTTTTTCAGGTTTTCGCTGTTGACGAAATCCTTGGTGAATTTGGTGATCCAGCCCAGTCCGGCTTCCAGCGGCGATGTGGTATCATTGATGTCATTTCCGTAAAGGCAAAAGCCCATTTCAAGACGCAAGGTATCGCGCGCGGCCAGTCCGATTGGTTTGATTCCGTAGGAGGCACCGGCCTCAAAAACCTTGTTCCAAACCTGCTCAACCTCTGAGTTTTTACAGTAAATCTCAAATCCGCCCGATCCGGTATAACCCGTGGCCGAAATAATAGCATGTGGGATTCCTGCAAAATCGGCCACTTCAAAATGATAGTATTTGATGGCCTGCAAATCAGCCGATGTCAGGCTCTGCATGGCTTCAATCGCTTTTGGACCCTGAATGGCCAACAGTGCATAATCGTCCGACAGGTTTTTCATGTCGACGCCATCAGTATTATATTTTGAAATCCACGCCCAGTCCTTATCAATGTTTGACGCGTTGACCACCAACAGGTATTGATCTTCTTTGATTCGGTAGATGATCAGATCATCGACAATTCCGCCATCCTCATTTGGCAGACAGGAATATTGTGCGCGGCCAATCGTTAACTGCGATGCATCATTGGTCGTCACGCGCTGGATCAAATCAAGTGCGCCCGGTCCGGTAAGAAGGAATTCACCCATGTGCGACACGTCAAAAACACCCACGCCATTGCGCACGGTTTCGTGTTCGACGGTTACACCTTCATATTGTATAGGCATATTGAATCCGGCAAAAGGCAGCATTTTGGCGCCCAAAGCCTCGTGAATGTGGACAAGCGGGGTATTTTTCATGTGTGGGATTTTGAGCCGCTAAATTAAAGGATTTTTATGCAATTACCTCGTCTTGACGCGGCTAATTTGAAGCTGGCCGTTGCCTCGGGTAAAGGTTTTTTAAACTAACTTTATCAAGGTCTAATCCTTTGCCCATGAAACCCATTACGCCTGATTTTATCAACACCATTCTCAAAACGCCAGCGCCTGATGCTCACAAAGGGACGCAGGGTCATGCGCTGATTACGGCCGGAAGCTACGGTAAAATGGGAGCAGCCGTGCTGGCGTCAAAAGCGGCACTCCGTTCAGGTTGCGGACTGGCAACGGCTTATATTCCGTCAGTGGGTTACAATATATTGCAGACGGCGGTTCCGGAGGTTATGGTCATCGCTGATGAAAACGCCAATCATCTCTCCCGCATCAACCCTGATTTTACACCGGATGCCGTGGGGATCGGGCCGGGGATTGGCCGTCATCCCGATACGGTTGACGCGATCAAAAGCTTCATCCTTCAAAACAACACTCCGCTGGTTGTCGATGCCGACGCGATCAACATTGTCGCGCAGGAGCATTTTATCGGTCACCTTAAACCCAATACCATACTGACGCCGCACCACCGCGAATTTGAACGTCTGGCCGGTACGTGGAAAAGCCTGGAGGAAAAACTGGATTTGGCCCGGGAGATGGCACGCCGTCACAACCTGATTTTGATTCTGAAAGGCGCACCTACCACAGTGGTTACAGCCGATAACGTCTTTGTAAACACCACCGGCAATCCAGCCTTGGCCACGGCTGGGTCGGGTGATGTGCTTACCGGAATCCTCACCGGTTTGCTGGCCCAGGGTTATCGGCCGGAAGACGCCGCCTTGCTGGGTGTTTACCTGCACGGCCTGGCGGCAGATATCGGAACGGCAACACAATCGGCGCAAGCCTTTATCGCGTCGGATATCCTTGCGTATATCGGGCCCGCATACCTGACACTTTAACGCTGTTGTTCGTTTTTTGCGGATTGCCGCATCAGTTTTAGCCGTATATTTACGGAATTTTGAAAAAACCAAAACAAATGGACAATACGCATTACATCAGCGCCGATCTCTTTGGCCTGGAAGATTTACAAACCATTTTATCCCAACATAAATCCATCGCATTATCTGAGGAAGCCAAGGTTAACATCGCCAAATGCCGCGAATACCTCGATCAGAAAATGCAAAACAATGAAAGGCCCATTTACGGCATCAACACCGGATTTGGCTCTTTGTGCAACGTTAAGGTCGAGGCGGCCGATTTGTCGCAGCTTCAGGTCAACCTGGTAAAATCCCATGCATGCGGTACCGGGCCGGAAGTGCCGCGCGCCGTAGTCAAAATCATGCTCTTGCTCAAAATCCAATCGCTCAGCTACGGATACTCGGGCGTTCAGCTTGAAACCGTGCAGCGCCTGATCGATTTTTACAACCATGACATCTTGCCGGTCATCTACACCCAGGGATCACTTGGCGCATCGGGCGATTTGGCTCCTTTGGCGCATTTATCGCTGCCGCTGATAGGTGAGGGCGAGGTTTGGTTTAACGGCAAACGCGTCCACGGAAGGCAAATGCTCTCGGCCATGGGTTGGGAACCAATCACACTGCAATCAAAAGAAGGACTGGCGCTGTTAAACGGAACACAGTTTATGAGCGCTTATGGCGTTTATGTGTTGCTCAAGGCGTCAAAATATTCCTATCTGGCTGATTTAATCGCCACCATTTCACTGGAGGCGTTTGACGGGCGCCCGGAGCCGTTCAACGAGCTGATCCATTACGTCCGTCCGCACAAAGGACAGGTTGTAACAGCGGCGCGGGTGCTGGAATTCCTTGATGGCAGCGAACTCATCAACCAACCAAAAGAACACGTTCAGGATCCGTATTCATTTAGATGCATCCCGCAGGTTCACGGCGCGTCAAAAGATGCGATCGAGTACGCCCGCAAGGTTTTTAAAACGGAAATCAATTCAGTCACCGACAATCCCAATGTGTTTGTTCAGGATGATTTGATTCTTTCCGGCGGAAACTTTCACGGTCAACCCCTGGCGTTGGCCCTGGACTTTTTGGGTATCGCCATTGCCGAATTGGGCAGCATTTCAGAGCGTCGAACCTATCAACTGATTGCCGGTTTGCGCGGGCTTCCGCC
>CAZIBV010000078.1:1917-11683 GCA_964537345.1 uncultured Flavobacterium sp. | reverse complement strand
CGGCTACGCCTCGGGTGTTAATTGTTAACTGTTAATTGTTAATTGGGTGCAGGGTGCAGGGTACAGGGTACAGGGTACAGGGTTGTTTTTCATAACATTCACATCTTCTTCTAATAGTAAATCTACTTGCGTTACTCCAACTAATTGTTAATTGTTAACTGTTAATTGTTAATTGGGTGCAGGGTATAGGGTACAGGGTTCAGGGTTCAGGGTACAAGGTAGTTTTTTCCTAATTTTCACTTGTTCTTCTAAATGGAAATCTTCTTGCGTTACTCCAACTAATTAGCTTCGCTCCGTTCGGCTACGCCTCGGGTGTTAATTGTTAATTGGGTTCAGGGTATAGGGTACAGGGTTCAGGGTAGATAGGGGAAGCTGGGAAGATTTTCCTTTCGTCTTTTGAACTTCAAAAAAAAGCCGTCGGTTAGGACGGCTCTTGATTAAGAATTCTGCGCTTTAAACGCCTTGATTTTCTCGGTGAGTTTCGGGACGATGTCAAATGCATCACCCACAATGCCGTAATCCGCAACCTTAAAGAACGGCGCTTCAGGATCAGAGTTGATCACCACTTTCACTTTTGACGAGTTGATACCGGCAATGTGCTGAATGGCGCCTGAAATCCCAACTGCAACGTAAAGGTTGGCAGCCACTGGTTTTCCGGTTTGGCCCACGTGTTCGCTATGCGGTCTCCAACCCAAGTCGGATACCGGTTTTGAGCAGGCTGTTGCTGCGCCAAATGCCGATGCCAATTCCTCGATCATTCCCCAGTTTTCCGGGCCCTTAAGTCCGCGGCCTGCCGATACCACAACGTCGGCATCAGCAATGGTCACCTTGCCGGAAGTTTTGTCAACCGACTCGGATTTAACACCAAAATCATTGTCGCCAATCGCCGGGCTAAAATCTTCTTCTGATAATGATACGGCGCTTTCAGCCAACCCAAATGAGTTTTTGGCCAGTCCGATCACCTTCACATCGGTATCAATTTGCGTAATGTTGAACGCCTTGTTTGAAAAGGCATTGCGCTTTACCTGAAACGGTGACGTGCTCATCGGCAGTGCCACCACGTTCGAGGCGTATCCGGCGTTGAGCATCACAGCCACCAGCGGCGACAAATAAAGGCTATCGGTAGTTGATGAAAGCACCACCACCTTTGCGCCCTCTTTCTCGGCTGCCTGACGGATCACATCGGCGTATGCCTTGGCTGAAAATGCACTTAGTTTGTCATTGTTCACCTTGAGCACCTTGCTCACGCCATAAGCCGCCAAATCCTGGCTGTTTCCAGCGTTGATGGTTACGGCAGTGACTGTTGTCCCCATCGAATCGGCAATCTTCTTGGCATAGGAAGCCAGCTCGAGCGCCACTTTCTTGAATTTTCCTTCTGCAGATTCTGCGTATATAAGTACTGACATAATATTTTAGATTTTAGATTTTAGATTTAAGATTTGTGAATTGCGCTGAATTCTGAATCTAAATCCTGAAATCTTAAATTAGATAACTTTTGCTTCGTTGTGTAAGGCGTTCACCAATCCGTCCAGATCGTCGGCAGAGAAAAGCTTTACCGCCTGTTTTGGCGCCGGTTTCTCAAACTTGACGGCCTGTGTACGGGCGTCGGCAGCAACCGGTTCGAGTACGGTCAGGGCTTTGGTACGCGCCGTCATGATCCCGCGCATGTTTGGGATTCGCAGGTCTTTTTCCTCTACCAGGCCTTTTTGTCCGCCAATGATCAGTGGCAGGCTGGTTGAAACAGTCTCTTTTCCGCCGTCAATTTCACGTACAACTTTTGCTGAAGTTCCATCAACAGTAATCCCGATGCACGAGTTTACAAAGTTTGCTCCGGTAAGCGCCGCAATCATTCCAGGCACCATTCCGCCGTTGTAATCCAGCGATTCTTTTCCGGCAATTACAAGATCGTATCCGCCATCCTGGATTACTTTGGCCAGTTGCTGGGCCACAAAGAATCCGTCGGTCGGGTTGGCATTTACGCGGATGGCCTCGTTGGCGCCAATAGCCAGTGCTTTGCGCAAAGTCGGTTCGGTGTCCGGTCCGCCTACGTTTACTACGGTAACGTTGGCCCCTTGTTGTTCCTGGAACCAAATGGCACGCGTAAGCCCAAATTCGTCGTTCGGGTTAATCACAAACTGAACGCCGTTGGTGTCAAACTGCGCGTCGCCATTGGTGAAATTGATTTTTGAAGTAGTATCAGGCACATGGCTGATGCAAACTAATATCTTCATTTATATTGGATTTAGTGAAATTTTCCCGGCGAAAATACGATATAATTCTGTAAAAAGTACTATGCATGCATAATAAAATTTACCATTCTCGGAAACTTTTTTCACATGCCTCAACAGTATTGAAATTTAGTTTATCATTGCCGAAACAAATCAAAACAAAATGAAAAATTTTAAACTTCTGACGCTGGCACTACTCAGCGTTATGGTCGCATGCAGTGACGACGACAACCAAAGTCCACAAAACAGTGGATTCGCTGGTGTGAATCTTGACATCAACGATGCTAAGGCAGTTGACAATTACAATCTTTTCAGTACTTCCCACGCGGAATACAACTTTGTCATGTCGGATAAGGCAATCACCGTTGACGCCAGCCCGGGCAGTTATTTTGGATTTGAAGTGGCCGACGGTGCTAAGTTTGCAATCGATGTTTCAATCGCCGCAGTCGGCAGTACTTTTACGGAAGGCGTTTATACATTTGATGAAAACATAGATTTTGAAGAGCCCAATTTTTCATTTTTTGATGCGTGCGATGTCTACATTGATACCAATAACAATGGAATTTTGGGCGATGGCGGTGATTTTGTATACCAAGCAGTTGGCGGAACTATCACGGTTTCCGGTACAGCGCCAAATTTTCAGTTGAATTTTGACGTTGAAATGTCTAACGGCGATACGCTCGACTTTACCTATAACGGTGGCTTCGATCCGATTGATAACCGGAATGATTGATTCTAAATGATGATGCGCGGATTCATTAACCCAATAACAAGGAAATGATGACGTGTTGAACCCATTACTTTAAAGGTTGTTTTTGACAGTCTTTTTTCTTTTGTATTCAGTCTTTCGTCTCCTTTTATTACTTTTGCATTTCGAATTTTAAAGAACGCTTTTAAAATATGAGAACAATCCAGTTCCGCGAGGCGATTGCCGAGGCGATGAGTGAAGAAATGCGCCGCGATGAGGCGGTTTATCTTATGGGCGAGGAAGTCGCCGAATACAACGGAGCTTACAAGGCTTCAAAGGGAATGCTGGATGAGTTTGGGCCAAAGCGGGTTATCGATACGCCAATCGCCGAACTTGGTTTTGCCGGAATCGCGGTGGGATCGGCCATGAACGGCTGCCGCCCGATCGTTGAATTCATGACGTTTAACTTCTCGCTTGTTGGTATCGACCAAATCATCAACAACGCAGCCAAGATGCGCCAGATGTCGGCTGGACAATTCCCGATGCCGATGGTTTTTCGCGGTCCTACAGCTTCAGCCGGACAACTTGCCGCCACGCACTCGCAGGCTTTTGAGAATTGGTATGCCAACACACCAGGCCTCAAGGTTGTGGTTCCGTCTACGCCATATGACGCAAAAGGATTGCTCAAATCAGCCATTCGCGACAACGATCCGGTGATTTTCATGGAATCAGAACAGATGTATGGTGACAAGGGCGAAGTGCCGGAAGAGGAATACCTTATTCCGCTTGGCGTTGCCGATATCAAGCGCGAAGGAAGTGACGTGACTATCGTATCGTTTGGAAAAATCATCAAGGAAGCGCTTGCCGCCGCTGAAGAGCTTGAAAAAGAAGGCATTTCGGTTGAGGTGATCGACCTGCGTACCGTAAGACCTATGGATTACGATGCGATCATCAAATCAGTCAAGAAAACCAACCGTTTGGTCGTGTTGGAAGAGGCATGGCCGTTTGCATCGGTAGCCTCGGAAATTACTTATATGGTTCAGGAACGCGCCTTTGATTATCTGGACGCTCCCATCCAACGCATCACTACAGCCGATACGCCGGCGCCGTATTCGCCGACGCTTCTTAAAGAGTGGTTGCCCAATTCCGGTGACGTGATCAAAGCCGTTAAGAAAGTAATGTACAGATAAAAAAAGCCCGGGAGGGCTTTTTTTGGGTCCAAGGTGCAGGGTACTGGGCAATTGACAATTGACAATTGACAATGAACAGTTAACAATGAACAGTTTGATTCGAAGTAATGATTGATTGCGGATCTGAATGGATGTGAATCCAGACAGGTAGGAATTTGTATTTCATCTATCCTAATTACACCCGGCAACCGGAATTTTCTGTAAACTGTAAACAGTACGCTGTAAACTCCTCTAAAACTTTAAGAATTTCGGCAGAAAAACTGTAATGCGGTTTCGGATTTTTTTTGTGGGAATGAATCCCATGCCCCCTTCCCATTCAGGGACAACTTACAAAAATTTTCGATTGGTTGTGTTGAAGAAAATCTGCCTAAAATGTTAAAGGTTCAGGGCTCAGGGTACAAGTTTCAGGGCAATTGACAATTGACAATGAACAATTAACAATTAAGTTTTGAGGCCATGAATAATCGCGGGTCTGAATGGATGTGAATCCAGACAGTTACGAAATTTGTACTTCAAAAAAAGGTACAAGGTTCAAGGTTCAGGGTTCATGGCAATTGATAATTGACAATTGATAATGGACAATGAAGAATTAACAATTAGATTTTCAAGGTGATTGAAGTTGCTGGGAGTTTTTAGGTTTAAGAAGTGTTGATGAGAAGCTGCCCCGGCGATTTGAATTTTCTGTTAATATTCGTCAATTAACTTTATGACGTTCGCCATTCTTCAGTCGACATAAAATCTCCTATATTTGGCACTCAAAATATGCCTACGCTAAAACTCTTTCTGGCCTTTTTATTTACTCTGGTTGCGGGGCTTGTGGCAGCGCAGACCAAGGTGAGTGGCATTGTGGTTGATGACGCCGGGCAACCGGTTCCTTACGCCAACATTGTCTTTAAAGGTTCTACCCAGGGAATTGTCAGCAACGAGGACGGGCGATTTTATTTGGAATCGCCGCAAACTTATCGTGTCATCGTCGTATCATTTCCGGGATTTGGCGAACGCGAGGTGACTTTGCCGCAGGCCGTCAATTATGATTTTAAAGTAGTCATCAAGGAATCTACCTCGATCAAGGAGGTTGTGGTGTATTCCGGAAAAACATCCAAAAAAGACAATCCGGCGCTTGACATCCTGAGAAAAATCTGGGCGCGCAAACGCAAAAACGGCCTTTACATGTTTGACCAATATAAAATGGACAAATATGAAAAGGTGGAGTTTGACATGAACACCATCGACAGTGCGTTTATGAAAAGCAAGCTGTTTAAAGGGATGGAGTTTATTTTTGACCATGTCGATACATCAAAGGTGACGGGCAAAACCTACCTCCCGATCTTTATCAATGAAGCGCTGTCAGAAGTGTACGGCGACAACAAAATGGGCAAGGTCAAGGAGATTTTAAAAGCCAACAAAAACTCCGGATTCAGCAACAATCAACAAGTCATCGCCTTTATCAAGGATTTGTATGCCGATTACAACATCTACAACAACTACCTGACATTTTTTGACAAAAGTTTCACCAGTCCGCTATCGACCACCGGGATTGACGTTTATAATTACGTGCTTAAAGACACGGCGTTCATCGACAACAAATGGTGCTACAACATTGTGTTTTATCCGCGCCGAAAAAGCGAACTTACCTTTAAAGGTGATTTTTGGGTAAACGACACGACTTTTGCCATCAAGAAAATCAACCTGGCCGTTACCAAAAGCGCCAACATCAACTGGGTCAAGGATATTTATATCGAGCAGGAATTTGAGGTGCTCAACGATTCGGTGTTTTTGCTCACGCGCGACCATATGATGAGCGATTTTGCCCTGAACAAAAAGGAATCTTCGCGCGGGATTTACGGCAAACGCACAACGCTTTACCGCGATCACGTCTTCGACCAGGAAAAGCCACGCGATTTTTACAAGGAAGAAGTGAATTTTGTCGACCCGACGGTTTACGCCAGGCCGGATGAATTTTGGGAGCAAAACCGTTTTGAGGAACTCAACAAGGACGAGCGCGGCGTCTACAAAATGCTCGACACGCTGCAAACCGTCGACAAGTTCAAACGGCTTACCAACGTGGTGTCGATTTTGGGCAGCGGATATGTTCAGTGGGGCAATTTTGATTATGGACCGATTTATTCGACGTTTGGCTATAATGAGGTAGAACGCTTCAGGATCAGGACCGGCGGACGAACCTATTTTGGTCCCAACGACAAATGGCGACTGCAAGGTTATACGGCATACGGTTTTGGCGATGATAAATTCAAATACGGATTGTCGGGCAAATGGATGATCGATTCGCGAAACCGCATCATCATATCCGGCGGCAACCGTCGCGACATCGAGCAAATCGGCGCCAGCCTGACCACGACCAACGACGTTCTGGGCCGCAGTTTTGCCTCGTCTGGCATCGCCACCACCAGCAACAACGGCAAGTTGACCAACATCAACCTTTCAACTTTTGCCATCGAGATCGAACCCTGGCGCAACTTTACGTTTCAGGCCGGACTGTCGTATCGCACGCTCGAGTCGGCGTCGACAACTTTTAGCCTTGACTATTATAAGGAGTTGCCATCTGCCGAAAACCCGGCAGGCGTGGTATCGGGTTATGTCCGTCAAGGCGAAACAACTTTCCAGTTGGAGTGGACGCCCAACCGTCAATCGATTGGGTATGGAGTAGAACGCAGTTATATGGATAATCCGTATCCGCGTATCTTTTTGAACTATGCCGCGGGCGTCAAGCAACTTTTTAACGGCGATTTTGATTACCAGAAACTGCAACTTTACTACAAGCAGCCGATTATCATAGGGCCTATTGGTCGCACCAACATCATCGTCGAGGCGGGCAAGACCTTTGGAACCGTTCCGCTTGGCTTGATGAACATCATTCCGGGCAACCAGACGTTTTTTACCATCGAGAACACCTTTAGCAACCTTAACTTTTACGAGTTCCTGGCCGATGAGTACGTGACTTTCCAGTATGAGCACCACTTTAACGGGAAGTTGTTTGCGTATGTCCCGGCGTTGCGAAATCTTAACCTTCGTGAGGTGGTCGTTTTTCGCGGGGTACACGGAACCATATCCGATGAAAACCGCGAAATCAATGCTTCGGGCCTTCCATACAACGCGCCCGAGGATATTTACTACGAATACGGTTTTGGCGTGGGCAACATTTTTAAATTTTTCCGCGTCGACGTTACCTGGCGGGGTAATTATCTGGACATGCCTGATGCGCAAAAGGTTGCGGTAAAAGCATCGTTCGGGTTTCATTTCTAACGACGCAAAAACGCCCAAACACCCATCATTTTACGACTATCGGATTACGAAACTTTTTTCGGGAAGTGTCGTTCGTCGGCTTTTGTCAACACGTCATCGAAAAAGTGGTTGATTATCAATAACATTGTTATCCTGTCGTAAAAGTACTACTAAGGATTTGTAAATTCGTTGTCCGATTTCGAACAGATCGAACCGTCTCGATAGGGTCTGAATCGGGTTAAACTAAAAACTTTTTTTTATGAACAAACTCTATTTTTGGTTGCTTGCACTCTTCTCAGTTTTGCAGATGCAGGCGCAGACCATAACTATCGGCACTGGGACGAATACCGGAAACAAACTCCCGATTGTCCACAATTATGGGTACTCTTATTCTCAGCAGATTGTATTGAAATCTGAAATCAATACCACTGGGAATATTGCAAAGATTCGGTTCTATAGCACAGGACTGTCCTTGGGCACCACTTCCAACAACTGGACAATTTACATGGGGCACACAACGAAAACTGCCTTTTCCAGTAATACTGACTGGATTCTGGCGGGTGCCATGACGCAAGTGTTTTCAGGTACCGTAACAGCCCCCGCAACTGGAGGCTGGATGGAGATTACGCTGTCGACACCGTTCCCGTATAACAACGTGGATAACCTGGTAATTGCGGTAGATGAGAATGCGGCGAGCTATGGCTCAAGTTCGAATACCTTCCGCATCACGGCCAGTACGTTTACAAACCGGGCTATTTACTATCAAAGTGATTCAACGAATCCTGACCCGGCTACAATTACGCTTACGGGTGTTCGTACAAGCTACTTAAGCCAAATGCAGCTGGAGTTCCCGGTTGCCACAGATGTTGCGGCTACAGCCATTACGGGTATTCCGGCTTCAAACTGCGCAACAGCGTCGGCGCCGCTTTCAGTTACGCTGCGCAACGATGGGTCGTCACCGCTTAACTTTGCCACTACGCCGGCAACGGTAACCCTGAACATCACGGGAGCGTCAACGCAAACCCTTACAGGAACCGTATCTTCCGGAACTCTGGCTCCAGCGGCTACCACAAGTGTGGTTTTGTCTCCTTCGGCTGCTTTTACGGCCGGTGGGACGCATAACCTTTCAGCTACGGTTGCCTTGACCGGTGATGGAAATGCATCCAACAACACCACTACAGCGACCAAGACTATCCTTGCGATTTCAGGTGTTCCCTACACTGAAGGTTTTACCACAACTTCAACTCCGGCCGGATGGAATACCACAGGCTGGACCATCGGAGCCAACCATGGCGTGACCGGGAATGGCATCTACAAAAACTTATACGATAGCACAGGTGCCACGTCAGGACAGTTTACTTCCGGTCCGGTAGGTGTACTCGGCTCAAATGACGAACTCAAGTTTGATTACCGTGTGCTTGACTGGGTAAGTCCCTATCCAGGGTCGACAGTGGCACCAACCGGGAATTGGGGTAATTTTACCGTCCAGATTAGCACCGATTGCGGTACAAACTTTACAACGCTCGGAACCGTCAACAGTTCTAATCACACCGCCAACGGCCAGAGTTTTAGCACTAAGTCATACAACCTGGCCGCTTACGCAGGACAAAATGTAATATTCAGGATTGTGGCTACCTGGGTTTCAGGTGATTATTACCTGGACATGGACAATTTTTCAATTGCGCCCACACCTAGTTGCCCGGCGCCAAATGACTTTGTCAGCACCGCAGTAGGTCCGGAGAGCGGTTCTTTTTCATGGACTGGTTCCGGCGATTTTGAACTGCAGTACGGCCCAACGGGATTCACTGTGGGTTCAGGTACAACTCAAACAGTTACCGGAGCCAATACTGCTACCATCAGCGGATTGACTACCGATCAGGTTTATGATGTTTACATCCGTCAGGATTGTGCGGCTAACGGATTCAGTACCTGGGTAGGTCCTATATCTATTACGCCTAACAATTCCGTGACTTATAATTCAGGTCAGATTGGTTCGCAGCATCTTGCGACCGTCACCAATACATCAACAAGCAGCTGTCCGGCAACGTTAAGCATTACCGTTCCGGCAGGAAAGCGTATTGCATCGTTGACAACTCAGTACAGTGTTATTGCCTCAAGTGTAAATGACGCCTATATGTCAGAGCAACGCAGCTACATCTATTCTCCTACGCTTTCAGTGGGCGAAGCAACTGTTGCTTCAGGAACAGGTAGCTCGCCCGGAACCATGAACTATAGCCGCGCACTTACCTTTGCCAACGGTGCAACGGGCACTATCTCATTCGAGATGCGTCTATTCCGCACTTATGAAGGGGTTGCAGGCTGTAATACTTCAATGCAGGCTATTCCTAACGGATCTTGGAAGCTGATTCCTGTTTTTGAAGATCTTCCTGCCTGTCCGGAGCCAACAGCTCTTGGAG
>CAZIBV010000078.1:0-1817 GCA_964537345.1 uncultured Flavobacterium sp. | reverse complement strand
GTTGGCGGATGTCTGTCACAAGTTAGCGTTACCGGCGATCAGGTTTGGACAGCAAACAACTCGGCAACCGATTACAACCGCACACCGCGTACAGGTTCGTTTAATGCATACCTGCGCTACAGCAATGAAGATTGGATGTTTATTCCAGTTCAGTTGACCGGAGGGGTTTCGTATGATTTTGCATGCTACGCCCGTCAGGATGGCGCTACTGCCGCCAATGCATCGATTACGGTAAGCTACGGTACCGATAAAACTGCTGCTGCAATGACCAATGCCATTGTTGCATCTACCGGACTTGTTAATGGTAATTATCAACGTATTGAAGGTCAATTTACGCCAGCCAGTTCAGGTGTTTATTTTGTCGGAATCAGAGGGTTGATCAACTCTTCTCCTTGGTATATTTCCCTTGACGACATTTCAATCGTTGCTTCACCAACCGATACTCCTGACTACGTAGGTCTTCAGTTCCCTGCTTCGGCTACCATTTTGGCCGGCGAATCAGCAACTGTTTACGGACAGGTTTATGAAGGTGGACTTACCGATGTTGAGCCAGGATTAACAGGTCAGGCTTCAGGCATTCAGGCTTGGGTTGGTGTCAGCTCAGCCAATACTGATCCTAGCACCTGGGCTTCAAACGCATGGACCGTGGCAACATGGAATGCCGCACAAGTTGGAAACAATGACGAGTATCAAGCCAACATCGGAACTTCGCTTGCAGCTGGTACTTACTACTATGCAGTGCGTTTCCGCCTCAACGGTGGTCCTTACCGCTACGGAGGTACCGATGGTACATTTGGTAACTTCTGGAATGGAACTACCTACAACAATGGTGTTCTTACCATCAATCCAAATCCAACGCAGTGTGCTACACTTAACACGCCTGCAAATGCTGCTGTAAGCGTACCACGCGGAACAGTTGCCCTTACATGGACTGCACCAACAAGCGGACCGGCACCAACCGGATACAAAGTGTATTTTGGAACTACTGCAGGTACAACAACGCTGGTTACTACTACCGGAGCATCGGTATTTACTTATAATGCTACTGCTCCAGCTTACTCCACTACTTATTACTGGAGAGTGGTTCCAACGTCAGCCATTGGCGGAGACGCGACTGGTTGTGCCGAGTTCAGCTTTACAACCGAGGCCGATCCGTTTGCACCATACTGTTCTACTAACGTTACGTATTCAACCGATGTAGAGCCAATTACTTTGGTGAACTTTGCGGGAATTGACAATGCGTCGAGCGAAATAGTTGATGCTACCCCCGGTTTGGAGAATTTTATCGCGGTGAGCGGCAACGTGACCACCGAGAATACCTACACCATGACGCTTAAAGGCAATACGGCCGGAGCTTATACAAGCTACTTCCGTGTCTTTATCGACTGGAACCAGGACGGTGACTTTAATGACGCCAATGAGTCAATCAATGGCGGCTCGGTAAATTCGTCTACCGGTATCGACACCAAAGAAGCTGTTACCAGCATTACGGTTCCTGCCAACGCCTTGCCTGGCGCTACCCGTATGCGTATCAAGAAGCTTTACGCGGGATCGGTTCCTTCATCATGGGATGCCTGTACAGGCGGTGGATTTGGTCAGTCAGAGGATTACACCCTGAACGTGACACTTTGTACGCCATCTACCTGGTATGCTGATGCGGATGGTGATACTTATGGCGATGCCAGTGTATCAGTTTCAGCCTGTTTCGCTCCTGCAGGATATGTTGCCAACAATACTGATTGCGATGACAGCAACGATCAGATCTTCCAAACCGGCGATCTTTACGTTGATGCCGATAACGATGGCTATACAAACGG
>CAZIBV010000077.1:0-11718 GCA_964537345.1 uncultured Flavobacterium sp. | reverse complement strand
GCATTTCAGAGCGTCGAACCTATCAACTGATTGCCGGTTTGCGCGGGCTTCCGCCTTTCCTGGTCAAATCGCCCGGACTGAACTCAGGTTTTATGATTCCGCAGTACACCGCCGCGAGCATCGTTAGCCAGAATAAGCAACTGGCCACGCCTGCCAGCGTCGATAGCATCGTATCGAGTAACGGTCAGGAAGATCACGTCAGCATGGGCGCCAACGCGGCTACCAAGGCCTTGCAGATTGTCGACAACCTCGAGCGCATCCTGGCCATCGAACTCATGAACGCTGCACAAGCGCTGGAGTTTCGCCGTCCGGCCCGCACAAGTGAGTTTCTGGAGTCGTTTGTCCGCTCATACCGCATGGATGTTCCGGCGGTCGACACCGATAGAATCCTGCATCACGACATTGAAAATACCATTGCGTTTTTGCGAAGCTTTCAAATCGAATCAGATTTAGCGTAAAATGAACCGCCCGTTGCCCACCCGAAATCCTGCGATTGACGTTGTCAAAGGGATCCTCATTCTTTTGGTCATTGCCGGACATCTCATTCCGGGAAGCCTTGCCGATTCTTTTGCCCGCCACCTGATTTACGGTTTCCACATGCCGCTTTTCATTGGGCTTGCGGGTTATCTTTTTCCATCGGCGGCCGTTGCGCAAGCCTCGTTGTCAGACGTTGTCAAACGGTATCGCCTTCGGTTGGTATTGCCGTGGATTATCGCCGTAATCGCCTATTTCATGTTGCGGGAACCGTTTTCCCTTTCGGACTTGGTGTGGTCATTTTTAAAACCGTTCTATCACCTTTGGTTTGTGCCGGCTTTCTGTTTTTGGGTAGCACTTTCGTGGATGGGACTCCGGTTGCGGATGTCTTTTGTGCAAATATTTGGGGCCGGACTTACGTTGTCAGTTTTGATTTGGGCAGTGCTCGCTACGGCTGATGCTTCAGGCTACACCGGTATCATCCTAAACGTGACCAGGCCGCAATACTATGCGTTTTTTGCGCTTGGGATGCTTTTACGTCATACCCCCCCCCCATAAATATGCTGTTTATCAACTGATTGCAATTTTAGGATTATCGGTTCACGTTGCCCTTTTCGGAAGGGAAGTCATTTGGGTGCAAGGAGTGAACTTTTTTGTGTTCAACCTGGCGCTTTTGGCCGCCACCGTAAACTGGATAGAGCAGGGAAGGAGCTCCCAAAAGTTCCTGGAATGGATCGGCGTACACTCGCTGGCCCTTTACCTTTGGCACATGCTACCTGTTTTGTGGGCGAGAACTTTTCTCCCCGACGAGTTACTTTACTATCAAGCAGGCGCTGCCGGCCTTGTTGTGTTTTTTGTTAGCTATGCATTCCTGGCCCGGATATCCTTTATGAGGCAGTACTTTTTTGGACTTCCAAAGGCAAAATTTTAACACGCCAAATCCAAACGCGGTTTTTTTATTTTGTAAATTTACTTGATAACCAAACACTTAAGGTTATGGAAAATACATTTAAACCCCAACCGCCCAATGCGCAAAACTCCCAGCCACAGGAAGATTCGGCAAAACGCGCCAAAAAGAAATCAGTTGACCATCATGTAAACCGAAAGTACCGCGTCTTTTCCAACCACTCTTCCTACGGCGACAGCCCGCACACGGTAACCAGTTTTTAACTCCCAACGTTGTGATAAAAACCTTTTGTGAGCCGGTCTCTATGGCTAACTTTAGGAAAAAACAACTATGGAAGCAAACAACCGCGATGCACGACATCAGGAAAATGGACGTCATCAAAATCCGCAAGAGGATCAGATAGTCAACAATGATGGCTACAATGTCATCGAAGAATCAAACAAGGATGTGTCCGGACGTGACCGCACTGAGGAACATCGAGACCAACGCAGGCACCATCAGGCGCATGGTATCAAGGATTACGAGTCGTTTACTAACCGTTCATCGGCCGACGACCAACCCATGACCGACACCGGAGCATAAAAAAAGGCAGGAATCTATCCTGCCTTTTTCGTTTTCTGAATCTTTTAATTTGTTGGCTCCTGTGCCTTTTGGACCGTTACCGTCAACTCCTGTGCGGAATCATCGGCCAAATCCATATAGATCTCATCGCCTGCGTTGATCTTGGAAATAATAATCTCCTCGGCCAACGCATCTTCTACATACTTTTGAATTGCGCGTTTTAGCGGACGGGCACCAAACTGTTTGTCAAAGCCTTTATCGGCAATAAACGCCTTGGCCTTGTCTGAAAGCGTCAGTTTGTAACCCAACTCGGCCACGCGGGCGTAGAGTTTCTTGAGTTCGATTTCAATGATAAGATCGATGTGTTCTTTTTCAAGCGCATTAAAGACGATTACGTCATCAATACGGTTAAGGAACTCCGGGGCGAATGCTTTTTTAAGGGCATTTTCAATGATGCTCTTGGCGTTTTCGTCGGCACTTGCCTGACGCGCCGCAGTTCCGAACCCGACGCCTTGGCCAAAGTCCTTGAGCTGGCGGGCGCCCACGTTTGACGTCATGATGATAATCGTATTCTTGAAATCGATCTTGCGACCCAGGCTGTCGGTCAAAAAGCCATCGTCCAGAACCTGGAGCAGCATGTTGAACACATCCGGGTGCGCCTTTTCAATCTCGTCGAGCAGCACAACAGCATACGGTTTGCGTCGTACTTTCTCCGTCAACTGTCCGCCTTCTTCATATCCTACATATCCCGGAGGCGCGCCAATCAGTCGCGAAATGGCAAATTTTTCCATGTATTCGCTCATGTCGATGCGAATCAGGGCGTCCTCGGAATCAAAAAGTTCCCGCGCCAAAACCTTGGCCAGCTGTGTCTTACCAACGCCTGTCTGTCCGAGGAAAATAAACGACCCGATCGGACGGTTGGGATCTTTCAATCCGGCTCGGTTACGCTGAATGGCACGCGCAATTTTCATCACAGCTTCATTTTGGCCAATCACTTTATTTTCAATCAATTCAGGTAGCTTGGCTAACTTGTTGCTTTCAGTCTGTGCCACGCGGTTTACCGGAATTCCGGACATCATCGAAACCACGTCGGCTACGTTGTCCTCAGTCACCTGAATGCGGTTGCTCTTGGCTTCCTCTTCCCATTGTTCCTGCGCCAGGGCCAAATCTTTCTCGATTCGTTTTTCGTCGTCGCGGAGTTTGGCGGCTTCTTCGTATTTCTGCTTTTTCACAACCGTGTTTTTAAGCTCGCGCACTTCTTCCAGTTGGCGCTCCAAATCCAGAATTTGTTTTGGGACGTCAATGTTGGTGATGTGAACGCGCGATCCTGCCTCGTCCAGCGCATCAATGGCCTTGTCCGGCAAAAAGCGGTCGCTCATGTAGCGGTTGGTCAGCTTAACGCAGGCCTCAATAGCCTCGGGCGTGTAGATCACATTGTGGTGATCTTCATATTTTCCTTTGATGTTGTTCAAAATGGTGATGGTTTCCTCCACCGATGTCGGCTCGACGATCACCTTCTGGAAACGGCGTTCGAGCGCTCCGTCCTTTTCAATATACTGACGGTATTCGTCAAGCGTGGTCGCGCCGATGCATTGGATTTCACCGCGCGCAAGGGCCGGTTTGAACATGTTTGATGCGTCCAGTGAACCTGTGGCGCCACCGGCTCCCACAATGGTGTGGATCTCGTCGATAAACAAAATGATGTCGTCGTTTTTTTCCAGTTCGTTCATCACGGCCTTCATGCGCTCTTCAAACTGTCCCCGATACTTGGTTCCGGCTACCAAACTGGCCAGATCCAGCGTTACGACGCGTTTGTTGAACAGGATCCGCGATACTTTTTTCTGGATAATCCGCAGCGCAAGTCCCTCGGCAATGGCCGATTTCCCAACGCCGGGTTCACCAATAAGCAGCGGGTTGTTCTTTTTGCGTCGCGACAGGATTTGCGACACGCGCTCAATCTCCTTTTCGCGGCCCACCACCGGATCGAGTTTGCCTTCTTCGGCCATCTCGGTCAGGTCGCGTCCAAAATTGTCCAGTACCGGAGTTTTTGACTTTTTATTGGTCTTGCCGCCCGGATTGTTAAAACTGCTTTCCTTGAGGCTGTCATCTTGTCCGGAATCGTCGTTGAATGACTCGTTGCGGGGCAGGTTTTCGATGAAATCTTCTTCGCTTTGGTTCATGTTGAGATATTGTTCTTTAGCCGCATCATAATCGATTTTCATCTTGTTGAGCAGTTTGGTTGTCGGATCGTTTTCATTGCGCAAAATGCAGAGCAGCAAGTGCGCGGTACTAATCGAATTGCTCTGGAAAACCTTGGCCTCCAGAAAGGTTGTTTTAAGGGCTCTTTCGGCCTGGCGTGTCAGGTGAAGATTTTTCTTTTCGTTGCTTGTGTCGGCATTTGGATTGGCCGGACTCAGGATTTCAACTTTACGCCTCAAATGATCAAGATCTATGGAGAGGTTGTTCAATATGTTGATGGCCTTGCCATTTCCGTCTCGTAGGATTCCAAGCATCAGGTGCTCGGTACCAATAAAATCATGGCCCAGGCGCAGCGCTTCTTCTTTACTGTACGTTATGACATCTTTTACCCTGGGTGAAAAATTGTCGTCCATAATAGATGTAATTAAAAGGTAATTTTTTCCGGCCGATTGACAAAAACCGTACCCCTGACTACCTGTCAGCTAATTGACAAAAAAAAGTTGTTAATTGTGTCAGCCATCCTGGTAATTTATCAACCGCAAAACCTGCCACTTTTGTTAATAAATTACTGGAAATTCGCGCCTGCGGAACGGTCAAAAAAGCATTGAAAGCACTATATTAGCGAGATTTTTTTAACCACCGAAATTTTTTAAAACTTCATTGTGAATTATGGCTGACGGAGAAAAGTTGATCCCCATCAATATTGAAGATGAAATGAAATCGGCCTACATCGATTATTCGATGTCGGTTATCGTGTCGCGCGCGCTTCCGGACGTTCGTGACGGCCTCAAACCGGTGCACCGCCGCGTGTTGTTCGGAATGTATGAACTGGGTGTATTGTCAAACCGCGCCTACAAGAAATCAGCCCGTATTGTCGGGGAGGTTTTGGGTAAGTATCACCCACACGGCGACATCTCGGTTTACGACACCATGGTGCGTATGGCCCAGGATTGGAGCCTGCGTTACCTTTTGGTTGACGGTCAGGGTAACTTTGGATCGATTGACGGCGACAGCCCTGCGGCCATGCGTTACACCGAGGCCAGAATGAAAAAGATATCCGAAGAAATCCTGGCCGACATTGACAAGGAAACGGTTGATTTCCAGCTCAACTTTGACGACACGCTCGAGGAGCCCAAGGTAATGCCTACAAAGGTTCCCAATCTTTTGATCAACGGAGCTTCCGGTATTGCCGTGGGTATGGCTACCAATATGCCACCGCACAACCTGGGCGAAGTGGTTGACGGCATCCTGGCCTACATTGACGACAACGACATTGAGATCGACCAGTTGATGGAACACGTCAAGGCGCCTGACTTTCCTACGGGTGGCGTAATTTACGGTTATGAAGGCGTTCGCGAGGCATTCAAAACCGGCCGCGGACGTATCGTGCTGCGCGCCAGGGTAAACTTTGAAGAAGTCGACGGGCGCGAAGCCATCATTGTTACGGAAATCCCGTATCAGGTGAACAAGGCCGAGATGATCAAGAAAACGGCCGACCTGGTAAACGAAAAAAAGATTGACGGCATTGCCAACATCCGCGACGAATCAGACCGTTCCGGAATGCGCATCGTTTATATCCTTAAGCGCGATGCTGTGCCCAATGTGGTCCTCAATACACTTTACAAATACACCCAACTCCAGTCATCGTTCAGCGTCAACAATATCGCGCTGGTAAACGGCCGACCGCAACTGCTCAACCTCAAGGACATGATCCATTATTTTGTGGAGCACCGTCACGAGGTGGTTACCCGCCGCGCCCAGTTTGAGTTGCGCAAGGCCGAAGAGCGTGCCCACATCCTTGAAGGTTTGATCATCGCCTCCGACAATATTGACGAGGTGATCAAAATCATTCGCGGATCAGCCGATGGCGACCAGGCCCGCGCCCGATTGAGCGAGCGTTTTTCACTTTCGGAGATTCAGGCCCGCGCCATTGTCGAGATGCGCCTGCGCCAACTGACAGGACTCGAGCAGGACAAACTTCGCGCCGAGTACGAGGAGATCATGAAACTCATCGAGGAACTCAAGGCTTTGCTGGCCAGCAAGGAACTCCGCATGGAGCTTATCAAAAAGGAACTCGTTGAAATCAAGGAGAAATATGACGACGGCCGCCGCTCGTCTATCGAATATGCCGGTGGCGATGTCAGCATTGAAGATTTGATTGCCGATGAGAAGGTTGTAATTACCATTTCGCACGCCGGATACATCAAACGCACACCGCTGACGGAGTACAAGACGCAAAACCGCGGTGGCGTAGGACAAAAGAGCGCCGGTACACGTGACCAGGACTTCCTGGAACACCTTTTTGTGGCTACCAATCACCAGTATCTCTTGTTCTTTACACAAAAAGGGAAATGTTTCTGGATGCGCGTTTACGAGGTTCCGGAAGGCACCAAGACCAGCAAGGGCCGCGCCATCCAAAACCTGATTAACATTGAACAGGACGACAAGGTTAAAGCGTTTATCTGCACACAGGACCTTAAAGACGAGGAGTACATCAACAGCCATTTCGTCATCATGGCCACCAAGCAGGGCCAGGTTAAAAAGACGCCGCTTGAACAGTATTCGCGTCCGCGTCAAAACGGTATCAACGCGATTACCATCAAGGAAGACGACGAACTCATCGGCGCAAAACTCACCACGGGCAACAGCCAGGTGCTTATTGCCGTCAAGTCGGGCAAGCTTGTTCGTTTTGAAGAAAGCAAAACCCGTCCGATGGGCCGTACGGCATCAGGTGTACGCGGAGTGACGCTGGCCGATGAAACCGACGAAGTGATCGGCATGGTATCCATCGACGAAAAAGATGTCAACGATTCGCAAATCCTGGTCGTAACCGAGAATGGCTACGGCAAGCGCACCAAGCTTGAAGAAGACGGCGAACCGGTTTACCGCATCACCAACCGCGGCGGAAAGGGTGTCAAGACGCTCAACATTACCGACAAAACCGGCAAGCTGATTGCTATCAACGACGTAACCGACGACGACGATCTGATGATCATCAACAAGTCGGGTCTTACCATCCGCATGCGCGTGTCTGACCTCAGGGTAATGGGCCGTGCCACGCAGGGTGTGCGCCTGATCAACATCAAGGGAAGCGATTCGATTGCAGCCGTAACCAAAGTGCTGCGCGAGGAAGATGAAATTGCTGAAGACGCTGAAAACATTGAAGAGAACGGAATGACGTCGCCAACCGACGCTTCTGAAACCACAAATGAAAACGACGAATAATATGAAGAAAAGTCTTGCATTAGTAGCAGCACTGATGGTTTCGGCCGCAGTGGTTGCCCAAAAGGACGAGATGAAAGTCCTCAAGAAAATTTATGACAAGGAAACGGTGTCTGCCAAGGACGTGACCGAATACAAGGCAGCTGTGGCCACACTCGATGCCAATCCGTCACTTAGTGAAGGCGACCGTATTTACACCAACTTTTACAAAGGAATGTTGCCGCTTCTGGAGATGGATGCCGAGGTGAATGCTCCGGATGTAAAAGCCAACCCGCAAAAGATGGGGCAGATCATGCAAAAGTACATGTCGCTCAAAAACATCGAAACCATTTCATCGGCGATGTATCCGGTATTGGAGTATGAAAAAAAGACAGGCAAACAGATCTACACTGCAGATATCAAGGAAACTACGCAGTTTTACGGTCCGTTGGTGTTGCAGTATGCCGTAGCGCTGGGCAACCAGAACAAGTATGCCGAGTCGTCAAAGGTGTTGTATGCGTTGTACCAGATGGACAAAACCAACATGGACAATCTGTATTACGCCGCCAATTACGCCATCAGCGGAAAGGACTACGACAACGCCCTCAAGTATTATTACGAACTCCGCGATGCCAAGTACACCGGCGAGGGAACTGCCTACATGGCTACCAGCCTGGCAAGCGACAAGGAAGAAACCTTTACCTCAAAAGCCGACCGCGACCGTGCCGTCTCAATGAAGACGCACACCAAGCCACGCGAGGAGAAAATCCCGTCAAAACGCGGTGAGATTTACAAAAACATCGCCCTGATCCTGATCGAGCAAGGCAAGGACAACGACGCCAAGTCAGCCCTGGCCGAAGCCAAGCGCGAAAATCCCGACGACACGGGAATCATCCTGGCTGAAGCCGACATGTACTACCGTCTTAAGGACATGGAATCGTACAAAAAGTCGATTTCTGAAGTTTTGGCCAAGAATCCAAACGACGCCGACATGTTGTACAACCTTGGCGTTGTAACCATGCAGGCCGGCGACAATGCCCAGGCCGAATCGTATTTTACCAAAGCCATTGCAGTCAAGCCGGACTACGTCAACGCCTACATCAACCTTTCGTCGCTTAAACTGGCCGGCGAAAAGGAACTGGTAGACCAAATGAACAAGTTGGGGACAAGTGCTGCCGACAACAAAAAGTACGATGTCCTTAAGAAAAAGCGCGACGACCTTTTGCGCGAGGCACTGGCTCCGCTGGAAAAAGCACACCAGATCGATCCCAAGAACGACGACGTCATCACCAATCTCATCAGCATCTACGGCTACTTTGAGATGAACGACAAAGTCAAGGCGCTCAAAGCCCTTAGGGGACAATAATTGAAAGAAACAAAAAACCGGCTCAAAAGGCCGGTTTTTTTTATATGTATTTTTTAATGACGCGCAGTCGGTGTGTGTGCCGGTTGGCCTCAGGATTGTAAATCCCCAGATGATCCAGCCGGTCAATCCTGACCTTTCCGCTGGCGTGAATAATGTAATTGTTCTCCATGATGATGCCCACGTGAATAATGCGGCCCTCCTCATTGTCAAAAAACGCCAGATCGCCCGGTTCGCTTTCCTCAATAAAACTCAGTGCCTCGCCCTGTGTCGCCTGTTGCGAGGCATCGCGCAGCAGTTTGTAGCCATTGAGTTTGTACACCATCTGCGTAAATCCTGAACAATCTAACCCAAAAGGCGTTTTCCCGCCCCAAAGGTAAGGCGCGTTCAGATACATGAATGCCGTCTGGATCAGCTGGCTTTTCTCCTTTTGTCCCGTCACCTTAAGACCTTCAAAACGGAATCCCTCGGTATTGATGTCAGTGTCCAGAAACGACAGCGACGCGCCAAGCGGAATCGGCAGCAGCGAATTGTCGGCCGCCGTGACGTATTCAATCAAATCGCCGTTCAGCACAATGGGCAACTGGTTAAGCCGCTCAAAATCATCGCCGGAAACCGCTCGGAATTGCTTGGTGTCAATCCAGCCTTCATAGTTGTCATAATGCGCGCGAATCCTGGTCCACTGACGGTTTTGCTCAAGCACTTCAAGGTGCTCGCCAAACAGCAGTTGCGACACAATCTCGCTGCGGTCGGACGCTTCAGCCCGCACCGGCACAATGGCTAGATTACAAATTCCAAACAATCGGTTGCTATTAAAGAGTTTTTTCAGGAGCTTTTTCCGGCTATCCGCTGCAATCTTTTGTTACGGGCATTCCCGCAATCGCGACAAGGTCACAACAAAAGGATTTCCGCTGCTATCCGGGCTAGGGCATTTACGCCACCTCGATGACTACCGCCGATGCGCCGCCGCCGCCGTTACAAATGGCAGCCGCCCCAATTTTTCCGTTGTTCTGTTTAAGCACGTTGATCAGCGTCACCAAAATTCTGGCGCCCGAAGCTCCCAGCGGGTGACCCAGTGAAACCGCACCGCCGTTAACGTTTACCTTGTTGCTGTCCAGCCCAAGGATTTTGGCATTGGCCAATCCCACAACCGAGAAAGCTTCGTTAAACTCAAAATAGTCCACATCGCCAACTGAAAGTCCTGCTTTGGCCAGCGCTTTAGGCAACGCCTTGGCCGGCGCTGTGGTAAATTTTGACGGTTCCTGCTCGGCATCGGCGTAGCTGACAATGTAGGCAAGCGGTTTAAGACCAAGTTCGCTGGCTTTTTCCTCGCTCATCAAAACCAGCGCTGCCGCCCCGTCATTGATGGTCGACGCGTTGGCCGCCGTAACGGTTCCGTCTTTGGTAAACACCGCATTAAGCGATGGGATCTTGTCCAATTTTACGTTGGTGTATTCTTCGTCTTTCGCAAACACTATAGGATCGCCCTTGCGCTGCGGGATCAAAACGGGAACCACTTCATCGTTGAACTTTCCGGCTTCCCATGCAGCTGCCGAACGCTGGTATGACGTAATGGCAAAATTATCCTGCTCTTCGCGTGAAATCGAATGTTCAACCGCGCAGGCATCGGCACAAACGCCCATGGCTGTCTGGTCGTAAACATCGGTCAGGCCGTCTTTCTGAAGGCCGTCCACCATGGTGGCAGGGCCAAACTTGGTACCCATGCGCATATGTACATAGTGTGGAATTTGGCTCATGTTTTCCATCCCGCCGGCCACGACGATTTCGGCATCGCCCAATTGAATAGCCTGAGCTGCCTGCATCACGGCTTTCATTCCGGAAGCACACACTTTGTTTACGGTAGTGGCAATAACTGAATCAGGAAGCCCTGCAAATTTTGACGCCTGACGCGCCGGAGCCTGTCCGGTGCCCGCTTGGACCACATGCCCCATGATGACTTCGTCAACACGTGCGTAATCCAGTTTGATTTTGTCCAGCGCTCCCTTGATGGCGGTTGCACCCAGCTGTGGTGCCGATACTCCGGCCAGCGATCCCATGAAACTTCCAATCGGGGTTCTCACCGCCGAAACTATGGCTATTCGTTTGTTCATCGTAGTTTGTTTTGCCGCGAATTTACCATTTTTTTGCCCGATATCAAAAACTTCTCATGCGCGCCAGGCCTTCCTCGACCAGAGCCAAAGCCCGCAAGCGCAACTCGGGATGGCCTTTGGTGGCTTTTTGCAGGATGGCGCGGCTTTCAAAAAGGTATCGCGTGGCAAAGTTTGGATTGTGGTCGACAATTTCAGTACTGTTGTCCAGGATGTCGGCGTATTTCACGGTTTGGGCATCCGGACTGATCCTTACCACGCGATCCAATTCCTTTTCCTTGCGTACCCTGCGGTTCCATTGCGGATACGAAGATTTGACAAATACATCGGTGAGTTCGGTAACCAGCTTTAAGGTAAGTTCGGCTTCGTGCACCGGAAGCAGAGTCTTTAAAAAGGTATACATTTCCACCGGCGATACCGGTGTATCTTCCAACACGTCGTGCAATAGCGCCGCCGCCAGCATTGTCCGTGTTGCATCGTAAGCCCTAAGCGTTTCCATGACCCGCACCGGATGTACAATATAACGCTCCGCTGAGCATTTCCGGGTTTGTTCTCCATGCGCCTTATCGGCAAAATCCCGGATTTGCATTAAAATATCTTCCATATCTAAAGGTAAAACTTCAACGCCAAACTTTACCCCAAAAAATAAAATTCCCTCCTTTACCTTGTCAATTTCCACAAGCGGCTTATATTTGCGCACCTTTTAGGTCGCATAGCTCAGCTGGATAGAGCACCTGCCTTCTAAGCAGGCGGTCGCAGGTTCGAATCCTGCTGCGATCACGAATAAGCCAAAATCCCAGCGGCAGCCCGGAAAGTTCACTTTCCGGGGCTGCCGCTGGGATTTTGGCTTTCAGCGCGGAGCGCTGTCAGGATGCGCGGAGCGAATCCTGAGTTCGTGATCGCAG
>CAZIBV010000076.1:9159-11903 GCA_964537345.1 uncultured Flavobacterium sp. | reverse complement strand
GACAATCCCGGAAGGTAAAAGACATCCCAAAACATCGGAACCCTCTCGATAAACAATCCGAGTGCGCCCACTCCCGCCGTAAAGAAAGCAACACCGGCCAACCCGATGGCGGCAAACCCATAGCGCATCCGTCGCCAAAAGCTCTCATATTTAAGGCTGATCCAGGCTGCCATCACCCCGATAAATATGGCGTCAAGACGGAACAACACCACCGCCTTGAGGGCAAGATTCCACTGTTGCATCGACGTGGACGGGCCTGAAAAATGGTACATCAGCTTGGCTGCAATCGAAATAAAAATCAGCAGCGAAACTATCGCCACAAACCGATTGAGCCTTTTTGACACGGCGCCCGCAAAGAAAAGCAAGGCCATCGGCAGCAAAATATACGCGACTTCCTCGACCGAGAGGCTCCAGGATTCAGGAAAAAACAGCGGCATCGGCCATGCCAGATTTTGAACAAAAAAGAAATAGCGCCAAGAGCCCTGCAAATCCTGCGAGGCCCAAAATGCCAAGGCGACATTGAGCAACAAAACCAAAAAATACGCAGGAAGGGTGCGCAGCCATCGGCGACGGATAAAGTTCCTCATGCGCGGCCAGCCAAATTCTTCGCGGGTAAATTCACTGATGAGGATGCGACCGATCAGAAATCCGCTTAAAACAAAGAAAACTTCAACGCCAAAAAACGCCAGCAAAGACAGAATCATTCCAACAGCAGCGGGCAAACCCGGAAAAAGCCACGACAGATGACCGATGACCACCATCGAGATGGCCACGGCCCGCATAGCGTCGAGCCCAAAAATACGCGGGTTGGCGTGCATCATATTTTTGTAAGTTTACGCATGTCAAAATCAAAGATATACAAAATTGCCGCGCTCGTAATCGGACTGGGTTTTACAGCCGCAGTGATTGTTTACTGGCAACTGCCGACGCGTCACAAGGCGATTGTCAAGACGACATTTCTGCACAAAACCGGCTTGGTGACCAACAACTGGCAAGTGTCGGGGTCAGGCCAAACGTATGTCATGCGTTCACCCGATTTTTTGGTTGACGGGATTTACAAATCGATGGAAGGCCCAAAAGCGTCAAATTACGTTCAGCTTTCGCAAGATTCAACGATTTTATGGCTGACCGGATTTCACGTGCGGGCACTGGAATCAAATACCAACCGTGAAATTTCCAACGATTACATCTGCCACACCAATGTTGACTTTAACGACGTGCGATACTTTTCAGGATTTGGCCTGAACAACCGTATCGGCACCCAATACCCGCGAATGACGTCGCTGTCGCACGGACAGGAAGACTTTAAATTTCCCGATGGTTATGGCGTTCCGATGAAGGGCAATGACCTGCTTTACGTGACGACCCAATCGCTCAACCACAACGACAAAAAGGCCAATGTGCTGATTCAACACGAGGTGGCGATTGACTATTCCTACCAGCCGGGAATCAAACCGCTGATGGCGCGGACGGCTTTTATCATGCTGCCTTACGACAAGCGCGATCCCTACAAAGAACCCACCGATCCGGGAACCGACCAATGCATTCCGGTCGAGACCAAAAATCACGCGTACAGCGACGCCAAGGGAAACATGCGGTCCGGACATTGGGTAATCAAGCCGGGACGCGGGGTTTTCAGGAGTTCGATTAACGAGCAGTTGCAGATAAAAGACAGCCTATCACTTCACGCCGCGGCCATTCACGTGCATCCGTTTGCCGAATCCATCAGCATATTTGACAAAACACTGGGAAAAACCGTTTTTAAAAGCAAGGTTACCAACCACAGCAATCGCATCGGCCTCGCCAAAATAGAGCCGTTTACCTCACGACAAGGCATTTGGATGTACGCCGATCACGAATATGAAATGGTGTTGGAAGTGAACAATACCACGCAGGAACTTCAGGACATGATGGGAAGTATGTTCCTGTTTTTCTACGATAGCGAGCTCGACGCTATTTTAAACGCGCGGAAAGACTTATAGCAAGGTGCGGATGATGGTCTCCTCGGTGATGTTCTCGGCGTCGGCTTTGTAATTCTTGATGATGCGATGGCGCAGCACTCCTGTGGCAACGGCCTGAACATCCTCGATATCGGGCGAGAACTTGCCGTTAAAGGCCGCGTGTGCCTTGGCCGCCAAAATCAGGTTTTGCGATGCACGCGGGCCGGCTCCCCAATCCAGGTAATTTTTGACGTAATCAGTAGCCAGGCTGTTGTTAGGTCGGGTTTTGCTAACCAGCGTCACGGCGTACTCAATCACGTTGTCGGCCACGGGAATGCGGCGGATCAGATGCTGGAAGTCAATGATTTCCTGAGCTGTGAAAAGCGGGTTGATTTTCTGGGTTGAATCAGTCGTGGTGGTTTTGACAACCTGAACTTCCTCGTCAAAGGACGGATAATCCAGTTTGATGGCAAACATAAAGCGGTCAAGCTGCGCCTCGGGAAGCGGATAGGTTCCCTCCTGCTCGATCGGGTTTTGCGTCGCCAGTACAAAATACGGCAAATCCAGTTTGTAGTTTTTACCGGCAATGGTCACGGCGCGCTCCTGCATGGCTTCCAAAAGGGCGGCCTGCGTCTTGGGTGGCGTACGGTTGATCTCATCGGCCAGGATTATATTGGCGAACAGCGGACCTTTGACAAACTTAAACTGACGGTTCTCATCCAGGATTTCGCTTCCCAGAATGTCCGACGGCATCAAATCAGGCGTAAACTGAATCCGCTTAAAGTCCAGACCCAGCGCCTGAGC
>CAZIBV010000076.1:6508-9059 GCA_964537345.1 uncultured Flavobacterium sp. | reverse complement strand
TTGCGGTATTCGCCATTGACTTTTACGTAGGTATCCTTGATTTTCTCCTCCGACCACTGGGCAATTCGTTTGATTTGCTTTTCCTTGAGCGCCAGATTCTTGATTTTGATGTAATCCTTGGAATAGTCAGCTACGTGCTCCTCATGGCGGTTGGTCACCATCATAAGTTTATACATTTTACGACCGGTTTCGTCCTGTGAAACAATTGGCTGCGACACCTCGTTTTCCGGCAGGTTGGCCACGTCGTTGTATAGCGTCGGGTCCATTTTGGTCAGTTCGAACTTGGTATCCTGCGTTTGCGGATTGATGAGTTGTCCGCCATTGGCCTTGGTTTCTTTTTCGTCAGATTCTGAACGGGCCGCATCGGCAAAACTGATTTCACCGTTGATGATTTTGTTGCGGATGTTTACGGCGCGATCGCGTGCTTCCTGCAAGGCATCGTCGGTTACTTTTGGCGAAAGCAGGATATGACGGAGTTCCACTTCCTGACCGCGGATTTTTTCGACCAGGATGATGTGATAGCCAAACTGGGTTTCAAACGGATCGGAAATTTCGCCCTCGGCCAAGCTAAAGGCCACATCCTTGAATTCCTTGACAAACGGCGTCTTCCGGTTCATCTTGTAATAACCGCCGTTGGATTTCGAGCCGGGATCCTGCGAGTAGAGAACGGCCTTTGTAAAAAAGCTCGATCCTTCCATCACCTCGGCCTTGAACTGTTTAAGGCGATCGATGGTTTTTTGTTTTTCCTCCTGGGTTACGCGCGGTTTGATGACAATTTGAGCGACTTCCATTTCCGCGCCAAACATCGGGAGTTCATCTTTGGGAATTCGGTTAAAGAATGAGCGGACTTCCTCGGGGGTGATTTCAACCTCATCGACGATTTTGTTTTGCATCTGCTCGGTAAGTGTGTTCATTTTGATGATGTCAAACAAATCCGTCCGGAAGTCATCTTCTGAACTTTTCTTGAAATACTTGACCACTTTGTCCATCGACCCGAGTTGCTCGACCATGTAGGCAATCTGCCGATCCATTTTGTCCTTGACGGTTGCCTCGCTGACAATGATACTGTCTTGCGTAGCCTGGTGTGCGTAAAGCCTGTCTTCCATCAGCTTGCCAAGCATCTGGCAACGGGTAATGTCGGCCACTGATTGTCCCTGGCTGGTAATCTCCAAAAACGCCTTGTCGACATCTGAATCCAGCAAAATATAATCGCCCACCGTGGCAGCGATTCCGTCAATTTTTTGGCGCTGGCTTCCAAAGGCTTTTGTAGGCGCGGTTACCGATGTGCTGTCGGGAATGATTTCCTGGGCAAACCCAACAAAGGGCAGCATCAACAGAAAGGTAACCTTAGCGATAAATCTCATATTTTTTGTCTTTAATTGCATCTTGTGTAATATCTTTTTCCAATGTTTTGATCAGGGCCAGCTTGCGTTGGTTGAGGATTACGTCGCGCAGTGTCGGCTTAAGATACTGATACGGCCCAATCTGATCTTTTTCAATCACGCCCACCACTTTTACAAGGTAGACATCCAATGAATCTTTTACCTCGGCCGCCTTTCCTGAAACCAGGTATTGATCGCGGTTATCGGGATTCAAAAACGGAAGCCGCTTGTAGAGTTCGCCCACATTTACCCAAACCGAGTCATTGAATGCATAACTCTTAAAGTGCATGGTGCGCGCGTCCCAAAAGCTGCGGTCGCTTTTCCTGAAATCAAAAAACTTTGAACGTATGGCCGAAAATCCCGGATGATCGGCCGGCAAATGTACGTATCGCAACCGAACCAGCTTTCCCGTTGTCCGGAAATTTGTCCGGTTGGCGTCGTAAAACTTCTTCAGTTCCTCCTCGGTCACTACCGTATCAACCGACGTTTTGACTACCTCATCCAGATATGCCTGGGTGTAAAGATCCGTTTTGTACTGGCGGATCAGGTTGTCGAGTTCAGCCTTTCGGGCCTTTCCGAGATTGACTTCGGCGGCAGTCATCAACAGTTTTTGCGTTGCCCAGCGGTCAATGTTGCTCCTTACCAGCGCGAGGCTGTCGGCTTTGGGCAATCCGGGCTCAATCCACTGTTCAATGTCTGACTCGTAGAGATAGCTGTCGCCCACGCGGGCCACGGCCTCAGGTTCATTTTCAGTTTTAAACCAACCGCACGAACCCGTCAGCATTGCCAGAAAGATCAAGGCCGCTGCTCGCATCACGAACGCAATTGCGCTTTGACTCTTTCAAATACGGCGCGGTCAATAGTAACCTGAAACTCCTTGCGAAGTTCCTTTACCCAATTCTCCTCCAGTGATTGCTGATAATCGTTGATGACCCGTCCGCGGGCTTCGTCCAATGTCTTGGGCCCGGCCGGTAAAGTTTTGTTCACTTTGACAACAAAGTAATATTCACCCTGTTTCATCACGTCCATCAGGCCTTCCTTAAATGGAACATTCTTGGGCAATACTTCGCTTCCTTCTTCAAACACGCCCGAGTTGGTCATGATGTTCACCAAATCGCCGGTGTTGATGGCTTTTTTTATCTCGTCGGCCGATTTGCCCTGCTTGAGCA
>CAZIBV010000076.1:0-6408 GCA_964537345.1 uncultured Flavobacterium sp. | reverse complement strand
CCGGAAATGTCTTTATCGTTGATGGCAAACAATTTCCCTTCAAACGGCTTGAGGTTTTCAGGAGCCATCCAGGTTCCTTCATACCATTTGTCGGTAATGGCTTTAACGGCTGCCGAATACATTTTTGATTCACGCTTGACCGGGAACTGCTTGCGCAATTTTTCGTTCATCGACTCGGTCGCCAGACGCGAACGTTCATCCTTGCCAACCTTGGCTTCGAGCTCAGGCTTTACTTCGTCAAACGTTTTTACCGGATACTTTGCGTGCAACTTGACGATATGCCATCCAAAGTCACTTTCAAACGGCTCCGAGATATCACCCGGGTTTTTCAAGCCGAAAGCTACATCCTCAAACTTCTCGCTGCTCAACTGGCCTGACCCGAAACGGTTAAGATTTCCGCCTTTTGCCGACGATGATTTATCTTCCGAAAACTGCTTGGCCAACTCGGCAAAATTCTCGCCCTGCTGTAGTTTTTTGTAAATATCTTGAATGGTATTGCGCGCCTTGTCACGGGCTTCCTGATCGGCACCGGCCGGTTTGAGGATCATGATATGCGCCACGTTGACCTCGCCGCGGTTGTCGCGAACATCGTTTACTTTTACAAGGTGATAGCCGAATCTGGTGCGAACGGGAGCCGAAACCTGACCTTTCGCGGTTTTGTAAGCCGCGGTTTCAAACGGATAAACCATTCTAAAAGCCGAGAACCAGCCCAGGTTTCCGCCATTTTCCTTGGCCGACGGATCTTGTGACAACTCTGAGGCGAGCTTGGCAAAATCCTCTCCGTTTACAATGCGTTTGCGGATGTCAAGGGCCTGGTTGTAGACGCGCAACGTATCGGCTGGTGAAGCGTTCTCGTCGAGCATCAGCAAAATATGCGAAGCGTTGATTTCCTTGAGCGAACGGTTGTAACCCTCCTGAACCAGTTCATTGGTCACGCGGGAATCTGTCAGGTAATTTTTGGCGAGTTGGTTGCGATAGGAACGCAGCTCATTTTGGTATTGCGTCCCGTTTTGAAGGCCAAGTTTGTGCGCCTTGTTGATTTTGAGTTTGTATCCGATGAACAACTCGAGGTACTGATCGAGGTCTTTTTGCGATTCATCTTTTACCAGATCGAGATTCTTTTTGTAAACCCTGGAAAACTCGTCGGTGTAATAGGGTTTTCCGTCAACCGTAAAAAGAACTTCTTTCTTACTGCTTTGGCCAAAGGCCACCGATCCAATCAGGATCAGCGCAGGCAACCACTGTTTCACTGTCATTTGTGTCGTATAGGGATTTGTTTCAACAATCAGCAAAAGTAACAATTCAGGGGCATTTTGCAACTATGCCGATTTCTATTAACAAAAAATTATTAGCCGGATTTTTGCCCGCCAAAGCGCGGAAATCAAGGGAGAAACGCCAAATTGAGCAACTTATTTCACGTCGGTCACACGATAGTACAAAAGCATCAGTTACAAACGCAAACAATTGATGGCAAAAATCAGGATTGCGAACAAATCGGCACTCAAATTTAAAATTCCTGATTGCAATAACTACCTTTGCGCACCATTTTCACGCTATGAGTTTTACAGACGAAATTCGCAGACGACGCACCTTTGGCATCATCTCGCACCCCGACGCCGGAAAAACCACCCTTACGGAAAAGCTTCTGCTTTTTGGCGGCGCCATCCAGGAAGCCGGCGCGGTAAAGAGCAACAAGATTAAAAAGGGAGCCACCTCCGACTTTATGGAAATCGAGCGCCAACGCGGAATCTCGGTATCGACGTCGGTTCTTGCGTTTTTATACAAGGATAAAAAAATCAACATTCTGGATACGCCCGGCCACAAGGATTTTGCCGAGGATACCTTTAGGACGTTGACAGCCGTCGACAGTGTAATTGTAGTGATCGACGTGGCAAAAGGCGTCGAGGAACAGACGGAGAAACTTGTATCGGTTTGCCGGATGCGAAACATTCCCATGATTGTCTTTATCAACAAACTCGACCGCGAGGGCAAGGACGCTTTTGACCTGATGGATGAAGTGGAGCAGAAACTGGGACTCCGTGTGACACCGCTTAGTTTTCCCATCGGGATGGGCTACGATTTTCAGGGCATTTACAATCTTTGGGAAAAGAACATCAACCTCTTTAGCGGGGACAGCCGAAAAAACATTGAGGAAACCATTGCTTTTGACGATGTCAGCAATCCGGAACTCGACACCATCATCGGCGAAAAGCCAGCTGGGAAACTACGCGAGGAACTGGAGTTGATAGGTGAAGTTTATCCGCCGTTTGACCAAGAGGAATATCTTGCCGGGCAATTGCAGCCGGTGTTTTTTGGATCGGCGCTCAACAACTTTGGCGTCCGGGAATTGCTGGATTGTTTTATTGAGATTGCTCCATCGCCGCGTCCAAAGGATTCGGATGTGCGAACTGTCAATCCTGACGAACCCAAAATGACGGGTTTTGTCTTTAAGATTCACGCCAACATGGACCCGAAACACCGCGACCGCCTGGCATTTGTCAAAATCGTATCGGGAACGTTTGAACGCAACAAACCGTATCTGCACGTCCGTCAGGGAAAATCACTTAAGTTTTCAAGTCCCAATGCTTTCTTTGCCGAAAAGAAAGAAATTGTGGACATTTCCTATCCGGGTGACATTGTCGGACTTCACGACACAGGCAATTTCAAGATTGGCGACACCTTGACGGAGGGTGAAAACCTCAGTTTTAAAGGCATCCCGAGCTTTTCGCCCGAACACTTCCGCTACATCAACAACGCCGATCCGATGAAAGCCAAGCAGCTGGAAAAAGGCATCGACCAGTTGATGGATGAAGGCGTTGCACAGCTATTTACGCTCGAGATGAACAACCGGAAAATCATCGGAACGGTGGGCGCGCTGCAATATGAGGTGATTCAATACAGGCTTGAACATGAATACGGCGCCAAGTGTACTTATGAGAATTTCCCGGTCCACAAGGCTTGTTGGGTAAAACCCGATGATCCCAAAAATGAGGAATTCAAAGAGTTTAAGCGAATCAAACAAAAGTTTTTGGCGCACGACAAGTATGGTCAGTTGGTATTTTTGGCCGATTCAGATTTTACAATTCAGATGACGCAAAGCAAATACCCATCGGTCAAACTGTTTTTCACCTCTGAATTTGATTGATTAGCCATAAAATTGACTTTTGCATAATTCTGCACTATTGTTTGATAACCAAATTGTAATATTTATATATTTGCAGACGAAACACTTGACCATGAAACATAAATTACTTTCGTTTTATTTACTGGCTTTTGTGCTGTTGTCTGATTTCCGCTTGTTCGCGCAGGTGGGAGATGAAAGCGACGAGGGAAATCTTCAGGACGATGATGCGCCACAGGCTCCAATTAACGGAAAGTTGATGCTATTGGCCATTACAGGTTTAGCTTTTGCTTTTTATGTGTACCGCCGCAACCAACAGGCCAAGGCTTAATATTAATAAAATCAGATAAAAAAAACCTCTCGAATCCGGGAGGTTTTTTTGTTTTTATCAGCGCTTGATCACCCTCAGCACCTTGGTTTCAGAACCGGAACGCAGTATGATTTGGTAAACTCCCGAAGGAACTTCATCACCCCACGAAACATTTCCGTCAACCACATCTATTGTTTTGTTTTCGATCAATCGGCCCGTCATGTCATAAGCCAAAAGATCAACCTGGCTCACATCTGACAAGGAAATGCTGACGGACTGTGAAAATGGATTAGGAAACGCGACGGCCTGGAACTGATCCACTACATCGCGACTTTCACCACGCGCGGCAGCCGGCGAAGTGATCAGGCAACCTTGTGAATAAGGCGAAAATTGTCCCTTAGTCTCGACGGCAACCCTGACGTTGTATGAGGTTGAGGGATCGACACTGGAAAGCATGTTGAGCCTAAACCAATTGACAGGTCGGTTTATGACTTCAGATTGCATGGTCTGCACATTGGTCACTTCAAACCGATATGCGGTAACTCCCAAAAGACTTGCCGTTGAAACAATTGTTGAAAGCGAAGGGATTTGAGCCCCACACAGTGCGATGTCGGCAACGTCAGGGGTTGACACTACACACGGTTGACCAAAATCAGTAAAGGTTCCGTTAGCCGTCTTAACCGCCACTTCAATCTGATAATCGGTGGAATAATTGTAACGGGCAAGCATCGGCAGGCTAAACCAATGCAGGCCGCGATCGATAACCTGAACCTGATTCGGGCCGTCCAGATCAGTGAGGTCGGTCACGCGAAAACGGTAAACACTTATGCCCGGCAGGCTTGTCGTGGCAATCAGGGTACTTACGGAGTTTAACGTAGTGCCACATTGCGATGCAGTAACTTGCGCCGCGCCACCTGATCCTGCGACATCGGGCGTCGAGATAAGACAGGCCACACCGTAATATCCGGTCCACACATTATTCATTTGCACCTGCACGCGGACGGAGTAAGTTGTGCCGTAATCGTATACGGGTAGTTGGGTAATCACGAAATTCGGACCTACCCTATCCAGTGTTTGCGTGGCATTATTGGTTAGATTGGTAACTTCGAACCGATAGCCGGTTGCGCCCGCCACGGAGACCGCTCCAAGTGTTGTGCCGATGGTTGTCAGCGTTGCTCCGCATTGTAAGGGTAAAAGTTGAGAGAAAAACCCTTCATCGATTTGGTCGTTGCAATTTTCGTCGATGCCGTTTCCGGGGATTTCGGCGGCATTTGGATTGATGTCGGGATCCTGATCATTGCAGTCGTCGCTGTTGTCAACGTAGCCGTCGGGCGCCTGGCATCCGAGTGCCGTGACTGATGCATCGCCAAAACCATCATCGTCGGCATCAGCGTAAAAAGTCTGCGCTTGGTTGATGGTCAAATCCTGTCCGTTATCAGCTCCTGTTGTAGCCAAATTGCTTGAAATCACGCGAATCCTGTAACCGGACCCAGGCGTGGTTAGGGCGGGAATGACGGCTTGGATCGATCCACTATCGGTAGCCGTAACGGTTCCGATGTTGGTGGGAGAAGCAAAACTTCCGGATGCATCAGATAGTTGCGCGGTAAACTGATTCCCGACAGCATAGTATCCGTCGGCCGTGTAATCGATTGAAATGGACTCGCCCTGACAAAAAATGTCGCCGGACAACATCGGTGCATCCAGACTATTAGGATCGTATCCGTTTAAACGAACCAGATAGGGATACGACGAATTGCCGTTATAGGTTGTAGCCGCCGAACCAATCAGCAGTTTGCCATCAGGCTGGAACGCCGACCAATAGGCGATATCGGAAAGACTGGTTCCCGTGACAAATCCGGTGTCCCGGCTACCATCGGCATTAAGGCGTACCAATCGATTTACGGTCGCGCCGTTATACGTCGTAAAAGCCCCGCCAACGAGAATCTTGCCGTTTGGCTGGGCTACCATCGTCAAGGGATAGTTGTTAAGCCCGGTGCCCACTGAAAAAGTAAGATCGAGTGAACCGTTGACGTTAAGGCGCGCAATCCGCGGACGGGAATTGCCCACGTAGGTTGTGAAATATCCGCCAATGACAATCTTGCCATCGGGCTGCACCGCATGGGTCAATACCGAATTGTTTCCGGGCGTTCCCGCGGCAAAACTGGTATCGCGGGTTCCGTCGGGATTCAGGCGGGTAAAATGACCGACATTGACGCCGTTGTATGTCGTGAATCCGCCACCGACATATATTTTGTCGTCCTGAAGCACGCTGATTGTATAGACATATTCGTTGGTACCCGAACCCATGGCAAAGGTGTTGTCAATCGATCCGTCGGGATTAAGCCTGACAATGCGGTTGCGGGACGAGCCGTCAAAGGAGGTAAAAAATCCTCCGGCAATAATCTTCCCGTCTGACTGAAGTGCAACCGAGGCAATGTAGTTGTTGGCTCCGGTTCCCGGCGAAAAAGACGTGTCCAACGTTCCATCGGGATTGATCCGCGCAATGTGGTTACGGGAGACGCCATCGTAGGCCGAAAAAAATCCGCCAATGATGATTTTGCCGTCAGGCTGAAGCGCCATAGTGTAAATTTCTTCGCCACTTGGAAGTCCGCTGACGGGGTTAAATCCGTAATCTAAACTCCCGTCGGGGTTCAATCGCGCAATCCGGCTGCAAGCGACACCGTTGTAAGTGGAAAAGGCACCGCCGATGACGATTTTTCCGTCAGGCTGTGTAACCGATGTGACCACCGCGCTGTTTGGCCCAAGACCTGTAGAGAATGTAGCATCAATAAGCCCTGGCTGTGCTGAAAGAGTTGCCACAAACAGTAATAAAAGCAAGGTAATTTTTTTCATATCCAAGGGATTTTATGAAATGAAGATACAACTATTGATTGAAAACCAATGGTTTTTGCAAGTTTTCCTAAAAAAAAGAGCCCCGCGTTGGCAGGGCTCCATTTTGTAACTAAAAATGATTAGC
>CAZIBV010000075.1:10327-11970 GCA_964537345.1 uncultured Flavobacterium sp. | reverse complement strand
TCCACCGTTTTGGAAAATCCAAATCCCGGATCCAGGATAATATCGTTGATGCCCGCTGCCCGTGCCACGGCGATGCGCTCGGAAAAATATCCCAGCACCTCGCGCTCAAGATTGTCGTAATAGGTAAATTGCTGCATGTTTTGGGGCGTGCCGCGCATGTGCATCATGACATACGGCGCCTGATGCCGGCCAACCACTTTGAGCATTTCATTATCCAGATGTCCGGCCGAAATATCGTTGACAATCGACGCACCGGCAACAATTGAAGCCTCGGCAACTTCGGCGCGAAACGTATCGACTGAAATAATCGCGTCGGGAAAGGCTTTCATCACGGCCTCGATGGCTGGAACCACGCGGTCAGTTTCTTGCTGTACGCTGATATCGGTTGCGCCCGAACGCGAGGAATATCCGCCCAAATCCAAAAAAGCTGCACCTTGCAAAAGCATGTCACCGGCTTTGTCAACCACAAACGAAACAGGCGTCCTGCTCGCTCCGTAAAACGAGTCGGGCGTAAGGTTGATGATGCCCATAACTTTGGGCGCCAAAAGATTGACCAGCCTACCTCGGCAACTGATACTGAGGGCATTGTGAAAAAGCGAACTGCCGTTAGTCATAAACAGATTTATTTTCTATTTTTGGGCTTGGCGAAGTTCGCCCTAATAATTAATCGAGACAAAGATAGCGAATGGAGGAAACTTCGCGCCAATACGACGCCATTGTGGCTACGTGCCGCAACCTTTTTGCCAACAAACTCAAAGACTACGGTTGCGCCTGGCGTATCATGCGTTTGCCGTCGGTTACCGATCAGATTTTCATCAAGGCACAGCGCATCCGCAGCCTGCAGGAAAATCAGACGCGTAAAATTGACGAGGACGAAACCGGTGAGTTTATCGGCATCATCAATTATTCCATCATCGGACTCATCCAGTTGCAACTTGGCGTGGCCGATCAGCCGGATCTTGACCCCAGTCAGGCTTTGGTGTTATACGATGAAAAAATCAACCTGACCAAACAACTGATGCTGGCCAAAAACCACGATTACGGCGAGGCCTGGCGGGACATGCGCGTGAGTTCACTGACTGATTTGATTCTGCAGAAACTGTTGCGCGTCAAGCAAATCGAGGACAACAAAGGTAAAACGTTGGTGTCTGAAGGCATTGATGCCAACTATCAGGACATGATCAATTATGCCGTATTTGCACTCATTTTAATGGACAAATTTCAATCATGAAGCATTTTCTTACACAATTTTCCCGCGTATTCGTCGGGGTGCTGTTTATCATTTCAGGGTTGATCAAACTCAACGATCCCGTAGGATTTTCCTTTAAACTGGACGAATACTTTAGCGAACAGGTCCTCAACATGCCGTTTTTGCAACCCTTGGCGCTGGCCATTGCATTGTTTGTGGTGATTTTTGAAGTGGTCCTGGGACTGATGCTGTTGGTGGGCTACAAACCAAAATTTACGGTGTGGAGCCTGCTTTTGATGATTGTGTTCTTTACGTTCCTGACGTTTTATTCAGCGTATTTCAACAAGGTGACGGATTGCGGATGTTTTGGCGATGCAATCAAACTCACGCCTTGGGAATCGTTCACCAAAGACGTTGTCCTGTTGGTATTTATCCTGATTTTGTTTGTCAACCA
>CAZIBV010000075.1:8510-10227 GCA_964537345.1 uncultured Flavobacterium sp. | reverse complement strand
GAAGAACTGGGCAATCTGCCGCCCGATGCGGTGTTTGTGGACCGTAAAGACAAGGTGATTTCGGAAGGTTACATCCCGCCAATCCACGATTTTACGATGGAAAAAGACGCAAACGACTTTGCGCCCGAACTTTTAAAGGAGCCACGCCTGCTGATGCTGGTGATGTACGATCTTAAAAAAGCTGATGCCGACGGACTGGCCAAACTGGAAGCCATCCATCAAAAAGCCAAAGCAGCCGGTTACAAGGTGGCAGCCATGACGGCGTCGGTACCGGAAGAGATAGAAAAAGTAAAAGCCCAATACAAGACAACCGTTGATTTTTATTTTTGCGATGCGACCACACTTAAAACGATCGAACGCGCCAACCCAAGCCTTGTGGTGGTGAAAAACGGAACGATTGTGCAAAAGTTGCATCACAATGATTCAGAAAACCTGATTCTGGACTAATTTTACCTCTATGAGCAACCGTAAACGACCTCAACCCATACAACCCAAGCTGATTGCACTGGCCATCGCGGCTTTTGCGCTGGGTTATGTCATGCTGAATTACTTTGCCAAGATGGAAAGAGTGATTCTGGGCAACACCTTTCACATCATCTTTGGCTGCGGGTTGATGGCCATAGCAACATTATACATAGGTTGGGCCGTGTACAGGCGGTTTTTGAAGAAACCAAAAAAACGCAGGTCGCGTCCGGTATTCTTAAACGAAAAGGAAAAGAACGCATGAAAAAACTGATTTACTTTATGGGAATCCTGGGACTGTTGTCTTGCACGGCGCAGGAAAAGGACATTTCGGCCCAAGCCAAAGCCGAGAAAATGACCGCGCTTGACGGAACGACCATCACTTTTGGCGACGTAATCCAAAAGCACAAGGGCAAGCCCGTACTGATTGAAGTCTGGGCCTCATGGTGCGGAGACTGCGTCAAGGCGATGCCCAAGCTAAAGGACACTCAATCGCGATTTCCCGGAGTTGATTACGTATTCATCTCAATGGATAAAACCGTCGAAAAATGGAAAGAAGGCATTGAAAAACATCAACTGGAAGGCGACCATTATTGGGTTGCCGAAGGAATGAAAGGCAGTTTTGGGAAATCCATCACGCTCGACTGGATCCCGCGCTACATCATCCTGGATCCGTCGGGAAATACCAAGGTTTTCCGCGCCATTGAAACTGATTTTGAAACCATCAACGCCACCCTAAAATCCATGACGCCATGAGACAAAAAATAGTAGCCGGTAACTGGAAAATGCACAAAAACGCCGAGGAGACGGAAGATCTGCTAAACGAACTCATCGACCGCATCTCGCCGGACACATCGGCACGCGTCATTGTGGCGCCCACTTTTGTCAACCTGTCGTCGGCCGCCGACCACCTGGAATTTACCCATATCGAGGTGGCTGCGCAAAACATGCATCAGGCCGCGAGCGGAGCCTATACGGGCGAGATTTCGGCCGATATGCTGAAAAGCGTCGGAGTGAACATCGTCATTTTGGGACACTCGGAGCGCCGGAGTTATTTTCATGAGACTGATTCGATGATTGCCTTCAAGGTGGACGCCGCGCTGCAGAACAACATGGAAGTCATATTTTGCTTTGGCGAGGAACTGCGCGACCGACAGGAAAACAATCACTTTAACATTGTCGAAAACCAACTGCGCGACGGCCTTTTCCATTTGGATAAAAAAGACTGGGAACGCATCATCCTGGCCTATGAACC
>CAZIBV010000075.1:6239-8410 GCA_964537345.1 uncultured Flavobacterium sp. | reverse complement strand
ACCGCTACCTGCCTGGGGCAAATTGACACCCAAACCCGATACAACTCAAATTCACGCCAGTATTTTGTGTGGAGCGATGCCGCGAATTCATACATCATGCGCGAAAACGAGTTTGAACACTCCCTGATCGACATTCGCGAGATTGGTTCCCGCAGCAACGGGTATGTGAGCATCAGCCTGGTTGACGACGGTCGTGCGAGACTTTTTCACGGATCGATTACGGCATTTTCCGTCAATGACAAAAACGAACCAACGTGGCAGCTGCGGTCAAAGACCATGAAAAGCAAACTGACCTTTAACCCGTCCGATAAAACTTTTACGTACGTTTATGACGCCGATGACAAGCGCTATCAACGGATTTTGGTTTTTACGCTAAAAGACGAGCCTGATCAGGCGCAGCAGGAAAATTAGATTCCAATCTCGACCTGAAAACGCACATACCATACGTTTTGTGAGGCACCCGATGCAAAATCAAAAGTGTCGTAGTTAAGTTCCGCCTGCAATTTAAAGGAATGTTCCCAGAAGTACTTGGTCAGGCCCAGGCTGTACTGTTTGTTGTGCGGTGTCAGGTCATGGATTTCCCTGTGTACTTTTTGCAGTGAATAGCGACCGATGATCTCATAATTAGAGCGAAAAGTGTAACTCGCCTGGTAGTCAAAACCGCTGCCGGTGTAAACATAACGAATATCGTTGGCATCTTCCGGATTAACCGTGACGGGATCCTTACTGGTACTGCGCGACATATAAGCCGCCATGGCCGCCCATCCATTATACTTAAACATGGCATCGACAAAAACTGATCGCATGGTACGCGGTTCAAAAAGGTCTTCGCCCAACTGACCCTGGGTACGCGTACTGAGGTTGTTTTGATGAAACGCACCCGATAGCATCAACTTGGGTTTAGATTCGCGCTGGATATCGCCTTCAAAATAGGCCCCTCCCCTTTTAAACGCGCCAAAGGGATATACCTCCGCCTTTCCTGTCAGCGCAACGCCGTCGTCGCGGTTATCGGTAAAATTCCGGCCTTCACCGGTGCTGATCGCGCCCTTTAGGTTGTATGAAAATTCAGATTCTGACTCGTATTGGTTGTGTACCTGGAATCCAAAATCGCGATCGATGTTGAACCTGGCATTGTTGATCGTTCGGTCAGTCAGCTGGAGCGCTCCCGACGAATTGATACGCTGTCGGTTTCCCGGAAGTTTTGTCTGCCCAAAGCCAAAATCCCAGCGGTTGTTTGGTCTGTAAAAAACCATGGCGTCACGGATGATGTTGATGTTGCGGCCTTCTTCCAATTCACCCACGTCGCCGGGCGCAAAAGACAACTGAATGACATACAGGAATTTGGGATCGCCCACATAGCCGTCAAATCGCAATCGAAGACGCCTTACCTGGCCGTCATATGAGGGTTTTTCATCTTCGCCGTCATAATACGTTACGCGGTTTTGCATCCTGAAGCGGATATTGAACTGAAAAAGACTATCAGGTGAGGTAAGTCCGACACCTTTACCGTAATTGTAATACGGAAGTGCCGATAATTTGAGGTCGTTGTCGGCGTCGGTTTTTTTTTCTACAACCTGGGCCGAAGCCGTACAAATTGCAAACAACAATAAAAAAAGGATTTTGGGCTGCTTCATGCTTTGTCACTTGAAGTGCAAACTTAGCATTAAAATTTGTGGCGGTCTTCCTGAAACATGGTACTTTTGCAAAAAAAATACGATGAGCACGCACTATCTTGGCTATCATTTTACCGTTGAGCCCAAAGATCCGGGCAATGAAATCCTGATTGCCGAACTGGGCGAAAAGCCATTTGAAAGTTTTGTTGAAAATGACAACGGACTGGTGGCGTACATCAAAAAGGAATTGCTTACGGCTGATTTGCTGGAAGGTATTTTTATCCTTTCGTCACCAGAGTTTTCCATTTCCTATACCGTCGAAGAGATTGAACAGGTTAACTGGAACGAAGAATGGGAAAAGAATTTTGACCCGATCGACGTTGACCGACGCTGCCACGTTAGGGCGCCGTTTCATCCTAAAACCGATGCGGAGTTTGACATTGTCATCGAACCCAAGATGAGTTTTGGCACCGGACACCACGAAACCACCCACATGATGATTCAACACTTGTTGGGAATGGATTTAAAAGGAAAATCCGTCCTCGACATGGGTTGCGG
>CAZIBV010000075.1:1162-6139 GCA_964537345.1 uncultured Flavobacterium sp. | reverse complement strand
GATCTGGCGCTGGCTGAAGAAACGGCCAACCAGCATGAAATTGTGATGTACAACGACGATGTCAACACTTTTGACCACGTCATCGATACCTTGATGCGCGTTTGCAAGCACACCGCCGAACAGGCCGAACAATGCTCGCTTATTATTCACTACAAGGGAAAATGTACGGTAAAAACCGGCGAACTTACTGAGCTGATCCCACAATGCACAGCTTTGCTCGAAGCCGGACTCAGCGCTGAAATTGTTTAAAATCTGTATGACGCAAAATGCCCCCGGGAGTCTGGCTCGCGGGGGCATTTTTTTATAGTCCGATTTTTTTACTAGCTCTGGTTGGTAGCCTTGGTAAAGTAGATCGTTGCCGTGGTGGTGAATCCGCCCGTCGTGGTCGATGTGCGAATCCTTAGCTCAGATCCGGTCAGACGGACAATCTCATACGTTCCGGAAATGTCTTGTCCGCCAAGGGTGACACCGTCAATGATCAGGGTGTTGTCATTCTTGGTCCAGGTTCCAGCTTCACCGGCATCGGGCGTACACTCATTTGATGCGTTCTTAAAGTAAATCACATAATTAAGTGCATTTGGGTCGGCAAATTCTATATAATCTTTTGGACAACCCGGTTCATTGAGGTCATAGTTTTGAGTGAAATCTTCTCCACCGGCTTCAACGATTGTCTTGGTTGGATTCCAACGGGCCTCAATACTGCCGCTGGTTTGCGATCCGCCGTTGTCGTCGCTATCGCTGCAGGCAAACAAAACTGCCGACGCCGCCAGGGCTGAAAGGAATAAACGCATTTTTCTCATAAACAATTTGAATTAAGTTAGTTAAACGATGGGCGAAAATAATGGTTTTATCGCGCTCTACCTTGTCAACGGCAAAAAAACAAGATTATTTTAGCAGATAGCGTTTAGTGCGGTAGTTTGTCCTTAAAAAGTCCGTAGGCAAAAGTCCCCGCAAGTGCACCAATCAGCACCACGATTACGGGCCAGAAACCGGCGCCCAGCAAAATAAAAATCGGGCCGGGACACGTTCCGGCAAGCGCCCAACCAAGTCCAAAAATGATTCCGCCAATCCAGTAACGCGCCGAGCCTTTTTCCTTGTCCGGAATGCTGATGGGTTCGCCGTTGATGTCCTTGAAGTTTTTGCGTTTGATGATCTGGATGCCGATAAGTCCGGTAACGACGGCTGTCATGATGATGCCGTACATATGAAAGGACTGAAAGTGGAACATTTCATAAATGCGATACCAAGAAACCGCTTCGGCCTTGGTGAGAACCAAACCAAAGAAAAACCCGACGAGTAAATATTTAAGTGCTTTCATACTAAAAAATCATGGGAAGGATAAAGTGGGCCATAATCAATCCGCCGATAAAAAAACCAATTACGGCTTTGAGCGATGGCAGTTGCAGGTTGCTGATGCCCTGAATGGCGTGACCGGAGGTACATCCGCCGGCATATCGGCTGCCAAATCCTATCAGGACTCCGGCTACCAGTAAAATAAACACCGTTTTCGGATCGGTTGCCGCGTGTGTACTGTACAAAGCGTCCGGTAGCAACTTGCCCTGTGGTGCATCAATGCCCAGGTCTCTCAATTGGGTTATGGTTTTAGGATTCAGGCTCACGTTTGACGGATCGCTCAAAAAGTTGGCACCTACCAATCCGCCCGCCATCGCACCCAAAACAACGGCAAGATTCCAGCGTTGGGCGCGCCAGTCAAAGTCAAAAAACGGGACAAACTTTCCTGCGCCGCCAATAGTACAAAGGGTTCGCAGGTTTGACGACATCCCAAAGGTCTTTCCAAAATAAATGAGCAGCAACATGGCAACTCCAATCAAAAATCCCGACACATACCAGGGCCAGGTCTGGCTTAAAACTTCCATAGCTTTCTATTTTGGGTAAAAATACGAAACCCTGACCATTGAAGCCAATTCTAAAATAAAACGTACATTTGAGTTGAATTTTGCACTATGAAAAAATTTGCATACGAGTTTAAATGGGCTGCCATTTTTACGGCCTGTTCCGTGATTTGGACGGCTTTTGAAAAATCGATGGGTTGGCACGACGAGCTTATTTCGCGCCAAAATTCGTACTCGATGATTTTTGGTTTTGTGGCCGTAACGCTATATTTTCTGGCGTTGTCTGACAAAAAGAAAAACTACTACGATGGCCGGATCAACTGGGTCCAGGGCTTTTTAAGCGGAATGGTTTTGACGGTGATGATCGCCGCGTTGATGCCTTTGGCATTGTATGCGTCGTTAACCACGGTTTCGCCCGACTTTTTGGCCAACATGAAGGCGCACGCACTTTCCAACGGCCTTATGACTCCGGAAATTGCCGACACATTTTACAACATGAATTCGTACATCACGTACAGCGTATTCTTTGCACTGTCAACCGGCGTGGTGACATCGGCCGTGGTGGCGCTCTTGGTGCGATCAAAAAAAAATAAGCCATGAAAAAGATTTTTCTGCTTTTGGCGGCTGTGTCAATGGCGGGCTGTGTCAGTACCAAATCGACACTTAAAAACGTCGATGACAATGCGCCAAACCTCCAACTCAAGGACAACGCCTTTGTAATTGATCAAGTATCGACCGATCCCAAATACGGTTACGATCCGGATTATCCCATCAACCTTTTTTACCTCAACACCCGCAGCGAAGATAAAAACCCAAAGCGCTTTTTTGAAGCCCTTGCCGGGCCGAATGGCGAAAAACTGTTTTACAGCCGCGTCGACACCTGCTGCCCGTTTCCGAGCGACAAGACTGAGATGGGCGCTGGCCTGCTGGACGTTTACGAAGTGCGCTGGGTGGGCATCAAGCGTCCGGTCCGTTTGTATATCAACATTTATTCGAAAGGCGTTCTAATGGCGCCGATGGGTTTTACGATCAAGACCTCATCCAATACCACAAAACCATGAATTTATCCAACATACCACAGATCAAACATCTGGAAAGCAACAACTTTTTTGTCCTCGCGGGCCCTTGCGCCATTGAAGGTGAAGAAATGGCCTTGCGCATCGCCGAATCATTGGTAGGCATCACCGATCGCTTAAAAATCCCATACGTGTTTAAAGGTTCTTTTAAAAAGGCCAACCGTTCGCGGATTGACAGTTTTACCGGCATCGGTGATGAGAAAGCGCTGAAGATTCTGCAAAAAGTATCCGAGACGTTCCACATTCCCACCGTTACCGACATCCATACCAACGAGGATGCCGCCATGGCTGCGCAGTATGTCGATGTGTTGCAGATTCCTGCGTTTTTGGTGCGTCAGACGGATTTGGTTGTGGCGGCAGCCCAGACCGGGAAGACCGTCAACCTTAAAAAAGGACAGTTTATGAGCCCTGAAAGCATGAAACACGCCGTCCAAAAGGTACGCGACTGCCACAATGAAAACGTCATGGTAACCGACCGCGGAACCATGTTTGGCTACCAGGACATGATTGTAGATTTCAGGGGAATCCCAACCATGAAACAATTTGCCACTACGGTGCTGGATGTTACGCACTCGCTTCAGCAACCCAACCAGAGCAGCGGTGTGACGGGCGGCCGTCCGGACATGATCGAGACCATTGCCCGCGCGGGTATCGCAGCCGGAGTCGACGGGATTTTTATCGAGACGCATTTTGATCCGGCCAATGCCAAAAGCGACGGCGCCAACATGCTTCACCTGGATTATTTTGAAGGACTGATGCAAAAATTGGTAGCCATCCGTCAGACAATCAACGGGTTTTGATTAAATTTACTAAAATTCAATCGTATGAAAACGCTACTTCTATCAGCGCTGGCCCTGTTCACCTTTGCAACAGCCGGAGCACAGACAACCGTCAAACAAAAAACCAAAACCGAGCAAAAAGCGGCACCTGTCATAAAAAAGACATCGGTTAAAACTACCCATCTCAAAAAAGACGGAACACCTGACCGCAGGTACAAAGAGAACAAAAAACTCAAGAAAGACGGCACGCCCGACATGCGTTACAAAGAAAACCGGACGGTAAAGAAAACCGAAACCAGAAAGACTCAAAAAAAATAACCGGGAAATGACTCCCGGTTTTTTTATGCTTTAATGGCTGCCCTGAGGTTCGTCAAAGGATATCCCCTGACGCCGTAGGATTCCGCCGACACGCCATGCATAAAACGCCAGGTAGGCAAAACACAGCACGCCAATGATGTAACTAAAATGGATGGTGGTCGCGTCGGCAACCAAGCCCTGCAAACCGCTGACGATTCCGCCGCCCATAATCATCATGATCAGGAAGTTGGAACCCTGGTTGGTGGCTTTCCCGAGTCCCGCTATCGCCAGGGTAAAAATACAAGGCCAAAGCGTACTGCAAAACAGGCCCACGCTGGTAAAGGCGTAAACACTGACCATTCCCTTGGTGAACATGCCCACCAGCAAAGCCGCGATTCCAAGCGCCGAAAACAAAAGCAGCATGCGCGCCGGATTCCCCTTGCTGGCGATATCGGCCACAATCATGACCAGAATGATGGCCGCGTAAACGTAAAACGGAGCCAGGTCGTGCTTGGCAATCCAGTTCACGATAAGGAAAACGCCAAAGGCAAGATACGGAGCCACAAAACGTCCGATCATTTTAGCTTTTGGATTTGAGGTAAAAGCTCCAACGGCGCCGGTCCACCGGCCAATCATCAAACTGCCCCAATAAAGCGAAATGTATGGCGCAATATCCTTGGTGGCAAAGCCCAGATCGTCCTCAAGGTACGCCGGCAGGTTACTCGCGGTGGATACCTCGACCCCAACATAGACAAAAATGGCGATCATGCCCAGAACAAGCTGCGGAAACTTTAGCGCGTGCGGGGTTTGGGTGTTGATGTCTTCAACGCGGATTTCCTCACTTACCACGCGGTCCGGGATGGCCGACATTTTAAGCAAAACGGCCACGAGCAAAAACGCGGCACCCAAAATCAGGTACGGGATTTTTACGCTTTCGATGCTGGCGTCGGTGTTGGCTGATGTGGCCGAACC
>CAZIBV010000075.1:0-1062 GCA_964537345.1 uncultured Flavobacterium sp. | reverse complement strand
AGCGCGAGGCTGTTTTTATAGCCAATCCGGTTGATGATATCGCCCTTGGTAAGGTGTGAAATCCCCATGTAAATAAGCGATCCCACCGTGTAGGCCACATAAAACGCCACCGAAACCAGCTGACTCTGACCCTGCGTAAGATTAAACTCCTTTTTAAAAACCGGAATCAGGATGTCATTGCTGGCGGCCACAAAGCCCCAAAAGAAAAAGACGGTAACCAGCGGGATAAAAGCTCCCCAACGGGTTTGTAAACTAGCGCTCATAAAAGGTTTTTTGGTTTTGGTTAAATATAGTTTAAATCCTGCCTGCGCAATTGGCGCGTCAAAACAGTTATTAACTGAATTATCCTCTAGTCAGCTTTTTTAATTTCCGACCGCGGCCCGATTCCATTGTTGTTGAACGCCTCGATGGAAAAATAATAAGCATCGCTGCGGTCCATGCCGTTAAAATAATATTCGTTTTTTCCGTACACCATAATCGATCCGTAGAGTTTGTCGGCCGATTTTCCAAAGTAAATGACATATCCGTCGGCCAGCGGTTGTTGTTGCCACTTAAACCAGACGTTTCGGCGTTCACCCTTTTTCTTGCGTTCGGCGCGCAGGGGAACAAAATTTTGTACCGGTCCTGGCTTTTCGCCACTGCCCTTTCCAAAGACGCGAAGTCCGCTGATGGCAAATTTTCCCGTAGGCATTCCCAAATTCTCCAATTTGAGATAGCGTCCTTTTGCCGGTTTGGACAATTCGATATAGTCATGCGGAACGTCGGTGGTGTTGCGGCTTTTGTCAACCAGAAGTTTCCAGTTTTTAGAATCTGATGATACGTAAATCCGGTACTGATGCCCGCGCGTGGTTTCAGGTTTTCCCATGAATTCAACGTCCTGATCGGCATAGTTGATCTGAATCGCGTTGATGGTACTCACCTCGCCCAGGTCGGTTGAAATCCACTCGCCGGGATTTCCGGTTTTGGCCGACCAATAGGTTTTGATGTCTTCATCTACCGCCAGATTGGCCTGATAGCCGCCCAGGGTTGACGAAACTTGCACCGGCTTGTTGTAATTGAGCA
>CAZIBV010000074.1:10010-12123 GCA_964537345.1 uncultured Flavobacterium sp. | reverse complement strand
GACCGTGTGTTGTTAATCTATCCCAAAAACAAGGAGCAGGAAATAAAGCAGATTGTTTCCAAATTGCCGGTTTAACGCAACCCTTGGCGGAGTTCTGCATCTGCCTGTAAACGCCTATGGGAAAGTCTTTACGCTTTAATCCTCTGTTCTTGCTTGTCTTATTTTTTACGACGGGCGTCTTTGCACAACTTCCGGATTTTAACCTTTCCGTCAACGTACAAAACGAGGTTTGTTCGGGTCAGGGAACACTGACATTTCAAGTGTCGGGAACAGCGCCGGGAGCGTCGGTTTCATATTCCGTTTTTTTACTGCCCAATACCACCACGCCTGTTGCGTCCATTATTACAAATTCGCTTACCGGACTCAATGCAGGGACTTATCTGGTGGTGGCAACCCAAACACTGGGCAATGCGTCCAATCAGCAACAGCAACAGGTAGTCATTCAAAACCAAATTGTCAATCTAGCGTATACCATTTTATCGCAACCCGATGTTTGCGACTTGGGCGGGACGCTTACGGTAAACGTTTCGCAGGGGACGGCCGTGGGATATGAAATTATTTCCGGACCAATGACATTTCCGCTACAAACTTCAAACGTATTTACCGGATTGTCCGCAGGTCTGTACACCGTCAGGGTTTTTGACCCTTGCGGCGAGGCCGTGGTACAGGCGCACACACTTTTTGAAGTCGACGCGGGACTAGGCATTACGGTCGATGACGACGTGGCCATCAGCTGTACCGAAATTCAGGTTTCACTGACAGTAGCGCCCAGTTCTATTTCGGCAATTGCCTATCCGGTCGAGTTCAGCCTGACGGTTTATCCTGCATCGGGCGATCCGATCACGTCAGTGCAAACTATCACCGGGCCCAACAGCGGCCAAACCATTTCCTACAGCGAAACCATGCCTTACTTTGAAGGCGAGGTTTACAGTTATGAGATTGTCATCAGCGACGCCTGCGGAAACACGGAAACTTTATCCAATACCATCGACAGTTCATTTTCCGCCGATCCCGCAGCAAGTCCGCTCCAGATTGACTGCGAAACGGGAGCTGCGCAATTGTCAAATGTTACAGCTGTTATCCTGACGGGTGCTCCGGACGGGTACACGGGCCCGGTGCCACAGGATTTTACCTCGCAGATTTCCCCTATGAATTCTGTCATCATTGGTCCTCTTGTTCCCGGATATTACACTTTTGACGTCGTTGGCCTTTGCGGCGAACCCGATCAGCTGGAAGTGCTCATCCAGGTGGGCGGCGGCGGTTCACCACCGGGCGTAAGTATTCAGGAGGGCTGCAGTCCGGGAAAGGGTTCACTGGCGGTTATAGGTCAGTATACGTATATTATTCTACTATCGGGTCCGGCGGAATACGCGTCCGAGTATCCCATCGACCTGACGCAACAGGCTACCGGAGGAACGCTGTCACTCAATCAACTTCCCGCCGGTACCTACACTTTTCAAACCGATAGTTCCTGCGGCGATGTTCAAACCGTCAATGCAATAGTTTCCGGCTATTTTAGCGAAACTCAGGTTCAAATCGATCAAAATTGCGGCTCCTTTAACCTTGGCTTGTACCACAGTACCAATGGCGTCAACCTCGCCAAATACTGGTTGCAAAAATTCAATCCGGCCACTCAGCAATGGGGCTCGCCCACAACTGGACTTCCGTACATCGAAGGGACGTTGCCCAGCAATCTCAACTCACGTGAGATTAACAACAACTCGATAAACTACAACCTGGCTTTTAACGGTCAGTTCCGTATCCTGAAAAGCTTCAGGACGTTTACCGGCGGAACGTTTGGCTATGAATATTGTTTTGAAGTGCTTTACGAATTCGAGATTCCGCCGGGCCCGCAAATTCTGGACGTTTACACCTTTAACTGCTCACCCAGCGTTTTTGATGTGGGCGTTGTGGCTACCGGAATCCCGCCGCTGATTTACCGCATCACGCAGATGAACGGCCAGCCTTTTACCGTTTCGGCTAATGAGTCGGGGATATTCACCGGGCTTGCGGCGGCCAACTACAATTTTCAGGTTGAGGATTCGTGCGGCAATATCGTCAACATGGTCTTTGATGTTCCGTCGCCAATTTCGATGGAGATTTCGGCCACCAA
>CAZIBV010000074.1:0-9910 GCA_964537345.1 uncultured Flavobacterium sp. | reverse complement strand
GTTTCCCTATGCGACCGTCCCACTGTGGATTTGTTTGATTATCTGGAAGGCGATTTTGATCTGGACGGAACCTGGACTTCAGCCGACACATCGCTATCGGGCAGCACTTTGAATACAGATGGCCTTGCCTCGGGAACCTATGAGTTTGTCTATGAAGTGACCGGAGCTTGTTCGACAGACACTTCAACGGTTGTTCTAAATCTGTTCGATTCGCCTGACGTTCCGCTGGTTATGGCACAATTTGGTTGCGAAGGCGAGTCGTTGATTTTACAGGCCGATGGTACTGACGGTGCAGTTTTTAACTGGACAGGCCCCAACGGTTTCACCGGAGCAGGCAATACCTTGACTTTTGAAAATGGAGAACTTCAACTAAACGGGATGTATGGCGTGACGGCTTCTTTGGGTGATTGCACGTCTGACGTGGCCTGGATTGAAGTTGACATTCAGCCCGTTCCGCAGGCTACCGTTACGGCGGGATGCGTCAACAACCGATACTTGCTTACGGCAACTGTCGACGGCATCGATCCGGCTACGGCCAGTTTCACCTGGAGCGGCCCCAATCAGTTTCAGGGGTCGGGAAATCCGATTGATGTAACTGGTGTTGGTAGCGGGACTTACACGGTTTTGATTGAATCACCCGCTGGCTGCAGCACACAGGTTTTGGTTGATGCTCCCACATCAGTTTGCGTATTTCCGCTTGGCATCACACCCGATGGCGATGGCGCCAATGACAATTACGACCTGTCAGGGTTCGATGTGAGGAAATTACAGATTTTTAACCGTTACGGCGTTACTGTTTACGAGCAGGAAAATTACATCGACCAATGGCGCGGACAGGACTTTAAAGGACGCGACTTGCCGGCGGGCGCCTATTACTTTCTGGCTTATCTCAACACCGGAGGATTTGAATCAGGATGGGTTTACGTCAACCGCCGACACTAAAGATTTTCCTCTTTGCGCACGGCGTCGCGAACTTTTTTAAACAGCTCTGACGAATAGACAAAATCTACAATGGCTTCGTTGTCGGTTTTAAAAATATCGTCCTTGGTACCTTCCCAAGCCTTGAGACCGTTTTTAAGGAACACGATTTTATCGCCAATTTCCATCACTGAGTTCATGTCATGGGTGTTGATTACCGTCGTAATGTTGTATTCGCGGGTGATTTCCTGGATGAGGTTGTCAATCAGGATCGCGGTTTTTGGGTCGAGGCCGGAGTTGGGTTCGTCGCAAAAAAGATAGGTGGGCTTGTTGACGATGGCTCGCGCAATGGCTACCCGTTTTTGCATCCCGCCTGAAATTTCCGACGGCAACTTGTTGTGGGCGTCGATCAGGTTGACGCGTTTGAGTACAAAATCCACCCGGTCGGCAATTTCGCCTTTAGACTGCTTGGTAAACATCCGCAGCGGAAATCCAACATTTTCAGCCACCGTCATCGAATCAAAAAGCGCACTGCCCTGAAACACCATTCCAATCTCTGTTCGCAGTTCGCGTTTTTCATCCTCCGTCATCTCCCAGTAACGCCTCCCGTCGTATTCAATGGTGCCGCTGTCAGGTTTATGGATACCCAAAAGTGTTTTGATCATAACGGTTTTTCCGGAACCGCTTTGCCCAATGATGAGATTGGTTTTTCCGGCTTCAAAAACGGTCGAAATTCCTTTGAGAACCTGGCTTTCACCAAATGATTTTTTAAGATCGGTTACCGTAATCATGAGCTGAGGAGCAATTGGGTTAGGATGTAGTTGATTAAAATGATCGACACCGATGTCCAAACAAACGAGACCGTTGCAGCCTTTCCCACCTCGAGCGCGCCGCCTTTCATGTAGTAGCCGTGAAATGACGGGATGGTGGCCAGCAATAGCGAAAACACAAAAGTTTTGATAAAGGCGTAGGTTACGTGAAAGGGTATAAAATCAGTTTGAATACCGGTGATGAATTCAGCGCTGGTGGTAAATCCGCCGTAAACGCCCGCCATCCATCCGCCCAAAACGCCCAGAAACATACTGATGCCAATAACAAACGGATAAAGCATAAGCGCCACCAATTTTGGAAATACAAGGTAGTTGAGCGAGTTGACGCCCATAACCTCGAGCGCATCAATTTGTTCGGTAACGCGCATGGTTCCGATGCTGGACGTGATAAACGAGCCCATTTTACCGGCCATGATGATAGAGATAAAAGTAGGCGCAAATTCAAGCAAAACGGATTGACGCGTGGCAAAACCAATCAAGTATTTTGGAATCAGTGGATTGGTGAGGTTGAGAGCCGTCTGAATCGAAACAACGCCTCCCACAAAAAACGAGATAAAACACACAATGCCAAGCGATCCGATGATCAGATCGTCGATTTCCTTAAGAATCAGCCCGCGCATCACAGGGCCTTTGGTAGGTTTTTTAAATATTTCCCGCCACATCAGGAAGTACCTCCCCATTTGCGACAGATAGCGAACAAGCATCATACGGCGTAAATATGCGCTAAAATAAGCATTAGTTTAGAGTTTGACCAGCGATTTGTGATTTTAGATTTTCACATCGGTACCCAAACCCCATCAAATGTTATATTAGTCTAACAATTTTGTTTTTTAATCCTAAATAATTATTTTTGGACGCAACTCTAATGCTATGAATACCTTAAGAAATCTAATGTTTGTTGCGCTTTTTACAATGGGTGTGACAAGTTGTGCCGATGGCGACAAAACTCAACCGGACGATCGTCCTTACGTCGTGGCTACAACCGGGATGGTGGCTGATTTGGTGCGCAACATTGCCGGTGATTCCATGCGGATTGAAGCCATCATGCAACCCGGTGTCGATCCGCATCTTTACAAAGCCAGCCAGGGTGACCTCAAGAAAATCATTGAATCTGACTATATATTTTTCAATGGATTACACCTGGAAGGCAAAATGGCCGAAATCCTGGAAAAACAGCAACAGGTCAAGCCCGTCGTGGCCATCGCCGATTCTATTTCAAAGTTTAAAATCATCCAGTTGTCGGGCAGCACTTATGATCCGCATATCTGGTTTGACGTTTCGCTTTGGCGCGATGCCTCGCAGGTTGTATTGGCCAACTTGGTGCGCCTCGACCCGGAAAACGCCGCTTATTACAAGCAAAACGCCGCGCGGTATCAGGCCGATTTGGACAGCCTGGACCAATGGGTTAAAGATGAATTGGCAACCATTCCGCCGTCTAAGCGGGTGCTCATAACCGCCCATGATGCCTTTGCGTATTTTGGCCGCGCGTACGGTATTGAAGTCCGCGGATTGCAAGGCATCTCGACACTTTCAGAAATTGGTTTGCGCGACGTGACCAATCTGGTTAATTTTATTGTTGAAAAAGATATTCCAGCAGTTTTTGTCGAGACTTCCGTTTCCGACAAATCCCTTAAAGCTGTTCTGGAAGGCGTTAAAGGAAAAGGCAAAAAACTCAAAATAGGAGGGAGTCTTTTTTCAGACGCCATGGGTAGGGCAGGAACGCCGCAGGGAACCTATATCGGAATGGTAGAACACAATGTGAAAACCATTGCAAATGCTTTGAAACAATGATCGTACAAGTACAAAATCCCGTGTTGGAAGTCCATGATCTCATGGTGAGTTATTCCGGAAAGCCCGCGCTTTGGGGTGTCGATTTTACCTTGCCAAAAGGTAGCATCACCGGCATCATCGGGCCCAATGGTTCGGGAAAATCAACCTTGCTTAAATCCATTATGGGATTGGTACCGCTCACCAGCGGATATGTCCGGATTTATGGCGAGCCGCTCGATGACGTCCGCCGCCGCATCAGTTATGTTCCGCAGCGCGAATCCGTCGACTGGGATTTCCCGGTGTCGGCGCTTGATGTGGTGATGATGGGACAGTATGCGCAAATTGGCGTTTTGGGAAAAATACGTCAATCACACCGCAGCTTTGCCATGGAATGTCTGGATCAGGTTGGCATGGCCGATTTTGCCAAACGCCAAATTTCACAACTGTCAGGCGGACAGCAACAACGGGTGTTCATCGCAAGGGCCCTGGCCCAAAAAGCAGATTTTTACGTGATGGATGAGCCATTTGCAGGAGTTGATGCCGCTACTGAGGATGCCATCATCACGCTATTGCGTCAAATGGTAAAAGAGGGAAAAAACGTAGTGGTCGTTCACCACGATCTGGATACCATTACGGAGTATTTTGACTGGTTGGTGATGCTCAATGTACGGCTCGTGGCATCGGGTCCGGTCGCCCAGGTTTTCACTCCGGAATTACTCAAGCAAACCTATGGCACGCGCCTATCGGTATTGGCGGAAGCTGGCGACCTTTTGACGCGGAAATTTTAAACGATGCAAAGCGTTTTCGACTTTTTTTCATTTGCCGATCCCAACATCAAATTTGTGGTGCTGGGCAGCATATTGTTGTCGGTGAGTGCAGCCATCGTGGGGAGTTTTATCCTGCTGCAAAAAAAGTCATTGGTGGGCGATGCCGTTTCGCATTCTGTGTTGCCGGGAATTTGCGCCGCCTTTTTGTTTGCCGGAACCAAGAACATCTTTTTTATGCTTGCCGGAGCGTTTGTTTCAGGCTGGCTTTCCCTGCTTACGATTGATTTTATTACCCGCGGGTCAAAAATCAAAAAGGACGCGGCTATAGGCTTGGTGCTGTCGGTTTTTTTCGCGCTAGGGATCGTGCTGATGACTTATATCCAGCAATCGGGTAATGCGGCCCAAAGCGGTCTGGATACTTTTATTTTTGGAAAGGCCGCCACCCTGGTAGGCGATGACTTGAATACTTTTTTAGTGATTGCCACGGTTTTGGTGGTCGCCACCCTGGCGTTTTTCAAGGAATTCACCCTGATGGCCTTTGACGAAAATTATGCCCGCGTTTTGGGTTTGCCGGTTTCAAAACTTCAGCTTTTGCTCACCGCGCTAACGGTTTTGGCCGTGGTAACCGGAATTACTGCAGTTGGCGTGGTGCTGATGTCGGCCATGCTGATCACACCTGCCGCGGCCGCCCGTTACTGGACGCACAACATCAGGCGGATGGTACTTCTAGCCGCCGTGTTCGGAGCCGTCTCAGGCTTGGCGGGTGCCTTTATATCTTACATTGCTCCGGCGATGCCTACCGGTCCGTGGATGGTGGTTGTGGCATCGGTGATTGCTTTTTTCTCGTTTGCCTTTGGGCCTTTAGGGATGATACCCCGGTGGATGCGGCGAACAAAAAGTAGCCGAAAGATGGCCGAGGAGAATATCCTCAAGGCTTTTTATCAGTCAGGTGAATCGAATCAGGCATTTTTTGAAGGCCGTACCGCACAGGAATTGCTTGCTTTCCGGAAGATGCCACCCGCACAACTGCAGCGGGGAATCAGCCGATTGTCAGCAAAAAATCTGCTAAAGAAATCCGGTGATTCGTGGCAACTCACCCAGGCCGGATTTGACAAAGCCAAGAAAATTGTCCGCCTGCACAGGCTATGGGAACTTTACCTGTCGCATTATATGGATATCGCCCCCGATCACGTCCACAACGACGCAGAGAATATGGAGCATTTTATCACGCCGCAACTGGAAGCACAACTGGAAAAATACTTGAGTAATCCGCAAATTGATCCGCATGGAACCATCATTCCCAAATAAATCATGGTAGCGTTCTGGATCATCCTTACCGGTGCGTTGGTAGCCGTTTCATGCGGGCTGCTGGGCTCGTTTTTGGTGTTGCGCAAAATGAGCATGGTGGGCGATGCGATCAGCCATGCCGTTTTGCCGGGAATTGTCATTGCGTTTTTATGGAGTGACAGCCGCGAAATGCCTGTGGTGCTTTTGGGTGCGGCGGCTACAGGCTTGTTGGCGACGTTTTTTATCGAGTTCCTGCACCGTCGCGCCCGCCTGCAAACCGACGCCTCGATAGGCATTGTCTTTACGTTTATGTTTGCCATCGGGATTATCCTGATCAGCGCGTTTGCCGGAAAGATTGACTTGGACCAGGACTGCGTTTTGTACGGCGAACTGGCTTACGTTCCCATCAACCTTTGGATTTTGGACGGAACCAACATGGGGCCAAAACCGGTTTACGTCATGGGCGGAATTCTGGGCTTGGTGGTTTTGTTTATCAAACTGGGTTACAAGGAACTCAAACTTACTTCATTTGATCCGGAATTTGCGGCCGCTATCGGAATCCGGACTTCGCTCTGGCATTATTTGCTGATGGCAATCGTATCACTGACAACGGTGAGCGCATTTGAATCGGTTGGTGCCATCTTGGTCATCGCGTTTTTGATAGGTCCGCCGGCCACTGCGTACTTGCTGACACAACGGTTAAAGATAATGCTGGCGCTGACGGTTTTGATTGGGATGCTGGTTTCTTTTTCAGGCTACTGGCTGGCTTACTGGCTCAATGCATCGATAGCGGGCTGTATGGCGCTTGCCACCGGAGTGGCATTTGCCCTGGCTTTTGTATGGCATCTGCAACAAAAAAATACGGTCAGGAAGACTTTGCGTCAAGCGGAGTAACCAACAATTGTTCACACACTTTCGCGCTCAAAAGTTCCTGGCGGCCGTTGTAGCTGACGTGCATGCTTTGGTCAAACGATTCTGTTTCGCCAACCACAATGGTCGTTGCGAGTGAGAGTTCACGGCTGTTGAGGAATTTTAAAAGGTCTTCCGACGACGATTTGACAGCTGCAAATTTAACCGTGTCGCCCACCGAACAATCGCTGAGTTTTCGGTATTGATCGTTGGCCATATTGCCATCGGCGTCCGGAATTGGCGACCCGTGCGGATCAAACTTTGGAAAGCCCAGCAACGCGTCCATTTTGTCAAAAAACTCCTGTGCCTTGATGTGTTCGATTTGTTCGGCGATGTGATGGACTTCTTCCCAGCCAAACCCCATCTTTTCCACCAAAAACATCTCGGTCAGGCGGTGTTTGCGAATGATGAGTGCGGCCTGTCGCTTGCCTTCGGGCGTAAGTTTTACCGGTTTGTAACTTTCATAAACCACCAGGTCTTTTTCGGCCAAACGCTTCATCATGCTGTTGACCGTCGGCATTTTGATCTGCAGCATTTTGCTGATTTCATTTGCTGTCGCCTCGCCACGTGAATGGGCCAGGGTAAAAAGCGCCTTGAGATAGTTTTCTTCAGTTTGGGATATCATGTGGCAAAGGTACCAAATTTTGAACGTCGTCTCTTGCTGATGCGACTTTGGAACAATCGTTAATATAAAACGGGTTTACGTTTAGATTACTTAGATTTGCACTCATGCGCACCATTACCGACGTTTTTTTTGACCTCGACCACACGCTTTGGGATTTTGAATCCAACTCAGCGCTGGCCTTTGACGTCGTGCTGTCAAAGAACCGGATTGATGTTGACCGCACCCGGTTTCTGCACCATTACATTCCGCTAAACCTGAAATACTGGGAGTTGTATCGCACCGATGCCATCACCCAAACACAATTGCGATACGGACGGCTTAAGGATACTTTTGACGCTTTGGAAATGGTGGTGAGCGACGGCGTTATCCATACACTGTCGGAGGATTATATCGATTATTTGCCTCGATACAATCATTTGTTTGAAGGCGCGCTCGACATTCTGGATTATTTGCGCGAGGATTATCGCCTGCACATCATTACCAACGGTTTCCACCAAATTCAGGAAGCCAAGTTAAAAAATTCGGGAATTTTCCATTACTTTGAAACCGTGACCCACTCTGAAACGGCTGGCGTAAAAAAGCCCAATCCGCTTATTTTTGAACACGCTATGCGCAGCGCTATGACGCTTCCGAAAGCTAGTATAATGGTGGGCGATTGCATTGATGCCGATGTGCGCGGGGCGTTGAATTGCGGGATGGATGCCATCCACTTTTGTGAGATTCCAACGCCTGAAATAAAAACCGTCAGCCGCCTGGCCGACCTTAAAAATTACTTATGAGACTAATTTTGCTGATGCTTTTGATGGCATCGGGTATGTATGCCCAACTCAATGATTACCAGTACGTGATTGTGCCGGTCAAATTTGAATTTCAAAAGCAGCCCAACCAATACAGGCTGAACACGCTTGCCAAAATGCATTTGGAAAACCTCGGCTTCAAAGTCTTTTACGACAATGAGGAGCTTCCGCAGGAGGTTGCCATGAACAATTGCCAGCGCCTTACGGCAGATGTGATCCAGGACAACAACATGTTCCAGACTAAGCTGGTGGTACATTTTAAGGACTGTATGAACCGCGAGGTTTACAAATCTGAAGAGGGAACCAGCCGCGAAAAGGATTTGCAGGCCGGATATGTCGAAGCGCTGCGCAACGCTTTTGCCAGCATGGAAAAACTCAATTACAAGTACAGCGGAAATCAGGTTAAACCGAGCGATCTTCCTTTGGCCGCCGCTCCGCAAACATCAAAACCCACATCGTCACTTGTACTCGATGCGCGCCCCATTGACAATGGTTACGATCTTTTCCTGAAAGACGCCAGCGGAAGCATGTACCTTTTTACCGTGTACCGCACTTCAAACCCCGACGTCTATATCGCTTTTCAAAAGAGCAAACAAGGTGTGCTGCTGCGCAAATCAGGTCAGTGGTATTTTGAATCGTATGAAAGCGGAAAGCTGATGTCAGAAGCCGTGACCATCAACGGTATGAATCAGTAACCGTATTTGTCAGCCCAGCGGTTTCGCAAAAATTCACGCGTTTGCTGCTCGCGGGCATTGTTTCCCGGTTCGTACAAAACCGTACCTGACAGATCGTCGGGCAAAAATTCCTGAACGGCAAAATTGTTCTCATAGCTGTGCGCGTACTTGTAATCCTCGCCGTATCCCAGTTCTTTCATGAGTTTGGTGGCAGCGTTGCGCAAATGTATCGGAACCGATAAATCTCCCGTTTGTTTTACGAGTTGCTGGGCCTTGCCGATGGCTTCATAAGAGGCGTTGCTCTTGGGCGATGTGGCCAGGTAGATGGCGCACTGGCTTAAAATGATTCGGCTTTCCGGATATCCTATGGTCGTCACAGCCTGAAACGTGTTGTTGGCGATCACCAGAGCAGTAGGGTTGGCATTGCCGATGTCTTCGCTGGCCAAAATCAGCATTCGGCGCGCAATGAATTTGACGTCTTCGCCACCTTCAATCATCCGTGCCAGCCAATAAACTGCTCCGTTTGGATCACTCCCCCGAATTGATTTGATAAACGCTGATACAATATCGTAGTGTTGTTCGCCGGTTTTGTCATACAGCACAGTGTTTTGTTGTGCCAGTCGCAGTACCGCTTCATTGGTCACTTCGACTTTTTCGCCCGGAGTCGCATTGACTACCAATTCAAATATGTTGAGCAACTTTCGGCCATCGCCCCCCGAAAGCCGGATAAGCGCCTCGGTTTCGCGTAAATCAATCTTGCGCGCCTTGAGCCAAACGTCGCTGGCCATGGCTCGATGGAGGAGCGCTTCCAAATCCGCCTTGGTAAACGGGTTCAGGATATACACCTGACATCGCGAAAGCAAAGCCGGGATAACTTCAAAGCTTGGATTTTCGGTCGTGGCGCCGATCAGGGTAACCCAGCCTTTTTCAACCGCGGCCAGCAAAGAATCCTGCTGCGATTTGCTGAAACGGTGGATTTCGTCAATAAACAGTATCGGGTTTTTTGCGGTGAACAATCCGCCCGCCTGTCTGGCTTTTTCAATCACTTCGCGGATGTCTTTCACTCCCGAATTGATTGCGCTTAAAATGTAAAACGGACGCTTGGATTCCTCGGCGATGATTTGCGCCAGCGTTGTTTTTCCCGTTCCCGGAGGCCCCCATAAAATCAGCGACGGAATAAATCCCGATTTGATTTGTTGTGTCAAAGAACCTTCGGGCCCAACCAAATGCAACTGGCTGACGTAATCGTCCAGGCTCTTAGGTCGGATTCTTTCGGCTAGTGGTGCGTCCATGTGGCAAAGGTACGGAAAGTTGGAAGGGGTGGGATTGGGGG
>CAZIBV010000073.1:10212-12392 GCA_964537345.1 uncultured Flavobacterium sp. | reverse complement strand
TTAGGCAGCATGTAAACCTCGTTTTTGTAGTTCGCGCTGTTTTTCCAAAGTTCAATCTGAGCCAGCGTCTGGTTGGTAAACGAGTTTGACATCACAAAGCTTGGGTGGCCGGTGGCGCAACCAAGGTTCACCAAACGACCTTCGGCCAGGATGATGATATCTTTTCCGTTTACGTTGTATTTGTCAACCTGTGGCTTGATCTCGATTTTGGTCGAACCGTAATTCTGGTTCAGCCATGCCATGTCAATCTCGTTGTCAAAGTGTCCGATGTTACATACGATAGTTTTGTCCTTCATTTTCTCAAAATGACGGCCCACCACGATGTCTTTGTTGCCGGTAGTCGTGATGATGATATCAGCATTGGCCACAACGGTGTCAAGTTTCTTCACTTCGTATCCGTCCATGGCAGCCTGAAGCGCACAAATCGGGTCGATTTCAGTTACGGTAACGATTGATCCAGCACCACGGAACGAAGCCGCAGTTCCTTTTCCAACGTCGCCGTATCCGCAAACCACCACGCGTTTTCCGGCCAGCATCACGTCAGTTGCTCTGCGTATCGCATCAACTGCACTCTCCTTACAGCCGTATTTGTTGTCAAATTTTGATTTGGTAACCGAGTCATTCACGTTGATCGCCGGCATAGGCAGCGTTCCGTTTTTCATGCGTTCGTACAAACGGTGAACGCCCGTAGTCGTCTCTTCGCTCAATCCTTTGATTCCGGGAATCAGTTCCGGATAACGGTCAAAAACCATGTTGGTCAAATCGCCACCGTCGTCCAGGATCATGTTAAGCGGCTGGCGGTCTTCGCCAAAAAACAGCGTCTGCTCGATACACCAGTCAAACTCTTCCTCGTTCATCCCTTTCCAGGCGTACACCTGAATTCCCGCGTCGGCAATGGCAGCTGCAGCGTGATCCTGAGTCGAGAAAATGTTACAGGATGACCACGTAACCTCGGCGCCCAAAGCCTTGAGCGTTTCAATCAAAACCGCAGTCTGGATAGTCATATGCAAACACCCGGCAATACGGGCGCCTTTAAGCGGCTGCTCGTTTTTGTATTCTTCGCGGAGTGACATCAGCCCCGGCATCTCAGCCTCGGCCAGTTCAATCTCCTTGCGTCCCCAGGCAGCCAGGGAAATGTCTTTTACTTTGTATGCCACATAAGGCATCGTCTGTGTGCTCATTATCTTGGATTTATTGTCAAAAAGTCGGGCAAATTTACGCATAACTTTTAATTTAATGCATAGCGTCACAAATATTTAAGATTTGTTACCCGGCTTTAATCCGCTGATTTACAATCGCTTTTTTATTGCCCTTGTCGCGTGTGCCGCCTGCCCTTATTTTTTATATTTTTGGAGCTTTATCCGGCTTTCCATTTCAATCTTTTCAAGACCCCAAAGGTTTTTAAAACCTTTGGGGTCTGAAAAGGATTTCCATTGCAATCCGGGCTAGAGCTTTACCCATGCCGTTAGACACCGTTTTACAGCCAGATGCAAACACCAAACTTTTGCTCTGGAACATCACCGAGCCGCTTGACCAGCTCCACCGCGGGGTAGTCCTCAGGCCGCAGTCGCAGGTGCGCATAAGCGGCATGGCATCTGAGCTTCACCAGCGCGGATTCCTGGCCGTCCGCCAATTGCTGTTGTCTCAAGGCTATCAGGACAGCGACTTGTATTACGACGACTTTGGCAAGCCCCACTTGCGTGACGGCCGCCACATCTCGATCTCCCATTCGCACCAGCGCGCCGCCATCGGGATCAGCAACCGGCCACTGGGCATCGACCTTGAGCTCCGCCGTGACAAAATCCTCCGGATCGCCAACCGGTTTAATGACAATTCCAAGCTTTCCCGCCACGACACCGCATTGTACATCCGCGAGCTCACCGTTGTCTGGGGATTCAAGGAAGCGGTTTTTAAAATCCGGAATGAAAAAGGCATCAGCTTTCCAAAACATATTTTTGTCGATCCCTTTTCAATCAATGACCGAACCGCCACCGCCCAACTCCATTTTGGCGGCCGGGTTACGGCATTTCCGGGCTATTTTTACGAAATCGACGGCTACACCCTGGTTTACGTTTTTGAAGCATGACATTTTTAGCTACCATACAATCGGCCCATAGAGAAGGGCGCAAATTGCTGGCGATATTGCTCGATCCGGACAAACTGGCCAACCGCGATTTTGA
>CAZIBV010000073.1:3549-10112 GCA_964537345.1 uncultured Flavobacterium sp. | reverse complement strand
TGGCAAATTGTGCTCGAGGCCATTGCTTTTGTAACGGGCATCGCCAGTGTTTGGTTGGCCAAGAACGAGAACATTCTGGTTTATCCGGTGGGACTTGTGGCCACTGCGATCACGGTGTACTTGCTTTACGTGGCGGGTTATTACGGCGATATGATCGTCAACATCTACTTTACCATCATGAGCGTGTACGGTTGGTATAACTGGTCGCGGCACAGCCATAAAGTTCCCATTGTTATCACCCGTACCAATCAATTTGAAAAATTAACAGGCGCCGGACTGTTTTGTCTGACGATTATCGTAATTTTCGGGGTCTACAAAGCATTTGACCAAAAAATCGAACTGGCCAATTACGTAGACATCTTGTCGTCCGGACTGTTTTTTACCGCAATGTGGTACATGGCGCGCAAAAAAATCGAAAACTGGACCCTTTGGATTGTAGCTAACCTGATCGTTGTCCCGTTGTACGCCTGGCGCGGACTCGGGATGCTGGCGCTGCAGTATGTTATTTTTACCGTATTGGCCGTCATGGCCTACATCGAATGGAGGAAAATCTTAAACAAGCGCCATCACAAGGCGTAATACGCATAACGGTTTACGGACCGCCCCGCAGCGGAAAATCAACCTTGGCCAAACACCTGGCCGAGCATTTCAGCGCGCCTTGGGTTCCCGATTACAAATCAATCTACCTGCAAAAGAAATCGCATGCCGGTCAGGAAACCCTTGACCACGAAGATCTCATCGCCATTGCCGTCGGTCATGTCGCCCAGGAAAACGACGCGTTGCGCATCGCCAACCGGTTTTTGTTTTCTGATTCAAACCTGATGGCCGTCAGGGTAATGGGCGAAAGGCAAAGAGGTGTTTGTCCCGTCAATCTCGAAAAGGCTTCGCGCAAACACCGGTATGAGTTGTTTTTGCTTACCGACAATCAGTTTGGTCTGGAAGATTCGGAAGGCAATGACGAGTTTGACGCATTTCACCAGGCGCTGCTGGACCATGAAAAGCCATTTGTGCGACTCACCGGGCCGCTGCAATCCCGGATAGACCATGCCGTAACGTTGATTGAAGAACTCGAACTGGCGCTTTCCCTTGGTTTTTCGCCTTTTGATTTTTTACAGATTAAGTCGCACCAAAGTTCGGTAGCTGAACTGTCCAAACAGTTGACGCATTTTAAAAAGGGAATTGCACGGGCCAATCTCGACCGTCCGGCCACAACCGCCGACGGCATCCTGAAATTATCCGAGGGCGATTATGACCATTACGCCGCTTTTTTTGACAGTGCGAGGCATAAGATGCGCATCGCGAAGTTTGTTCCGGCATCAGGGGCGGCCAGCCGTATGTTCAAGTTCCTGTCAGAATTCTTGCAGCACTTTAATCCGGATACTGAAACCCTCAACGCCTACATCAACCGCAAAGGCGCCCACAACCTGTCGGTTTTTTTGGCCGGAATGGAAAAGTTTCCGTTTTATGAACACCTGATGCATGAAATGCAATTGCGCCATCCGGATTTTAAGTCGCTGCCCGCGCAATTCAGGCATTTTGCGGCCATTCACTTTATGTTGTCGCCTGAAGGATGGAATTTTTGCAACCTGCCCAAGGGCGTTTTGCCGTTTCACAAATACGATGGGCGCGTGGTCACGGCCGTCGAGGAACACTTAAATGAATCCGTCCATTACGCCATCGGGAAAGATCAGGTGTGCCATCTGCACTTTACAGTGTCTGAAAATCATCAACATTTGTTCGAGCAGGTCATCGCACGGCAAAAACCGCGAATTGAAGCAGCTTCCGGCACCACCATCGAGATCACGTACAGCTATCAGGCGCAATCAACCGATACGCTTGCCGTCACACCACAAAACGAACCGTTCCGAAAGCCGGATGGCAAACTGCTTTTTCGTCCCGGCGGACACGGTGCGCTTTTGGAAAATCTTGCGGCCCTTGATGCCGAAGTGATTTTTATCAAAAACATCGACAACGTCATCCAAAACCACGTGCATGAAATTGCGCGCTACAAAAAGGCGCTGGCCGGACTTATGCTGGAACTTCGCGGCCAAATCTGCGACAGCCTTAAACTGCTGACTTCCGGCTTGGCATCGGAACAAGACGTGGCCGGCATTGCTACTATGGCCAAATCACGCCTCAACATTGACCTCCCGCACGACTTTGAAAAGTTTGCGCTCGCCTACCAAATCGATACGCTTATTCAACTTTTGCGCCGGCCCCTGCGGGTTTGCGGCATGGTTCGCAATGAAGGTGAGCCCGGCGGCGGACCGTTCTGGGTTCGCGACACCTCCGGCAGGCGCTCGCTCCAGATTGTCGAGAGCACTCAGGTGGACCTTGATTTGCCGGCTCAGCGCGAGGTGTTTGAAGCCGCGACGCATTTTAATCCGGTAGATCTGGTGTGTTGCATTTGCGATGAACACGGGCACAAGTTCGACCTGCGCGATTTTGTCGATCCCAACAGCGGATTCATCGCCCACAAAACCAAGGACGGCCAGCCGCTCAAGGCTTATGAACTTCCGGGGCTGTGGAACGGCAGCATGGCCAACTGGATTACGGTATTTGTCGAGGTTCCGCTTATCACGTTCAATCCCGTGAAAACCGTCAACGATCTTTTAAAGCCGGCCCATCAGCCATTGTAATGGACGCGCGTCAGATAGAATCGGAACTTGTCGTAAGAGCGGTTCGCAGCGGCGGCCCGGGCGGTCAGAACGTCAACAAGGTGTCAACCAAAATCCAGTTGTATTTTGACGTTGCCCGCTCCCAGGGCCTGACCGAGGAAGAACGCCTTCGCATCACCCAAAAACTGTCTTCCCGTATCAACGCCGACGGAATCCTGATGGTCCATAGCGACCTCACGCGCAGCCAGCTAAAGAATCGTGAAGAAGCCATGTCGCGGCTGTTTGAATTGCTCGAGCAGGCGCTTGTTGTCCAAAAACCCAGAAAAGCCACGCGAGTTCCCAAAGCGGCGGTCGAGAAGAGGTTAAAAAGCAAACGCAGCCAGTCAGAGATTAAGCAGGGCAGGAGGAAGCCGAAGTTTTGAAATTTAGGAATTTGGGTAGATTTTATGTAGTGCGGGTTGAGGAGAAATTGGTAGATTGCGCGCAGGGTGGGCGCGAGAGCGCGTCAAATCTTTTTTACTTTTTACAAATCCCAATCTTTAAAATTTTTATCTTTGCCCCGTCTCAAAGGGGTGCTCGCAAGGGCTGAGATTATACCCACAGAACCTGGGCAGGTAATGCTGCCAAGGGACGCCAAAAAAGAGCCGGACAGCGCGAACCCGGCTTGCGAACCGCGCTTCGCATTGGCAAAAAACAATTATCAACCAGAATAATTGCCCCTTTTATTCGTAAATAATTTTACGGATGAAACCTTATTTCGCATTTTTTTCAGGGCGTGCCGGCGCCATCATCTCCGGCGTCAATCGCAGTTTTAACCAGCGCCGTCGGGCTTTTCGCTTCAATCTTTTGCCGGTTCCGGACAAAAGGATTTACGCTTCAATCCCTCACGCGGCCATCGGTCCAATGTTTGTTTTTGCCCTCATGGGCGTTTCAGTAGGCTATGGTCAGGAAAAGGATTCCCTTAAAACCGACAACATCAACGAGGTCATTGTCAGCGCCGTCCGGGCCAACACCAAAACACCTGTAACATTCACCAACGTTTCGCAATCCGACATCAAGACCCGAAACCTCGGGCAGGACATTCCGCAGCTTCTCAATTTCCTGCCATCGGTTGTCACCACCTCCGACGCCGGAACCGGAATCGGCTACACCGGAATTCGCGTCCGCGGCACGGATGCCACCCGGGTCAACGTAACACTCAATGGCGTGCCTTACAATGATTCAGAGTCGATGGGTACCTTTTGGGTAAATCTCCCGGATTTTGCATCGTCTACCCAAAACCTGCAACTTCAGCGCGGTGTGGGAACGTCAACCAACGGTGCGGGTGCATTTGGCGCCAGTCTCAACCTGCTCACAGATTCCTTTGCCGAGAAGGCCGGCGCTGAAATCTCAAATTCGGGCGGAAGTTTCAACACCCGCAAGCATACCGTAAAATTCACCACCGGGCTTTTGGGCAATCACTTTGAAGTGGCCGGGCGGCTTTCCAACATAGAATCCGACGGATTTATCGACCGTGCGTTTGCCAGCCTGAAAGGCTATTTCCTTCAGGGAACCTACGTCAACAAAGGCACGATGATCAAGGCGCTGGCTTTTGGAGGAACCGAGAAAACGTATCAGTCGTGGTATGGCCTGGAGGATCCCGTCAAATTAAAAAATGACCGTACCTACAATCCGGCCGGGCTTTATTTTGACGATGCCGGCAAAGAACGGTTTTACGACAACCAAACCGACAACTATCAGCAGGATCATTACCAACTGCACTGGACGCAAACCTGGGATGAGGCCTGGAGTTCCACACTCGCTTTCCATTATACCATCGGAAAAGGATATTATGAGAACTATCGGACGCAGCGCGATTTGACCGATTTTGGAATAGCTCCGCAGATAATCGACGGCATTCTGGTGGACGAATCAGATCTGATCGACCAAAAATGGCTGGACAATGACTTTTACGGAACTACCTATTCCTTGCGTTATCGCAAAAGTGAATGGGATGTGGTTTTAGGAGGTGGCATCAACCGTTATGACGGCGACCACTTTGGAAAAGTGCTCTGGACGCGGAGTGTCGTCCTCCCGCAGTACGGTCAAAAGTATTACGACGATTTTTCAGTCAAGAAAGACGGGAATGTTTTTGCCAAGGCCACGTATGACGTTTCGTCCAAAATCAGTCTTTTTGCCGATTTACAATACCGCCGCGTATCGTATGACGCCAACGCCATCGAAACCGGAATGGTCCGCGACCGCTTTGACTTTTTTAATCCCAAGGCCGGCTTGACCTATCTGCTCAATGAAAAAAACAACTTTTACGCATCGTTTGCCCGCGCCCACCGCGAACCCAACAGGACGGATTACGAAAGCGGAAATCCAAGGCCCGAACGCTTGGACGATTACGAACTCGGATGGCGTCACGTATCGCCCAAAGTCCGGCTCAACGTCAATGCCTACTACATGCGTTACCATGACCAATTGGTCCTCACCGGCGCCCTGAACGATGTAGGCAACCCGATTCGCGAAAACAGCGGCCGAAGTTACCGGTTGGGTGTGGAAATTGACGGCGCTTTTGCACTTACAAAAAAATGGGCGCTGCGTCCAAACCTGACTGTGAGCCGCAATAGGAATGAGGATTTTTTCTTTGAACGCGACGGCGTTCTGACCCCGCTTGGCGATACCCATATAGCTTTTTCGCCTGGTGTGGTGGCGGCCAATGCGATTACCTTCATGCCGTCAAAAAATTTCCAGATTTCGTTACTGACAAAATTGGTGGGCGAGCAATATATGGGCAATATTGATTCGGAGGTGTCCAAGCTGGATAGCTATTCCACAACCGATATCAATATATCGTATGAATGGGAAAATGTGTGGTTTTTTAAATCGGTTTTACTGACGGGATTGGTCAATAACCTGTTTGATTACGAGTATGAATCCAACGGCTATTTCTATACGTATGATGACAACTGGTCAGGTCCGGGCATCACGACCATTGAGGGCGCCGGCTTTTACCCGCAGGCCGGAATCAACTTCCTGGTTGGCCTGACATTAAAAATTTAAGAAGGAAAATTTAAGGTTAGTGATTGAAAGTCCCGTCGTTTACTGGCGGGATTTTTTGTTTTTAAACTTAATCTGAAACAAATTTTAAATTAACGTGTTCGGCTTGCCGAAAATTCACTTTATTAGTGGATGCCAGAACAAAAACAAAAGAAAATAATCGGGTTTGCGTTACCGATAACGTAGGCAATGGACTCGTTAGAACCCCATGCAACTAAATATGAAATCGAAATTAATATTCTCGGCAATTATCTGCGCGCAACTTTTAAGCGCCCAAAATCCTGTTGTAAATATAACTAATCGGGTAGGGAATCCTCCTGATGGTATTTATTATAAAGATCTTAATAACCTTCTGAATCCATTCGAGGGGACTTGGCTTTACACCAATGGAAATACAACTGTAAAATTTGTTTTGATAAAAAAGGTCTTGCAGCAAAATCATTTACACTATGAAGATTTAATTATCGGAGAGTATCTTTATATTAAGAATGGTCAAACGATTGTTAACACTTTGGGCATGATTGATAACAACTATTCAAATCAACGCCAACACTCAATTAATGGTAACCAAATTTTATCGAATAATTCAATCCCCCGATGTCCAGAATGTAATCCCGAGGAAAAGCGACTTTCTGTATCATTTATCGATCCAATAGCAGATTTTCCTGGGCGTGCTGTATTTCGTTTAGTTGAGGTTAGCGGAAATCCTGCTATTCTTGTGAATATAAGGATGAGCGGCAAAACTTTAAATCCAGAAGAATTTTATGAGTATACGGAACCTGTTTGTCCAACGGGTGAATTTCTCCTCTTGCGCCAATAATCATAAGCTGAAATGGGTATTCCAGATTTCCATTTCAGTAATTGTGAAAGTCCCGTCGTTTACTGGCGGGATTTTTTGTT
>CAZIBV010000073.1:0-3449 GCA_964537345.1 uncultured Flavobacterium sp. | reverse complement strand
GAAAGTCCCGTCGTTTACTGGCGGGATTTTTTGTTTTTAAACTTAATCTGAAACAAATTTTAAATTAACGTGTTCGGCTTGCCTAAAATTCACTTTATTAACCGATACCAAACAGGACCAAATGAAAATAATCCGGCTTTTGTTACCGTTTCTCGTTTTATTTTTTGTTATTTCCTGTTCGCAACAAGAAGAGTTTGTCCGGCAACAAAACCGTAAAATCGAAGTCAAAGACGTTAAACTGATTGACTTGCTTGACGATCCCGTTTTTAGCGATGCCTATGCTTACAAAAGGGAAAGTTTCGGCACGAGGCGGCGATTTAGGTAAGAGTGTTTTGGAAGAGCAGTTTGGCTTTACGATTGATACCGCGCATGCTGCCAAAATGATTGAGGCAAATGGATATGTCACGTATACGATGTTGATAAAGCGCGACTCAGTAAGTAATGCTTTTTTCGAAAATTTACTGATTATGTTTGATTCGACCGACTCCAAATCGGCACACATTGTCAAATATAACCTGACAACGCCAATCCTGATAAACGATCACGGCGCATATTATTACGAGTCAACCAAAGAAATGACCACCTTGTATAATGAGCGCATGAATTTTGGTTGGTTAAATTGCCAGAATGTTGTTTTTCCGATGTGCGACATCCACGGGGGGAGTTACAATTACGATCACGTATTTATGGGTTGGGAAACTTGCAGGATTGCTTACTATCATTCTGAATGGGTCTGCACGATACCGGGTCCGCCTGATGAAGGTGGTGGCGTGAATCCTCCACCAACGCCACCTACTGGTCCTGGTGGGTATACTGGTCCTGGGGGACCGATCACGATTCCGTTGCCTGAAGTTGAGGATCCGGATAATTGTCAGAAAGTTAGTAAATTTTCAAAAGACTCAGGATTTATACAGCGACTCAATTTATTAAGAACTGCTGCTCAACAATATACGAATGAACATATCTACAAAATGTATCCGGGTACTACTTCTGGAAATACTTATTTTTTTGAACATCAGGCTGGACCGCCAAACACATCTCACATAGAGTTTACATATGGCACTTCAATCTTAGCTATTATTCATTCTCATAATGCTAATACATATAGTATTTTTTCGCCGCAAGATCTTGCGACGTTTTATGACATGATTAAAAACGGTGTGACGTCGGAAGTTTTATTAGGTGTAGTTAATCCTAACGGTACTGTCTACATTGTACAAATTACCAACTTGTCGTCGTTTCTTGATTTTGGGGATAAGTATTTAAATGGCTACCAGTCATTTAAGGAATTCGAAACTGAGGTGTATTCAAAAAAATATAATATTAAAGAAGGAAACAGTCAGGCTATTAACGAATTAAATTTTTTAAAATTTGTTCAGGCAAAAAATCTTGGAGTTAACGTTTATAAATCAGTATATCCTTTTTCTGAATTTCAAAAACTTACGATAGTGAATAGTCAAACATTTCCAGAAACTTGCAATTAGTAACTATGGGACGATTTAAACTTTTTCTAATTTTTATACTGTCAATTGAAAGCGTATTCGCTCAAGGCGGAGTTGAGAAAATTTGTGTGGACTACACACTTTATCCTCCAAACAGCTATTTTTCGGACATTGAACATACATTCGATCCTTTTATCGGTGAGTGGAAATGGACCAATGGCAGTCAGATTTTAATCATTGAACTTTTAAAAGTGTCACACCATTATTCAGTGGTGAGTGAAGTTTACAAAGATGTAATGGTTGGCAACTACCGATTCTCTACAGATGGAGGCGCAACTTTTACAATTGATACGTTCTCTACGCCGTTTTCTCAAACTGGTCAGTTACCCTATCCGCTATTTGGACTTTGCGTCGAGGATGCCAAAATCAACTTTTCATTTTATGACGTGGGTTATCAAAAATCACGTTGTAATGCAATATTCGAAAACCTTGGTACGACACCTCCGACTTTAAGATTAACATTACAAAACCCGAAAGAGCTTGTAGGAGTATTAGATGGCCAACCGCCAATTCCCGCTGGATTTTCAATTCCGTCAGATGTGATTCTGACAAAACAATAGAACTAATGCAAGCAAAAGGTCTTTTTGATAAATCCCAACTATCTTTACATGACTTGCATCGACAGGAATTCAAGGCAAAAGATATGTATAAAATTATTTTCGGCTTACTGTTTCCGCTTTTGGTGACAGCACAAACCTCAATAAAAAGACTTGAAGAGTACAGTATATTCGCTTCGCCCGGAACCTATTTTCAAGACGTCGATGCTGAACTGGACAAATATACCGGAACTTGGATTTTTAGTTCAGGAAATATAGTGTTTACTATAAAGCTTCAAAAGGAAACAATGGTACAAGCTGACGATATATTCAAAGATATGCTAGTTGGAGAATATTCTTATACTGTGAATAACGTGATCGTAGTTAACACGCTAGGTCTTTTGGATAGCGATAGTGCCAATCCGTTAATGAGGAATATTCAGGGTAATAGGTTTCACCCAGATGATATTTATCCGGCATGTAATGACTGTGAAATCCCAGATAAGCGTTTGAAATTGACCTTTATCGATCCAGAGCGGGATTACCTTAAGTCAACGCGATTGTTTCTCCAATATTTACCCAATACATCACCACAGCAGATAAAAGTAATTATTGCGGCAACTTCAGGCTCGTTCTTACCCGATGAAAATTCTCCAACCAAAACCAGAGTTCCCTACGGAACTTATGTAATGACAAAAAATTAAAAATTTAATTTAGTTTACTTCAGAAACCATCATATCGACGGCTTTTTTTAGCGGATAGAACCGACAGTAAAAGCAGCAGTGTGGTCTTTCCGCTTGCGCAATGAGAAACATTGCCTTAATTCCAACTACCTTTACATCAACCGGCTTCGACCGGAATTCAAGGCAAAAGATATGTATAGAATTATTTTAGGATTACTGTTCTCACTCTCCATGATTGCCCAAAATCAGAAGGTCGAAAAGATTTGCGTGAACAATTATTCCGACTTTCCCGTAAACACTTATTTTTCAGATATCGACAATACTTTCGATCCTTTTGTCGGGACATGGAAATGGACCGACGGAAGTCAGGTTCTGATTATCCAGCTTACAAAAGTTTCCAACTATTACGTGGCGAATGATAAATTATACAAAGACTTTATGGTTGGAGATTATAAGTTTTCACAAGACGGAGGAATCAGTTTTACAACCAATACGATAGTCACACCCTTTAACGTAAATCCGGACCTGCATCCAATGTATGGACTCTGCGTTGAAGAGGACAAACTCGATTTCATCTTCCGTGACGTTGCTTATAACAAAAAGGGATGTCGCGCAGTATTCGAGAATCTGCACACCTCGCCGCAAACGCTTAGGATGATTCTTAAAAATCCGCAGGAACTCATGCCGCGTTTTGAAGGCCAACCGCCAATTCCCGCTGGATTTTCAAT
>CAZIBV010000072.1:7051-12420 GCA_964537345.1 uncultured Flavobacterium sp. | reverse complement strand
TAAACTGTGACCCGCCAATCGCGAACTTTTACCAACTATCATCAAATAAAATTGGTTGGTGAACTTCAGATATATATATTTGCACGTTTTAAAAAAATGTGAAAATTGCCTGAAAAGTGTGGCTTTTGCTGATACTTTCGGCTAAATCACTGATTGTGAACCAGAACCATCTATAAGAATAACGAGTAATTAATTTTTAGTAGTAATGCAGAATAGAGGATTAGTTAAATTTTTCGCCATTTTGTTTGCCTTGGTATGTATTTACCAACTGACGTTTACGTTTGTGGCGCATAATGTCGAACAAGATGCCAAGGCGTTTGCAAACGGCGATGCCCAAAAAGAGGTGAAATACCTGGATTCAATCGGCAAGATTGAAGTCCTGAACATGGGCTTCACCAGCTTTACCTATAACGAGGTTCGCGACAAAAAAATCAACAAAGGACTCGACCTTGAAGGAGGTATCAACGTCCAGTTGCAAATTTCAGTACGCGACATCCTCAAAGGTTTGGCCAATGACTCTAAAGACGCCACTTTTAACAAGGTGCTTGACGAGGCTACTAAAAACCGCAAAGGAAATGAGGACTATCTGGACGTTTTCTTTCGCGAGTTCGCCAAGGTTTCAGGAGGATCAACCAAGTTGGCATCGCCTGATATTTTTGGAAACAAAACCCTGAGCGACGAGATCAACTTCAAGATGTCAGATGCCGAGGTGGAAAAAGTAATCCGCCGCAAGGTTGACGAATCCATCACCAGCGCCTACGAGGTCCTCAACAAGCGTATCGACAAATTTGGCGTAGTTCAGCCAAACATCCAGCGTTTGGGTCAGTCAGGCCGCATCCTGGTCGAATTGCCGGGTGCCAAGGACGTTGACCGCATCAAGAAACTATTGCAAAGCACTGCCCAACTAGAATTTTGGGAAACTTATAAGATTGAAGAACTGGGGAACTTCCTTTTGGCGGCCAATGAATCGCTGAAAACTTCGGTTGGTGCCGAGGTGGTTAAAACTGAAACAAAGGCTCCGGCCCAGGGTATCGACAGCCTTTTGGTTGACAAGACAAATGATTCTATTGCCCTGGCCAAAGGAAACAATCCGCTGCTGGATAAATTCATCGCCCAGGGAGGCGGACCGGTTTTGGCTGTTGTATCGCCAAAAGATACGGCTGCCATCAACAGCTACCTCAAGCGTCCTGAAATCCGCAACCTGCTTCCTGCCGACAAGCGCTACGCAAAATTCGTATGGGGCATCGCGCAAAATTCATATGTCGACGACAAACAAAACAAAGTTGAAGGCATTGAGCTTTACGCCCTGAAAGGCAACCGCGACGACAAGGCTGCCATGAGCGGTAGTGTGGTTACTGATGCACGCGACTCGTTTGACCAATTGGGCAAGCCGTCGGTTTCGATGCAGATGAGCGGCGCAGGTGCAAAAGCCTGGGAGGAACTTACCGGAAAAGCCTACACTGAAAAAGGATTTATCGCCATCGTTCTCGACGACGTGGTATATTCGGCTCCAGGCGTTTCAACCGGACCGATTTCAGGCGGACGTTCGGAAATTTCAGGAACGTTTGACATCACCCAAACAAAAGACTTGGCAAACGTACTCCGCGCTGGTAAACTACCTGCCGCTGCCGAGATTGTTCAGTCAGAAGTAGTAGGACCATCGTTGGGTCAGGAAGCGATCGACAACGGAACCACGTCGGCTCTCGTTGGATTGCTGTTTGTTGCGCTTTGGATGATTATTTACTACGGACGCGCCGGTGTTTATGCCAATGTTGCGCTTCTGGTTAACCTTTTGTTCCTGTTTGGTGCACTGGCATCACTCGGAGCCGTCCTGACACTTCCGGGTATCGCCGGTATCGTACTGACACTGGGTACGGCAGTTGACGCCAACATCATCATCTACGAACGCGCCAAGGAAGAACTTGCGGCCGGAAAGTCGCAGGAAGACGCCATCAACGCCTCGTTTGGCTGGAAAGGAGCGATGCGCTCGATTATCGACGCCAACGTCACACACGTCCTTACAGGAGCCGTACTTTACATTTTTGGAACAGGGCCCATCCACGGTTTCGCCACAACGCTTCTAATTGGTATTGCAACTTCATTGTTTACCTCTATCTTCATCACGCGTATTTTGCTCGACTGGGGCCTTAAGCGCGGCGATAAGCTATCGTTCGAAACCGGATTCTCAAAGAACTGGTTCAAGAACTTCAACTACAACTTCCTCGGATTCCGCAAGTACGCCTATGCGTTCTCGGCCATCGTTATCGTGGTAAGTATTGTTTCGCTGATGACAAACGGCCTGAACCAAGGCGTTGACTTTAAAGGTGGGCGTACTTTCCAGGTTCGTTTTGAAAAGCCCGTTTCAGCCGATGAAGTTCGCGAAGAACTGATTCCGGTTTTGGGAAGCGCCGAGGCCAAGGTTTTTGGATCTGACAACCAGTTGAAAATCACTACCGGTTACAAGATTGAAGAAACCGGTGAGCAGGCTGATCAGGAAGTGAATAAGGTGTTGTACGAGACCCTTAAAAAACACTACGGAGCCGATATGACTTATGAGAAATTTGTTACCGTTGCCGATGGTAAGAAGTTTGGAATCCTGCAGGCGTCAAAAGTGTCGCCAACTGTTTCTGACGATATCAAGACCAACTCATACTGGGCGGTCCTCGGGGCTTTGGCTGTGGTGTTCCTCTACCTGGTTATCAGTTTCCGCAAGTGGCAATATTCATTGGGTGCAATTGCGGCCGTAGCACACGACGTGATCTTTGTAATGGGACTTTATTCATTGCTCTGGAAGTACATGCCGTTTGGTATGGAAATCGACCAGCACTTCATTGCGGCTATCCTGACAGTAATCGGTTATTCGATGAACGACACCGTAATCATCTTTGACCGCGTGCGTGAATACCTTGCCGGTAAAGTAAAAGGAAACTTTAACGAAATCGTAAACCAGTCGGTCAACTCGACCATGTCGCGTACCATCAACACATCGCTTACACTGGCCATGGTACTCCTGATCATGTTTATTTTTGGCGGCGAATCTATCCGCGGATTTATCTTTGCTATGCTGGTAGGTATCGTAGTAGGAACTTACTCGACCATGTTTATCGCAACGCCGGTACTGGTGGATACGATTCCGGATTCAGAGCACAAACGCATCGAGGAAGAACACAACCGCGAGGCGTAATCCAATAAAAACAAAGAAACCGGCTGATGCCGGTTTTTTTTATGTCTTTTTTATTGGGCCAACGCCAAAATATGCCCGTCGGGATCGGAAAGGTAGGCCACGCTGTCGCCCCAATCGCGGGGTTTTAAATCGTCGATCAGCTTTGCGCCGGCTTCTATGGCGCGGTTAATGGCTACTTTGGCATCAGTTGATTTAGAATAGAGTTCGCACCGCGGAATTCCCGTTCCGGCATCAGGATGCGGATCGCTGCCGACAATGCGCGCAATGCCGTCGTTTGGCATCAATCCAAGACGCAGGGAACCGCCCAGCGAGAATTCGGTCATGCCGGGAACGCTAAGAGTGGGAGAGGCGTCTAAAACAGCGCGATAGAAAGCTTCGCTGTCAGCTTGGCTCGAAACGTATAATATAATGTAATGTAGATCCATCAAAAGTCGTCATCCACACCGGGAATAGGGCGCTCGGCCCAGAACATCAGGTACAGTCCCAGCAAGATAAATGGAATGCTCAGCCATTGTCCGGTCGAGAACAGTCCGAGAGCGTTTTCAAATCCGCCCTGACTTTCCTTGACAAATTCCACAATAAACCGCACCGACCACAACAGCACCAGGAAAACCCCAAAGAGATAGCCGCGTTTTTCCCGCAGATCAGTTTTCCAGTACAGGTGCATCAAAATCGCAAACACAATGATATAACCAAACGCCTCGTAAAGCTGGGCGGGATGGCGCGCCGGAATTTCGGCCAGAACACCCGCATAATCTGGATTGTGGGCCAGGGCGTCATACGCTTGCTTCGGTGTTGATGCTTTGGTGAGATTCATGGCTTGTCCCGGAGAATATTCATCGCGCAGGAACTGGATGCCAAAAATTGATTGGGTAATGTGACCCGTGATTTCAGAGTTGAAAAAGTTACCGATTCTGACAAATATCGCCCCGCATGAAACCGCAATCACCACGCGGTCCAAAACCCACAAAAGCGGGCGCTTCATGATTTTTTTGCTAAAGAAATACATGGCGATGATGATTGCGATCGCCGCACCATGACTGGCGAGTCCCTGAAATCCGGTGAATTCCATTTCCGGAAACCTGAACGGGAGCAGGATTTCGCCCAGATGGTATTTGTAGTAATCCCAATCGTAAAAGAAAACGTGTCCCAGGCGCGCGCCCAGCAAGGTGGCCACTACCGTCCAGATAAACAGTGAATCAAGCTTTTCGATGGGCTCGCCTTCGCGCTCAAAAATCTTTTTCATGATGTACCATCCCAGCGAAAACGCCACAACGAACATCAGGCTGTAATAGCGGATGACAAAAAATCCAAGATCGATTCCTTCAGAAGGGTTCCACAAAATCTGTAAAGCGTGAGCCATAGGGAAAAGGTTTGCGTAAAGATACTAGCAAATTTGAAATTGACAATCTAATCCCAACGGAGTTAATCCCACCAAAGGATTCAGAACAACTTAACCAGCGTCAGTCCCAGCCAAACCGCGATTAGGCTTATCAGTAAACTTGCGCCCATGTTCAGCAAGGCAGTCAAAGAGTTGCCGGATTGCATCAATTGAAGATTATCAGCGGCAAAGGCTGAAAATGTTGTATATCCACCACAAAAACCAGTAACCAAAAGCAGTTTCATCGACGAATCGGCAACCTCGTTCCGCTCCAAAACTCCAAGTAAAATACCAATAATCAGGCATCCCAACATGTTGGCGGTAAACGTCGCCAGCGGAAACGCGCCCGCAAAGTAACGCGACACCAAAACTTGTGTGAGGTAGCGCAAAACACTTCCCGCAGCGCCTCCGATTCCCACCAAAAGAATTGATTTTGTCATGATTTTCCAGATTTTGCCGGCGGAACAGGATCATATCCGCTGGATCCCCACGGATGACACCGCCCGATGCGTTTCAGGCCCAGCCAACCGCCTTTAAATACGCCGTGGGTTTTCAACGCCTCGACCATGTACTGCGAACAAGTTGGCGAATACCGGCATGACGAAGGCAGCAAAGGGGAGAGGACGGCCTGGTATATCCTCACCAAAAAGATAAAAGGAGCCGTGGCGATCCTGCGCCAGGTCATAGGGTAAAAGTAGTGCCTTCCTTCCCGTCCTTGATGGTGATGCCAAGGTCGTTCAACCGGTCGCGGATCAAATCCGACATGGCAAAATCTTTGTCGGCGCGGGCGCGGTTGCGCATCTC
>CAZIBV010000072.1:0-6951 GCA_964537345.1 uncultured Flavobacterium sp. | reverse complement strand
TCCATCAATCGATAGAATCCTTTTTCGGCCGCCAGGATTGCTTCGTCAGAAAAGTCCAGCACGCTGCGGTAATGCGCCTGAAGCATAAAGAACCGGGCCACCGACGGCGCGTAAGTTTTGCTCAGCACCGGGTTTCCGCCCAAATAAATCTCAGCCGGCAAAATGTGATTTCCGGTCGATTTGGCCATTTTCTTGCCGTTGAGCGTCAGCATGTTGGCGTGCATCCAGACATTGACCGGAGGCGTGCCCATACAGGCTTCGTTTTGCGCAATTTCACATTCGTGGTGCGGAAATTTCAAATCCATCCCGCCGCCGTGAATGTCAAACCGCTGGCCCAAATACTTGGTGCTCATGGCCGTACATTCCAGGTGCCAGCCCGGGAATCCGTCACTCCAGGGCGATGGCCAGCGCATAATGTGTTGCGGTTCGGCCTTTTTCCAGAGCGCAAAGTCCTGCGGATTGCGTTTGTCCTGCTGTCCGTCAAGATCGCGTGAATTGCTCATCATGTCCTCGAGGTTGCGGCCGCTTAAAATTCCGTAGTGATGCGTCTTGCTGTATGCCATCACGTCAAAATACACCGATCCGTTTGACTCATACGCAAACCCGTTGTCAATGATTTTCTTGATGATTTCAATCTGTTCGATAATGTGGCCGGTGGCAGTCGGCTCAATGCTGGGCGGGAGCAGGTTAAAGGTTTTCAGCACATCGTGAAAATCAACGGTATACCGCTGAACAATCTCCATCGGCTCCAGCTCTTCCAGACGCGCCTTCTTGGCAATGCGGTCTTCACCGCTGTCGGCGTCGTTCTCCAGGTGGCCCGCATCGGTAATGTTGCGCACATACCTTACCTTGTAACCCAGGTGCAGCAGGTATCGGAACACCACGTCAAATGACATAAACGTCCTCACATTCCCAAGGTGAACATTGCTGTACACCGTAGGTCCGCAAACATACATCCCCACATGTCCCTGGTGAATAGGCGTAAAGACTTCTTTTTCGCCCGTGAGCGAATTGTAAATTTTAAGCGCGTTGGTCTCGTATAGCTGCATTTTTTCCTGGCCGGCAATTTCCCGCTGTCCACTGTATCTTTTGCGCCAAAGGTTTCACCGTTTGGCTGCAAAAGGATGCCGTTTCCATCGGGGCCGGGCTTTGATCTTACAAAGTCCGGTCTCGGTTAAAAGTTTGTATCCAGTTTGATATAATCCAAAAACTCTTTTCTAACGGCCGGGTCCTTAAACTGGCCGCCAAATTCTGACGTCACGGTGCTGCTCTCGATGTCGCGAATCCCGCGCGAGTTCACGCAAAGGTGTTTGGCATCGATCACGCAGGCCACATCGGGCGTTCCCAAAACGCGCTGAAGCTCCTGGACAATCTGCATCGTCAGGCGCTCCTGAACCTGCGGACGCTTGGCAAAATAATCCACAATGCGGTTCATCTTTGACAATCCTATCACCTGTCCGCTGGAAATATAGGCCACGTGAGCCCGTCCCACTATCGGCAACAGGTGATGTTCGCAGGTAGAGTAAACCGTAATGTTTTTCTCGACCAGCATCTCGCCATAGCGGTAATGGTTTTCAAAAGTCGACCCCTTGGGTTTTTTGTCCGGATTCAGTCCGCCAAAAATCTCTTTGACAAACATCTTGGCCACGCGGTTTGGCGTTCCGCGCAGGCTGTCGTCGGTAAGGTCCATCCCCAGGGTTTGCAATATCTGCTCGACATTATCCCTGATGGCTTCAATCTTTTCCTCGTCGGTCAATTTAAAGGCGTCAGGCCTGAGCGGTGTCGTAGCGTTGGTTGAAAAGTGCACATCATCCTCCGCTTCATTATAATTCTTCATCAAGGCAAAGTTAGGTTGCAAAGATAAGTAAATTCGGTGTTGTGTTAAATTGAAAAAACCCGCCTTTTTAAGATAAACGTTTCATAAATTTTACTAAATTTCGCTCCTTAAAATAATTGCGCCCATGGAAAAACTATTCCTCCGACCTTTCCTTAAATCCCTGCTTTTAATTGTGTTAAGTACCGGCCTGGCTGCTACAGCTGCGCCAATTAGTTCAATCGGAGGGGTTAAGAACGTTGATAAAACCTCCAAAGCGGCGGTCCCGAGTGCCACGGTAACCGGCACCACAACGGTGTGCCGCGGGAGCTCTCAGCCCGTGATTACCTTTACGGGATCGGGTGAAACGGCGCCGTATACTTTTGTCTACAACATCAACGGAGGGCCAAACATTACTTCACCGCCAACGCCAACCGGTCAGGATTTTATCGAGATTCCGGTCCCTACCAACGCAAACGGCACCTTTACTTATAATCTGGTGAGTGTTTCCTGTACGACGTCAGGCTGTACATCACCTGCTTCGGGATCGGCTACGGTAACCGTTACCGGGCCTACGGCTACGATTTTGGGTACGGCAAGCGCCTGTCTCAACGGAACAGCACCCATAGTGCGTATCAACGGCTTTAACGGCACAGGTCCTTATACCTTTACCTATAATATCAATGGCGGGCCAAACATTGTCGGCACCACAACCTCGGGCAACCAACTCCAGATTACGGTTGACAATACCGTTTTGGGCCCGCAGGTCTTTAACCTTGTAAGTGTTTCTTCGGCCGCCGATCCGTCTTGTGTGGCCACGGCGTCGGGATCGGTAACAGTCAATGTTATCAATCAACCTACTGCCAACGTCACCGTTAGCGGAAGCCCAACCATATGTCCCAATACGACAACCACACTCGGCTTTACGGGAACACCCAACTCTACAGTAATTTTTACATCTTCCGTTGGAACTTTCAGCGTTACGCTCAACGCGGCGGGAACAGCCAACTGGACGACACCACCCATTACACAAACCACCGTTTTCTCGATTCTCAGCGTAGGGTCAAACCCGGCGGGCTGTAACAACAACAGTGTAACGAGCACGGCAACGGTAACCATTGCGCAAAATGGTTGTGCCTCGGTTATCGCCGGTGACCTGGACCTTGGCGGCGATGCCACGCCAACGCCAATCTGTAATCCGGGCGAATGTCGCGACCTTAGCGCCACGTTTCAGGATCTGGGAAGTACAACTTCATATCTGGTAGAGTCAATCGACTACTGTCCGCAGGCTGCTTTTCAGGGGCCGGGCTTTACTCCGGTTTCAGTCAACACCGATGACGTTTGGTCAGGCGACATCCCGCTGCCATTCCGCTTTTGCTTTTTCGGGCAGGCCTATACTTCGGCCAATGTCGGGTCAAATGGTGTAATTTCATTTAATTCATTTGCCCCAGGCGCCAATTGCCCTTGGGCATTCAATACAACCATTCCAAATGCCGGGTTCCCTATTCGCAATGCCATCTATGGCGTTTATCAGGACACTGACCCCAATAACTCACCGCCATCAGTTTCAGTAAATTACCAGTTGATGGGTACATACCCTTGCCGTAAGCTGGTGGTGAACTTCTCTAATCTTGGGCAGTTTCAATGTGGTGCCAGTGTAGGCTTGCAAACATCTCAGATTGTTATTTATGAGATCTCGAACATCATCGAGGTTTATGTACAAAACCGGACTCCTTGTAATTCATGGCAAGGTGGCGTTGGCGTTATTGGCATCCAGAACGCTGCCGGAACTCAGGCTTTTGTGCCGCCGGGACGGAACACTGGAAACTGGACTACCACAAACGAGGCCTGGCGCTTTGTTCCAAATGGGCCTTCAGCGGTAACTTTCCAGTGGTTGGAGAACGGAAATCCAATCAGCACCAATTCCAATATCACAGTTTGTCCTACCACCTCGACAACGTATACGGCCGTGGCCAATTATGATGTCTGCGGACTGGTGACCACAGTAACCAAAGATGTTTTTGTAGAAGTGGTCAACGATCCAACCAACGCGCCACAGGATATTATACAGTGTGAGGAAACGTTTGATCTTACCGTAAATGATGCCATCATTCTGGGCGGTTTGGATCCAATGGATTATCCCATCAGTTATCACCTTAACCCTACCGACGCTGAAAACGTTGTCGACGCCATTCCCAACCCGTCCGCATTTGTCAGTACGGGTCAAACGATTTGGGCCGCAATCCAAAACAATGTATGCGTTCATGTCAAGCCGTTTGAGCTGATTTTGGACAGCGCGGCCTTCAGCAACCCATCGCCTGATCAGACACTGTGCCTTGATGGCGATCCGTCACCTTTTTCAATCGATACCACCACATCCGGAACCGATGCCATCGCTTGGGTGTATTTCACTTCGGCGCAAACCGGTAACGATATGTATACGGGCGGCACCTTGTTGGGTTACAGCACACCTGGCGGAGGGACGGCCAGTTATGACGCACCGGTTTTGGGCAACCCTGGATCGTTGCCAAACACTGTCGGAACGTATTATGTTTATGCCATTTCCAACCCAACGCCAACCGGAGCCTGTTTTGCCTCGGCCGAAATTATTGTAGAAGTCATCGCGCTTCCCTCGGCAACAATTTCCGGCGATGCGACAATATGTGAAGGATCGACTGCAACCATTACTTTTTCAGGTACGCCTAATACCGAGGTGACTTTCACCCTCGACGGAGGTGCAAATCAGGTGGTGACACTTGATGCTTCAGGCAACGCGACCTGGACAACGCCGCCGCTTACGGCTAACGCACAGATTGATTTGGTGAGTGTCTCGACAACAGGTCCTGCACCATGTTCGCAGTCACTTACGGGAACCGTCAACATAACGGTAATTCCACTGCCAACCGGCTCGATTTCCGGTACCACAACTATCTGTGAAAATCAATCGGCTACCATCAGCTTTAGCGGAACGCCAAACGCCACTGTTACCTATACCATAAATGGCGGAGCCAATCAAACCATTGTCCTTGATGCAACAGGTTCGGGTTCAGTTTCTACAGGCCCGCTTACCGCCGATGCCAGCTATGACCTGGTCAGCATTGCATCAGCAGGAACACCCACTTGTACACAGACAATTTCAGGAAATGCTACTATTACGGTAGGCAGTCTTCCCACTGCAAATATTTCAGGTGACGCTACAGTTTGCCCTGGTTCGGCCGCGGTTATCTTGTTTTCAGGTACGCCGGGCGGAGTGGTTACTTATACAGTAAACTCCGGCGCCAACCAAACGGTTACCCTTGACGCGTCAGGAAACGCCAACGTAGCAACTCCGGCCCTTTTTGCCGATACCACCTATAGTCTTGTTTCAGTTGAGATTCCCGGAACACCGCCGTGTAGCCAAAATGTTACGGGCAGTGTATTGATTGAGATTGATGATCTGCCAATCGCGTCCATTTCCGGCGATACAACTATTTGTCCGGGGTCTACAGCTACCATAACCTTTACCGGAACAGCCGGCGCTACAGTCACCTACACGGTTGACGGCGGCGCAAATCAGACCATCACCCTTGATGCAAGCGGCAACGGCTCAGTTACAACGCCGGCACTGACGGCCACCAGTGTTTACACGCTTGTAAGTGTTCAGGCTGCCGGAACACCAGGCTGTTCACAAACCCAATCCGGGACAGTGACCATTACGGTTGATGCGCTTCCTGTGGCGGCTATTTCCGGAGATACGACTATCTGTCCGGGTTCAACCGCGACCATCAGTTTTACAGGAACGCCCAATGCAACCGTTACCTACACCATAGACGGCGGCGCCAACCAGACTGTCACACTCGACGCCGCGGGCAATGCCTCGGTTACTACGCCTGCCTTGACCGCGACGAGTGTGTATACACTCGTAAGTGTCCAGGCGGCTGGAACTCCCGGTTGTTCACAAAATCAGACTGGTACCGTTACCATTACGGTTGATGCGCTTCCAGTTGCTTCAATAACTGGAGATGTCACAATTTGTCCGGGATCAACAGCCATTGTGTTCTTTACCGGAACCGCTGGTGCTACGGTTACCTATACGGTTGACGGTGGCGCCAACCAAACGGTAGTGCTCGACACTTCAGGTAACGCCACGGTTGTGACACCGGCCTTGACAACCACAAGTGTTTATTCACTGATCAGTGTTCAGGCGTCCGGCACCCCAGGCTGTTCACAAGCTCAAACCGGCACGGTCACCATAACGGTTGATGCGCTTCCCGTGGCTTCCATTTCTGGAGATACGTCTGTCTGCGATGGTTCCGATGCTGTCATTTCTTTTACAGGAACGCCAGATGCTATCGTGACCTATACGGTTGATGGCGGCGCTGCCCAAACCATCACACTGGATACATCGGGCAATGCCAGCCTCACCACACCTGCACTATCAGCCACCAGTGTTTATTCCTTGGTGAGTGTTCAGGCAGCGGGAACTCCGGGTTGTTCGCAAGCGCAATCGGGCACGGCTACCGTAACGGTTGTACCGCTTCCGACGGCTTCAGTATCCGGGACGACAAGTGTTTGTCAAAACAGCCCGCAACCGCAAATTACTTTTACGGGTTCAAACGGTACGGCACCTTATACCTTTACTTATACCATTAACGGGGGTGCTGCCATTACGGCCGTCGGAACCGGCAATACGCTGATTGTTCCCGTGGACACGTCAGTAGCGGGTACTTTTGCTTATGAATTAGTAAGTGTACAAAGTGCGGGTGCACTCGCCTGCTCGCAAGCCGCGACAGGATCGGCTACCATTACGGTGCTCGAGTTACCGTCGGCTACGATTGATGGGAATATCTCAGTATGTCAAAACGCAGCAAGCCCATTGGTGACTTTCACCGGAAGCGGCGGAACTGCACCTTATATATTTGAATATACTTTAAACGGAGGAGCTGTTCAAACCCTTACTTCATCCGGTGATACTGCGACAATCTCAGTTCCTACCGGAACAATCGGAGCCTTTATCTATGATTTGGTCAGCGTAACCGATAGCGGTCTAAACGCCTGTTCTCAAGCACAGACGGGAACAGTAACGGTTAATATCATTGGTTTGCCCACCATCAACACCGTCATCACTCCTTATGAGGTTTGCGACGACGACAACAACG
>CAZIBV010000071.1:0-12464 GCA_964537345.1 uncultured Flavobacterium sp. | reverse complement strand
GTATTTTTTCATGGTGTGGATTTTATTGGCTAAGATAATGAAAATTGGGGGATGGATAGATAGAAAATCCGCCTGGAGGCTGCAAGTTGATTCCAGTTGTCTGCCAGGAGATCCAAGTTTTATAGGCTTTCAGTTGGCCCTAAATTGACAATTATGCAGCGCCAAAGCATCTTAAGATTACCTTGTATAGCCGTCTTCGCCTCTTCTTTTTAATCGGACTTTGTAATTGTCGCACTTAGAACAATCGCGGCTGGATTGCCACACAAGTGAGAGTTCATGGACACCGCCTGTCCGGCCAATTCCTGAGGTGTTGATGTCATAGGAGTAGCCAAAAGTCAACTCGCCAAAAGTTACTGAGAATACCGGATTGACCGATGTCAGCAGGTGGGCGTTGCTGGCTTTCCTTTCCAGGTTGACGGCCGAAAGGACGCCGATGGAAAACAATCCGTAATCCATAATTCCGCCAACGTCAAACCGGTTGTACTCGGCTTGCCTCATGTAATTTCCGGAAAGCATAAAAGAGCTTCCGTCGGGAAAGAGAACGCTTGGCAGTCCGCCCAGATCAAAAAAGTACCCACCGTGAACGGAAACAAACATGTTTAGCGGAACGTTGGAAGACTCCGTAAAGGAAATATCGGGTCGCGTGAGATGGCGGACGGTGAGACCAAACCAAGCGTTTTCTGAATCAGCTACGACACCACCTGAAAAGTCAAAAAAAGAAAGCTTATTGGCGCGCATAGCCTGAGGATCGATGGTGGGACCGTCGATGGCACCCGTGGCCACGTTGATCTGATCTTCCAGCAACAGCCCGCCAAAGCCGTAATCCTTTTGCCCATATCCGCCCTCGAGTCCAAAGCGAAGGTGCCAGTCATAAGTCAGGTCGACGCGATAAGACACAACGGCATTCACCCGGATGTAGTTGTAGCCGGTAAAGATTTCGGTGTGGTTTTGCACGTTTCCGCCTATTCCAAGTTCATCGGTAATCAAATTGCTCACGTAGCCATATTGGGTGTCGATACGCCGGTTGTCATTGGGCCATTGACGGCGGTGGATAACACCAGCGTTCCACGTATTGGCCGATGCCACAAACGCCGGGTTCAACGCCTCTGGAACGTTGTAATATTGGGTGAATATCGGATCCTGTGACCAGCCCAGTGCGGGGAGAATGCACAGGATCAATAGTGATTTTAAACGCATATTATTTGATTAGTACGAACGTCCTCCGCTCAGTGATGGTTCTTCCGTAAAATGTCTTGCCGGTAACCGTACAGTAGTAGTTGCCGTTTTCAGCACCGAGTCCTTTGACGGTACCATCCCAGCCGGTCAATACATCGCCTTTCTCACTGTAAATCATCGATCCCCACGAATCATAAATTTCCAGCGTGAGTGATTCCAGACGTTTGGAAACCGGTCGATACGTATCGTTCATCGAATCATCGTTAGGCGTGAATGCCGTCGGGATGGTTAGGAAATAGCCTTCTTCAACGTTCAGCGTAATCGTTTGACTATACTGACAGCCAAGTGGATAAGTTACCGTCTGCGTCACCACATACGATCCCGGATTGACATAGGTATGAACGGGATTGACTTCGCTGGAAAATGTACCATCTCCAAAATCCCATATCAGCGTCTGGTAATCTCCCGTAACCATACTTTCAAAAGTGATGGGATCTTCAATCGAATAGATGCCGTAATACGTACTTCCAACTGATACGGGTTCAAATCCAATGGTTCCCAACTGTGGGATGTCGACGTTGTACGTAAGGGTCATGTCACAACCGCGGGAGTCAGTTACGGTTACTGTCACCAAGCCTTCATTGGAAGTATTCATGAACTGGTTGTTGGCGCCCGAAACCGTTCCGCTTGACCAGCTGATGGCAAATGGAGGAACGCCTCCTGAAACCTGGGCTTCATAGGTGATGTCGACGTATCGGGTTTCGCAGTCAAAATCTACATTTTCCACAATCTGGATCGCTATCGGATCAGGACGCAGGATGGTGTATTGTCCCTGGATGACGCATCCCCTGGAATCAGTTACGGTTACCGAGTAATTTCCGTTAGTGAGTAGTGTCAGATCTTCCTGATTACTGCCGTTTGACCAGGAGTAAGTGTACGGAGGGGTTCCACCGCTAACCAAGAGGTCTATCGCCCCGTCATTTGATAAATCACAAGCCAATGCATGTTCCAATGACGCCGATAAAACCAAAGGCGCCGGTTCGACGATAATAAAGGTTTGGGTGATTACACACGGCTTACTATCGGTAATGGTTACGGTGTATGTTCCCGCAGCGAGACCGTTTCGCGTCGTTCCCGCAGTACTGCCGTCACTCCATACAAGGGTAACAGGTGCGATTCCGCCCACAAAATTGAGTTGGATGCTGCCGTCCTGCTCACCGTGACAACTAATCTGTGTAACCACCGGGTTAATGGCGAACAAAGGCGCTTCAGGGATGACGATGCTTTCAGTCTTCTGGCAGCCCAAGGCGTCGGTTACGATAATGGTGTAGGTTCCGGCGGACAAATTTGTCTGATTAAGTACCGTGGAAAAATTGCTCCAGGTGAACGTATAGGGCCCGACACCGCCGCTCAGTGTGACTGTCATATTCGCGTCATTTGCACCGTAGCAGGTAATCTCGGTTGTGGTGTACGAGATGATGATTTCAGCCGACTGAGTGATCGCGACCGGCAAAGTAAACTGGCAATTGTAGTTATCGGTTACGGTAAGCGAATAATCTCCCGCAAATAAATTGGAAGGGTTTTGGACATTGCTTGTAAAACCATTGGGACCTGTCCATGAATAGGTGTATCCAAAATTGCCAGGAGTGAGTTCAATCGGCGTTCCCCCTGTCACCGAGACCAAGATTGCGCCGGTGCTTTCACCGTAACATTCCACATTGGTCTGCGAAACCAACGTGGCCACTAACGGATCGGGCTGCGTGATATTGAATTCCATCGTGATCGGCGTACAATTGTTCGCGTCTGTGACCGATACGACATACAAACCGGGAGCGAGGTTGGTAAGGTTCTGTTGGTCGGAATACGGCACTGTGTCTTTTGTCCATGTATAGATGTAACCCGGAGTTCCACCGGCAATGTTGAGCGTGATGCTTCCGTCGGCCGCATTATGACAGGTAATGTTTTGTTGGACGGTTGAATCAAAAACAAGTTGCGGAGGCTCGGTGATGGTGTAGGTTTCGGTAAAAGGACAGCCTCCGGCGTCAGTAATGGTTACGGTATAATTTCCCGGAGCAAGATTGGAAATTGACGGGGCTGTCGATGCAAAACCGTCGGGACCGGTCCAGCTAAATTGATAAGGTTCGGCTCCGGGGAATGGAATCCCGCCTGTCACATTGGTTGTAATTCCGGCGTTATCGGTCCCAAAACAGAGATTGTCATTTACCGTCACATTTGGCGCAATGGCAGGATTGACCGTGACGGTGATGGTAAACGGTTGTCCGGTACAATCGCCCGCCACAGGCGTCACCGTATAGATGACTGTTGCCGGTTGTGTAGTAGTGTTGATGAGCGTTTGACTGATGGTTGTTTGCGGATTTGATTCGGCCGACGCTCCTGTTACACTGCCCGGAGGCGTGATGACAGGCATTCCCCAACTATAAGTGGTTGATGCCGGAACGATATCAGTACCATTGGTCGTTGGCGTAACGCTAAAAGCCGTGCTACTGCAAATGACTTCTGACTGATCTGAAATCTCCGGATTCTGTTCGATGGTCACAGTGGCCACATCTGATGTAACGCTGGAACAATTTCCGGTCAGATCAGGATAACTTACCGTCACATAGTAATGCAAAGAGCCAACAGTGGTGTTTTGTGGTGTGTAGGTTGCCTGATTGGCTCCGGTTATTGCTGTCCCGTCAGCGTTAGATGCGGTGGAGTTCGAATACCATTGATAGACAGGAGTGCCGACGCCATTGACGACATTGATTGAAAGCGGTGATGCCGATTGTCCGCCACAAAGCGTTTGTCCCACAGGCTGAGTGTTGATTGCAGGCGCGGGCGATACGGTGATGGATGCCGATTGGCTGGTTACATTACAACCCAGGCCGTTGGGTTGCGTAACCTCGCAGTAGTAGTAAAATGTACCGGTCTGATCAGTGGGTGGAACAAAGTCAGGCCCGGTAGCTCCGCCAATTGCGACACCCCCGGTATTCCCCGGAGTTGTGGATGCGTACCACTGATAATTATAATCGCTGCTGATGCCGCCCGTTGCCGTGACGGATAACGTCTGAGGCGTTTCGGTCGGACAAAGTGTCTGGGCATTAATTGGTTGTACCGCAATTTCAGGATCGGCTACCACCACCACCTGCGCCGGCTGACTGGTTACCGGATTACAGCCATTTCCGCTCAGTTGTACCGTAACATAGTAGTAATACGTCCCGGCAGAGGTAAAAGCGGGCGGCGTATACGTACTTTGGTTGGTGCCGACAGGCGTTCCTCCCGTGGTGCTGTTGGTGCTGTTAGAATACCATTGGTAAGTTGGCGCGCCGGTTCCCTGTGAATAGGTGATGCTTAACGGGTTGGTCAAAGTATGCCCGACACACACGGATTGTTTGGGTTCAGGCTGCACCGTAATCTCGGCATTGGGATTGACTTCAACAAGTACAGGCTGGGTCGCGATGGTAGCGCAATCTCCAGTAATGCCCGAGAAAGTAACTGTTGCATAATACCATAACGCACCCACAACACCGGTCGGCGGATCGTAAGTCATAGTAGTCGCGCCCGCTATCGCGGTACCACCCGTATTGCTTTCGACCGTATTTGAGTACCATTGATAAGTTGCTGTTCCCGCACCATTCTGTGTTGCAAAGCTCAGTTGTTGGGCCGTTCCTCCCTGACAAATCTGCGAAGGGACTGGTTGGACGGTTACCGATGGAGAAGTGTTGACGGTAATTTGTGCAATCTGGCTCGTGACCTCACATCCGGAAGTAGGCTGGCTCACCACGCAATAGTAATAGTAATTACCAACAGCGGCGACGGTTGGGGTATACGATGCCTGGTTAGCGCCCGGGATGATTGTCCCGCCTGTAGTTGAAGGTGATGTGTTGCTATACCATTGATATGAGAAGGTGCCTTCACCACCGGTGGCAGAGACAGATAGCGCCTGAGGAGTAGAACCCTGACAAAGCGTCTGACTGGCGATAGGCTGCGTCTCCAATTCCGGATCGGGCAATACAATGACTTTGCTTACCGCACTGGTTGTAGTGCCGCAGCCGCTTCCGGCCAAGGTGATTGTCACGTAATAAAAATATTCTCCCGGGGTTGTAAACACCGGAGGGGTAAAACTGGACGAATTGGTTCCTACCGGCGTTCCTCCCGTAGTCGAGTTGGTGGTATTGCTGTACCATTGGTACGCTGGAGTTCCTGTTCCGCCCGTATAAGCTACTGACAGTGCGCCTGGAACAGTACCGCCGACACACACCGTCTGTTCAGCAACAGGTTGTGTTTGGATCTCCGGCCCCGTCACAACTTCGATTAATGCCGTTTGTGTCACTACGGTTGCGCAAGACCCGCTAATTCCTGAAAATGTGGCCGTGGCATAATACCAGATCTGTCCGGCTGACGCGGTTGGCGGTGTGAAACTGTTTGATGTCGCACCACTTATAGGTTGTCCCGTCGCGGTGTTGTTTGAGGTGTTTGAATACCATTGATAAGTTGCGCTGCCTGCCCCATTCGTAACGGCAAAAGTAAGCGCCGGCACCGAACCTCCCAAACATACAGTAGCTGGCTGAGGTTGATTTGATACGGAAGGCGATGGATTGACGATTATCTGCGCAGGTGCACTCGTCACACTACATCCTGACGTAGGTTGAGACACAACGACATAATAGTAAGTAGTGCCTTGTGAGGAGGTTGGCGGCGTAAATGAGGACGAGGTCGCCCCGGATAATGGACTGCCTCCTGTCGTCGAATTGGAACTGTTGCTGTACCATTGATAACTAAAGCTACCGGAACCTCCCGACGCCGTCACGGTCAATATTTCCGGAGTTGCCCCCTGGCATAATGTCTGGATTGCTACGGGCTGAGTGGTAATTACCGGATCGGGAATGACGTTAACGGTGACCGGTTGGCTCGTAGTCTGTCCGCAACCGTTACCTGAGGCTGAAGCGACCACATAGTAATAGTACGTGCCCGCTACGGTGAATGTTGGAGGTGTGTAGGTTGCAGAAGTGGCTCCTGAAATTGCCGTGCCACCTGTGGTTGTGGCGGTCGTATTGGAATACCATTGGTAGGATACAGTCCCGGTTCCGCCTGAAACGATCACCGATAGTGGTTCAACCGTAGCGCCAACGCATACCGTACTGTTAAGTGTGGGTTGCGTGGTGACTGATGGCGGAGCAACTACCGTTATGGTGGCTATCTGACTTGTCAGTAAAGCACACCCACCTGTAGGAAGGGAAGCAACTGCGTAGTAATACAGCGTTCCAATATTAGTGGTCGGTGGAGAATAGTTGGAAGATGTGGCGCCCGGTATTAAGGTGCCACCGGTAGTAGAGGCTGTAGTATTCACATACCACTGAAAGGTTGGTGCACCTGATCCTGTTACAGCCATTGTCAGGGCTGATGGCGTAGCGTTCTGACATAAGGTTTGAGATTGAGGTTGCGCTGTAATTACCGGTGCGGGAGCTACCTGGATTTGATAGGTAAGATTTGGTCCCTGACAGCCGTTCAGTGTCGGAGTGATGGTGTACGTTACCGTACCCGTCCCACTTCCGGTATAGGTGAGCACCGTTGATGGAATGTTGCCGGTTCCGCTCGCCTGGAACCCGCTAACTCCCGCCGATGCAGTGGCCGTCCAAGTAAACGTGGCGTTAGGCGGTGTTGTGGTCAGTGTGATGGCGGTAGTCGAAGTGCCTGAGCATATCGCTTGGTTTGGGACTGTACTGACAATCGGTTGCGGGTTGAGCGCAAAGGTCTGGGTTGCCGTGGCGGAGTTTCCGCACTCATTGGTCACAACCAGTGAGACGGTATGGTTCCCGGAAGCAGTATAGGAAACGGGCCCCGGGTTTGCAGCATTTGATGTGGCCGGTGTTCCGCCCGGAAAACTCCACGAATAGCTAAGGGTACTCGACGGCGGGGCACAGGAGTTTACCGCAGCCTGTGGTGTAATACTTCCCGGTCCGCACAAATTTCCGATGGGGTTGATACTGGCTGTTGGGGCTTTTTTTACCGTCACCGTCTGCGAGGTTTGCGTGGTTCCGCAGGTATTGGTCGTGGTGAGAGTGATGGTATAGGTGCCCGGTTCAGTAAAGTTGAATGAAGCGTTTTGGGTGGTTTGGTTAGGGATGCTAACGGGGGTTGTGCCGCAAAATCCCGGGGTATGGTTTACACTCCAGGTTTGGCTGGCCGTTCCGCACAATGCAGACATATTCGTGGTGTTTGTTGCCGTAACCGACATGGGCGAACAGCCGGAAGTGTTGCTCAGGGTAAATTGAGGTGTGAGGGGTGCGGCCACGCAAATTTGTTTGGTTATACTGTCCTCTCCGCATGAATTTTTTATGATAAGGGAAATCGTGTAATTGCCCGGTTGGTTGAATGTTATTGAGGGCGTCATTGAACCTGATGTCCAAAAATTCTGGTTAGGTGTGTTGTTGTTTGACCCCAATCCGGAGGCCGTCCATAACCCGGGCGTGTTGGGGGACACCGTCCAATAAAACGGTGAGTCTGTGGTGCAGGTATTTGTTGAGGGTTGAATGCTTCCACCCATATCCGACGTGTTTGAGAGCGTTAAAGCTGTTCCTGTACAAACAACCGATTGTGGAGTCATCTCAAAGTCTGCACTGGGTTCGATGCCAACGCTAATCAAACTTCCGGCTTGCGGTTGTGGCGCAGCACACGGATTTGTAGTAATTACTGAAGGAAGATAAACATCGTTGTAAGTTACGTTGTTGAGTGTGACTGTGTTACCACATGATGAGGAGGTGAATGTATGGGATATAGTGTAACTGGTGAAGGCGCCTGTGCTGCCCGCTAATATCCATCCCGACGGCACGGGATCTCCGTGGATATATTCAAAACAATTTGTGGTAGTTCCTTCATCACCGAAACAAATACGATAAGTAGTCCCTTCATTGTTCGCGGTTGGTATACTAAGGGTGTATTGGGTGTTGTGAGGAGCACACCCTACCGCTTGATTTGCAAAAAGAGAAAGTGTTGCCGCTTGTGGCGACGATCCGACAAAGGAGTTATAGCTCTGGCTCACGGTACACCCAAGCGTTGTTGTGGCTGTAATCACTACATTGTAAAAGCCTACCGAGTAACTGTGCATAATAGGCGTCGACCATGAGGATGAGGGGATTGTCTGAACTGGAGTTCCATCCCCCCAATTGATCGAAATGCTTGTGATATATGCAGGATTGGATATTGATAGCATTATACCAGAAGTGGGATTAGGGTCATTGGGAGTCACGCAACCATTTAATAAAGCCGGGTTAACCGCTCCTACGGTTACAACATGTACGGTTACCGTGGCTGAAACCTGGCAGTTACCAATGGTTGCAGTAACTGTGTAGTCCCCTGACATGGCACCCGTTGCGTTATTGCGAATCGGATTCTGTTGGTTACTCGTAAAACCGTTAGGCCCTGTCCAACTATAGCTTACAGTGCTACCTCCTGTCCCCGTGACAGTAGCAGTTAGGTTAATTGAATTTCCTTTACATAAAGGGCTATTAGAACCAGCATTGACTGAAAAATTAGAAGGCACTACGACAAATCCCACGCTACTACCAACATTTACCGATGTTCCCGTACTATCTTCGACACTGACCAACGTATATGTCCGTGGTCCCGATGTGGCGGTACTCGCAGATAACGTAGCGACACCTGCCGCATTTGAATCAATCGTTTGCGGAGTTCCACCATTGATGGTATAAGTAAACGTGTACGGGGCCGTTCCGTTTGATCCGTTAAACGTGATGGTAGGCCCTGACGCGTTCTGACAGACGCTATTGGCCGAACTAATGGCAATCGTTGCCGACGGTGGTAGTTTGACAGCGTAGCCAAGACTGATATTCAAACACAACAGTAGGAGCGTAATTCTTAAAACCATACAATAAAAATTTAGCAACAATAGCCCGTAAAAGCCAGTTGGACAATACGATAAATTGCGTATAAGAGTTGGCTAATATAATTTAAAAAGTCAAACTGTTAAAAAGATGTCAACAAGTCGCTGGACATCGCCAATTTGGCCAGGCTTTTTCCATCGCGTTAATCTCATGCCCAGCCTCAACAATACCATTTTAGTGTAAAACTTTGCCCATCCTGTATAATATCTGATCATTAAGCGGGTTGTAGTTTTATGCCCGGTCATTTGTTACCTCACAATCATGAAAAGATCCTCCATTCGTCTTAACGTTGAAAAACACGGCATCTCGATCCTGCGCGTATCGGTAGCCATTATCTTTTTGTGGTTTGGCGTGCTCAAGTTTTTTCCCGGAAACGCGGCCGAAGGGCTTGCGGGTGCCACCATTTCATGGCTTACTTTTGGGATGATTGACAGGGATCTCGCCGTTTATCTCTTAGGCGTTTTAGAATGCCTGATCGGCCTAGGGTTATTGTATAAGCCCGCGTTGCGCTTGGTGATTCCCGTGCTGTATCTGCAATTGCTGGGGACGCTGGTACCGCTGGCGGCCTTTGGGTCCGAAACCTGGAAGGCGCCTTTGATGCCCACGCTCGAGGGGCAGTACATCATCAAGAATGTCGTGCTGGTGGCTGCGGCGATTGTGGTGGGCGCATCGGCACGCGGAAGCAAACTGATCGTCGATCCGGTTGTGGCCAAGGAAGCCAAATGCAAGCAGGAGGAGATTATGGGTTAGTGTGAGCTCGAAAGCTTTTACGGTTTACGGTTTACAGCTTACACAGGATTACTGATGCGGGATGATTTGGGGAATCACTTAACAGTATGCGCTTCACAGACGATGAAGCGGGGGAGAACTCCTCAATCATCGGAGCGTTTTGAGGACCATCTCGGCATCGATCTTTAAGTATGCACAAAATTCGTAAACGGTAATGGGAAGCTCGTTAGGTTTGTTGTATTTCTCCCGGATTTTGTTGATCAGGCAGCGGGCGTGCTTATCGCTTTTTCCGGTAAAGATCTGGACGTCTTTTGTGTAGAGGATGATTCGGCTCATGATTGATGACGGTTTTTGTTTATTAGCGTTCCATGTTTTTGATTGTGAGGTTGTTGGTGTATGGAGGCGGTTTTCAAACTTTGTGCCAGAGCAAAACCTGAAATTGAAAAATTTAAAAACGGTTGGATAACCCTGGGTTGGTGACCTCGCTTACCCGGATCGGCATGTCGCGATTAGCATCTGCCCATCCCGCCCTTTTGTTGCTGCTTTGTTCGCAAAAGCATCCCATTTTGCGAACGGCTGCCAAGCCTGACTGCAACATGTTTGCAACAAAGCACTTCTGGCGTTGTCCAAAAAGCGCCCAAAGGCGGAACTTTTTACCCGTTTATGACTTTTTATGACCAAAAACGGAAAAAAGCGGACGTTTTAGGACAAAGTCATCCGTTTGCGTCCAGGTGCTTTTTTGGCTGGAAACAGGCTGCTACATTCGCTTTGTCGTTGGGTTGGAACCGCAAGTCAAGACCCCGGCAAAAACCTAGTATCAATCCCTAAAATTTTAAATCATGGGAACAATCAACAAAGGAATCCTGGGTGGATTCAGCGGAAAAGTAGGCACCGTAGTGGGTGCGAATTGGAGAGGAATGGACATCATCCGCAGCCTTCCTAAAAAGAGCTCACGCATTCCAACGGAAGAGCAGTTGTCGCAGCGGCTAAGATTTGCCCTGGTTGCACAGTTCCTCGCGCCGTTGCAACCAGTCCTTTCGGCCTTTTTTGGGCAGGCACAAAACGAGCGTTCGCGCCGCAACCTGGCAACATCCTACCACCTTAAGGAAGCCATTGCGGGAGCCTTCCCGAACTTTGTGATGGACTATATGAAAGTGGTCGTCACCCGGGGCGAACTGCTGGGCCCGCAAGATTTGCAGCACACGCCGCAAGCGGGAGCGCAAATTGCCTTTACCTGGCAAGACAACTCCGGGCAGGGGTCATCGCGCAACGACGACGGGCTGTTGCTGGTGGTTTACAACGAAGTCCGCAATCTATACGAAATCCGTCAGCTTGCGGCCAACCGTGACGCGCTGGCCTACACGCTCAACCTCCCGGACGGATGGGGCGGCGAGACGGTTATGGTGTGGGCGTCGATGACGAGTGCTGACGGGAAGAAGGCGGCCAACAGTATTTATGTGGGCGCGGTGGCGTTGGTTTGATGGTGGCCGCTTGGCGATGGAGACCTCGGTGGGAACCGGGGTTTTTTTTTGCGGGGGGGGAGATTTGACGTTTAGTGATTGGCTAGCTCGGATGCCGGATGGTTTGGGTTTACTATCGGCCCGCGGCTGTTGGTTAGCTAGGTAACATTATTTTTGTTTCACAGAATATACTCAGTTAACCAAGACGCAACGAGAGTTTGCCGGGGGCCGTTGTGGGTTAGACATTGTTTTCCGTTCAGGGAGTCTTGTATAATTAATCCCCTTACTTGGTCCTTTTTGTATATTAGCCGAAATCTCCTCAATAAACTCTGAATTATATTAATTGCAGGAACGATAACTTTAAAAAAGGATTGTAATTGAGCCAGATGAAGTTGGGTTATTGAGTAAATCCAAAAAAAAACAAATACAAATATGTTTGAACAGACTTTTAAAAATATTGACGATATACTTCACAAAGACGCAGGTTGTGGCAGTGAATTAGACTATGTGGAGCAAACCTCTTGGATTTTATTCCTCAAATATTTGGACGACTTAGAGAAAGACCGAGCTACAGCAGCCGAACTTACGGGCAAGACTTACACGCCTATCATTGACAAGGATTACCAATGGACAGTTTGGGCAATGCCCAAGGGCAAAGACGGAAAACTCGACCACCACAAAGCCCTGACAGGTGACGACCTCACCGACTTTGTAAACAACAAACTGTTTCCTTACCTCAAAAAGTTTAAACTGAGTGCCGAGAGTGCCGACACGATTGAATACAAGATTGGTGAGATTTTCAGCGAACTGAAAAACCGAATACAAAGCGGCTACAATTTGCGTGAAGTGATAAATCGCATTGATGAGTTGCGTTTCCGCACCCACGCAGAGAAGCACGAAATGAGCCACCTGTATGAAGACAAAATCAAAAATATGGGCAATGCAGGGCGAAACGGTGGCGAATATTACACGCCCCGACCGCTCATCACCACCATTGTAAAAGTGGTTGCCCCAAAAATTGGCGATAAAATTTATGACGGTGCAGTAGGCAGTGCAGGCTTCCTTTGCGAAGCGTTCGACTATTTGCGAAACAGCAAATCACTTTCTACCAAAGAAACCGAGATACTGCAAAAACGCACTTTTTACGGCAAAGAGAAAAAATCATTGGCGTATATCATTGGCATTATGAATATGA
>CAZIBV010000070.1:7884-12644 GCA_964537345.1 uncultured Flavobacterium sp. | reverse complement strand
ACGGTTGAAGGTGTTGATTCGACTGTACCTGGATCATGTGAAAATACCTTTACCACTACCCGTACCTGGACTTTTGTTGATGAGTGCGGAAACGAGTCATCGGTATCACAAGTGATATCGGTAATTGACAATGTTCCGCCGGCTCCGCCAATCAAGGTTCCTGCAGACATGACAGTTGAATGTTTCATCAACGTACCAGCTAATTTTGAACTTTCTACCACTGATAACTGTGGACAGGTCATTACTGCATGGGGTGTTGACAACACAACTGCCGGTGACTGTGCCAACTCTGGATCTGTGGTTCGTACCTGGACGTTTACCGACGCTTGCGGAAACGCCACCGTGGTTGAACAGGTATTTACAGTGAGTGACAACACTGCACCTACATTTGACACTGCAATCCCTGAAGATGTAGCTGTGTCTTGCGACCAGGTTCCGACCGCTGCCCAAATTACGGCTACCGACAACTGCGGCGACGCTACGGTAACCATGACCGAGGAGCGCACTGACGGGCTGTGCGAGGGTGATTATATCCTGATCCGCACCTGGACCGCTACCGATGATTGCGGCAATGCAACAAGCGAGCAGCAAATCATTACGGTAACCGATACTGCAGGACCATCAATTGACGGACAACTGGAGCCGCAGATTACAGCAAACTGCGACAACATCCCTGAAATTCCTCAATTGATTTTCATGGACAACTGCTCAACTGTTGGAACGGCTACTTACAGTGAGGAAATCACCAACCAGACTGCCGATGGATACACCATCGTTCGCGAATGGCAAGTGGCTGACTCATGTGGTAACAACTCTGTATTCACTCAGGAAGTTGATGTGAATATCGTGAACAGCGAAACAAATATCCCACAAACAGCTTGTAATGAAGATATCACTGTTGTTGACCTCAATAACTATCTGCCCGATGGAACTCCAACAGGCGGAACATGGGTTGACGTAGACACCACCGGGGCACTTAGCGGAAGCAACTTTGCCCAGTTTGGTCTGGCAGTAGGAACTTACACCTACCAGTATCAGATTGACGATCCGGTTTGTCCACGCGTGATCAACATTGTGATGACCGTTAATACCAACTGTATCGTATTGCCTTGTACCGATATCCTGGTTCACAATGCCTTCTCGCCAAACGGTGACGGCATCAATGAGCACTTCCAGATTGACGGTATCAATGAAACCGAATGTTATCCAACCAACACGGTTGAAATCTACAACCGTTGGGGCGTACTGGTGTATGAAACCAAGCAGTATGACAACGCCGACCGCGCATTTAAAGGATATTCGGAAGGACGCGTTACAGTCAACAAAAACGACCAACTGCCAACCGGTACATACTTCTATCTGTTGCAGTACACTACCTCTGAAGGTACGGTTGTTAAAAAAGACGGATATTTATACCTTTCACGATAAAACCAAATCTATTAACATCCGGGAGCGCGACCCCGCTCCCGGATTAAAAACAGAAACTAATGAGAACAAGAATACTAACAATCGTTTTGTTGTTTACAGCAGCGATAAGCCAGGCGCAACAGGACGCCCAGTTTACGCAGTACATGTACAACACCATCAACATAAACCCGGCCTACGCGGGTTCGAGAGGGATGTTGAGTATTTTCGGACTGCACCGCACCCAGTGGGTTGGGCTTGACGGAGCGCCGGTTACTAATGCTTTTTCGATGAACACGCCTATTAACGAAAGCCGTGTGGGTTTGGGACTTTCCTTTATCAATGACCGCATTGGCCCGACAAAGGAAAACCAGATTTCGGCCGACGTTTCCTATACTATTCCGATGGCCAACGAGTTTAAGTTATCATTTGGAATCAAGGCTACGGCCAACCTGTTTCAACTTGATCGAAGCATGCTTAATCCCGATGTTGTTGTCGACCCGAGCCTGCAAAACATCGACAATGAATTCTCGCCAAACATTGGTGCGGGTGTTTACCTTCACTCGGATAAATTCTACGCCGGATTGTCGGTTCCCAATTTTATTGAGACCGCTCATTACAGTGACTTTGACGAGACTATCAGCAAGGAAAAACTCAACTACTACTTTATTACCGGCTATGTGTTTGACGTGAGTCCAAACCTGAAATTCAAACCGGCGTTGCTTACCAAAATGGTATTTGGCGCGCCTTTGCAGGTTGACGTGTCGGGCAACTTCCTGATTGCCGAAAAGTTTGTGCTGGGCGCTGCCTACCGTTGGGACGCAGCCTTTAGCGGACTGGCCGGATTCCAGGTTACCGATGGACTGTTCATTGGTTACGGATACGACCGCGAAACCACCGAGCTGCGCAATTACAACTCAGGATCGCATGAAGTTTTCCTGCGCTTTGAGTTGTTCAAGAGAGTTGACAGAATTACAACCCCAAGGTTCTTCTAATATCCATGACCATGAAAAGTAAAATCGTTTCGATACTGTTTTTCGGATTGTTCGCGCTTAACGTTGCGGCGCAATCCGGTATAAACAAAGCCGACAAGAACTACGACCGCTTTGCCTACATCGATGCCATCAAGACATATGAGCGCATCGCCCAAAAAGGCTATAAGTCAGCTGATTTGTTTCAAAAGTTGGGCAATGCCTACTATTTTAACTCTGATTTTGAAAATGCGGCCAAATGGTACGGCGAGTTGTTCGCCATGGGTGGAGAGATTGAACCCGAATATTACTACCGCTATGCGCAATCACTTAAATCAGTCAAGCAATATGACAAGGCTGACGAGATGATGCGCACCTTTACCAGCAAACTCGCAGGTGACCAGCGCGCGCAGAACTACAAGGCGAATTACATGGACATGATCCGGGCCAATTCCGGCCGTTATGAAATGACCGACGCCGGCGTAAACTCAGAGTATTCTGATTATGGAAGCGCCATGTATGATGGCCAGCTGGTTTTTGCATCGGCCCGCGACACCGGAAATTTTAGCAAACGCAAGCACTCGTGGACCAACCAATACTTTACCAACCTGTATTCGGCCGAAGCTAAAGGTGATTCGCTGGGAACAGTTGAGAAGTTTGGTCAGCAGATGAACAGCAAATACAACGAAGCTGCCTCGCCTGCTTTTGCCAAGGACGGGAAAACCGTGTACTTTACGCGCAACAACTTCCTGGACGGAAAACGTGGACGCGATGCCAACCGCAACACGCTGGTAAAAATCTATAAAGCCACCATGGTTGAAAAAGACGGCAAGAAAATCTGGACCGATGTTCAGGAACTTCCGTTTAACAGCGACAGCTACAGCACTGCTCACCCATCGCTTTCAGCCGACGGTAAGACGATGTATTTTGCATCAGACATGCCGGGAACGTTTGGTCAGTCGGACTTGTTCAAGGTATCGATTGCTGAAGACGGAACTTTTGGAAAACCTGAAAACCTCGGGCCTGCCATCAACACTCCGGGAAAAGAAACATTCCCAGTCATGACCGACGAGGATGAACTGTACTTTGCCACCGACGGACACCCTGGATTGGGCGGTTTGGACATTTTTATGTCTAAACTAAAAGACGACGGAACCTGGCGTGCGCCGATGAACATCGGAGAACCGGCCAACTCGTCAAAGGACGATTTTGCCTACCTGATTGACACCAAGACCAGAAAAGGGTTCCTTTCATCTAACCGCGACGGCGGAAAAGGTTACGACGACATTTATAAATTCATCGAGACCCGCAAACTCATCTGTGAACAACTGCTTTCCGGCATCGTGACCGACAAACAAACAGGTGATCCGCTTCCGGGCGCCAAGGTGACGCTTTTGGATGAGCAGTTCAACAAAATCGCCGAAGTTATCGCCGACGAAAAAGGCTACTATGAGTTTGAGGTGGAGTGTAACACTACTTACTATGTACGCGGTGAAATGGAAACCTATGAAACGGCCGAGAAGAAAATCAAGATTCCTGGTGAATCAGGCAAAACTGATCTGCCAATTGAACTCGAGAAGCGCGTGAAGCCTGTTACTGTGGGCGACGACCTGGCCAAGGCGTTTGGCATCAAGGAAATTTATTTTGATCTGGACAAGTGGAACATCCGCGAGGATGCCGCCATCGAACTGGAAAAAATCCTCGATGTGCTTACGCAGTATCCAAGCATGAAGCTCGATATCCGTTCACACACCGACAGCCGCGCCAGCCACAAGTACAACGAGAAGTTGTCTGATCGCCGCGCCAAGTCGACTATCGGATGGCTTGTCAAAAATGGTATAGCTGCCGATCGTCTCACCGGACGCGGATATGGCGAAACCGAGTTGGTTAACCGCTGTGCCGACAATGTTCCGTGCAGTGAAGAGGAACACCAGCTTAACCGCCGAAGCGAGTTTATCATTACCGCTCTCGACAAACAATAAAAACACCAAAACGAAGAAGGCCACCTTAAGGGTGGCTTTTTTTTTAATTAACAATTAACAGTTAACAATGAACAATTGGTCGGTGCATATCTTGGGCTTCTCAGGTCTGGTAACTAAGATTTGAATTGAAAAATTGTAAAGGCAGAATATAAACTCGCATTTTCCGAAATCTACCTTGATCCCTACACCCTACACCCTGTACCCTTTTATCAGTTAACGATGAACAATTAGTATAGTGTTATCCTGAGCCTTCTTGGTCTAGGGGCAACATTTTTTTTAGCGTGTGGTATATTCTGGATTTGAACCTTCGTGTTACCGAAAGCTACCTTGTACCCTGTACCCTTTTTCAATTAACAATTAACAGTTAACAATGAACAATTGGTCGGTGCATATCTTGGGCTTC
>CAZIBV010000070.1:0-7784 GCA_964537345.1 uncultured Flavobacterium sp. | reverse complement strand
AAAACGGTAAAGCATCCCGTAGGATGCTTCCGCGCAAAAAAACAATATGAAATTAACGTCAGATGAGTGATTGGGTAAGATAACCACCCGGTGAGGGGTGGTTTCTTTGTCAAAAACAAAACACAATCAAATTCTACCCAATTATTTCTTCAGGAAAATGTTTGTATAATATCTGTGGCCGGTTTCAGGATCGATAGAGATCGAGATGCCAAAGTGCGTAAAATCGCCGTCAATGGTAGCCTTATGCGCAGGGCTGTTCAACCAGGCATGCAGTGCTCCCGCAGGCGACATATAGTTGTAGGCAATGTTTTCGTTTACACGGACGGCACCCAAAACCTGCTTGATGTTGCGGGCGCGGTCGCTAAAATAGTCATGGTTGACAACGTCATGAGCAATCATGTACTCATTGTGCTCCTCTGACTTGTAGGAGGCGTGTGCGATAATTTCGAGCGGATTGAGTCCGTTTGATGCGCGGTACTCATTGATCAGGTCGGCGAGCTCCAGTTCAGCCTCATCGTAGTTGTAGTTTTCAATCAGGCGAGCATCAACAGGTGATTCAGACGTCTCATCGGTTGAACAAGCGCCAAAAATAAACAATAATGCCAGTGGCAACGAACGTAGGAAAGTTGCTTTCATAACACAGTAGGTTTTGTTTAAAGTAGATTGTGGGGCAAACTCCTTTAAAAATTAATTATGTTTTGGTTTTTTAATAAAGTAGATTGTGGGGCAAACTTCTTTATCTTGGGTAAGAACGTATTTGGTGTTTTTGTTGAGACAATATTAACGGAAACATCGTTTAAGTGCAAAATAAAATCGATGAAATGCACGTTTATTGATTTTGATAATGTAATTTTCTTACAAATAAATAAAAAAGGCCACCAAATGGCAGCCCTGCTTACTATTGTTAGTGTACTTACGGAGACAATCTGACAAAACTCCAGTCGCCCCCCTCCTTGTGATACCTGATGCGGTCGTGAAGTCGGTTTGAACGGCCTTGCCAGAACTCTATGGCAAGCGGTCGCACCAGATAGCCTCCCCAGTGCGGCGGACGGCTAATGGGTTTATCCTGATACTCGCGTTCCAGTTCAGCCAACTTCTGATCGATAAAGGAACGGCCGGGAATCACTTCGCTTTGCGCGGATGCCCATGCTCCCAACTGGCTGCCCCGCGGACGCGTTGCAAAATATTCATCAGAGGTTTGCGCGTCGACTTTTTCAGCCAGGCCCGTAATGATAACCTGTCGCTCGGAGTTCGGCCAAAAAAACGAAAGGCACACCTTGGGGTCTTGGGCCATTGCGCCACCTTTTGCCGAAAGGTAGTTGGTGTAAAACACAAATCCATCCGGCGTATATTCCTTAAGCAACACTATCCGTCCCTTTGGAAAACCGTCCGGCTGTACCGTCGACAGCGTCATGGCATTGACCTCGATTTCCTCTTCCAGATTCTCGGCGTCCTTAAACCAGAGGTTAAACAATTCCATCGGACCGGGCGTCAAATGTTGTTCGATGAGTTCATTTTTTTGATAGTTCTTTCGGTAATGGCTCAAATCTTTCATAAAATCAGATTTAGAATTCTATAATTTTTCCGTCTTCGGCAAGTTCGACATGGGCAAAAACTGATTGCGCCTGTTGCTGAAACATCGCCAATCCGTCATATCTGGTGGAATAATGGCCCAGAATCAACCGGGAGACCCCAGCCATTTTTGCAATGGTTGCAGCCTGTCGGGCGGTTGAATGGCCGGTTTTAGTCGCCAGGTCTTCATGCTCGTCCAAAAACGTCGACTCGTGGTACATCGCGGTCACGCCTTTTACCAAGGGGACGATGGCCTCATCATAAGCGGTATCTGAACAAAACGCATATGATTTTACGGGTGGTGGCGGATACGTGATGTCGGCGGCCGCAACCACATCGCCTTTATTATTGATGACATCTTTACCCAGAACCGCATTCCTGAAATAACACGAATCAACCTCGTGTAGCACTGCCGCCTCCCGGTTGAGTTTACGTAGTCCAGGCTTTTCCAAAAAAAGAAACCCATTGGTATACATGCGGTGTTTGAGCGGAATCGTCGTCACCGACACCTGATCATTCTCAAAAATCAATTCCGGTTGGGTCGCGGTAAGCTCGTGAAAAACCAGTTCGTATGCGCTCCAGGCACCGGCCAGTCGCAACTGTACCGTTATAAACTCCCTGATGCCTTTGGGTCCGTAAATGTGCAACGGATTTTTGCGTCCGAGCAGCATAAACGTCGATATAAGTCCGACCAGGCCAAAAACGTGATCGCCGTGCAAGTGCGAGATAAAAACCTGGTTGATCCGGGCAAATCTCACTTTGTTGCGCCGTAGCTGTACCTGCGTCGCCTCACCACAGTCAATTAAGAAAACATGCTTGCCTACCTCGAGCACCTGGGCCGTCGGATTGCTTAGCGTGCGTGGCGTGGCGGCATGACAGCCAAGTATGGTGAGTTTCATCAACTGGATTTAAGATTAGGAATTATGAGCGATGGGAGTTGAACACGAAGACCGGTTTTGGGTAATGGTCTGTCCTTTAAAATCCCAGATCGCGCTCAATTTCATCCATTTCAATCACATCGTGGGCTTCCTGAATCGTCGGCACCACGGCCAGCGTCTCCGGAAACGAATCATAGTCGACACCGCCCGCCACAATCACGAACGACTTTTTATTCTTTTTGAAAGATTTTGCGAGCGGATGGAACGACAGCACCTCTTTTTTGGTCGGCGTAGCATCTGTTAAGTCAAGGATAAGATGGTAGTTGGCGTAATCGGCGACGTTTTGAGACAATTCCTGAGGAAAAACCTCGGCAGCGGCCGTTGTGCTTACCAAAAGGATTTGCCCTTTAAGTTGAGTTTTCATGGCAGATGATTATCTCCAAAGGTAAGGATTATCGGCTTAGGATTTGATTTTTGAAGCCAGCAGATAAATGACCGCCATGCGGATGGCCACGCCGTTTTCAACCTGGTCCAGGATAACCGATTGTTTGGAGTCGGCCACATCGCTGGTAATCTCGACGCCGCGGTTGATTGGCCCCGGATGCATGATGACAATTTCTTTTGACAGCGAATCCAACAGGGTCCGGTTGACGCCATATTGCTTGGAATACTCGCGCACCGACGGGAAGTAATTGACGTCCATCCGCTCGTTTTGCACCCTGAGCATATTGGCCACATCGCACCATTCGAGGGCTTTTCGCAAATCACTCTCCACCGATACGCCAAGTGATTCAATGTGTTTAGGCATCAGTGTTTTAGGGCCGCACACCTTAACGTCTGCTCCAAGCATCTTCAGGGCGTAAATATTGGAAAGCGCCACCCGCGAATGCAGGATATCACCTACAATCACGACTTTCTTTCCGGCCACATCGCCCAGCTTTTCCCGTATGGTATAAGTGTCCAGCAGCGCCTGGGTTGGGTGCTCGTGCGCTCCGTCGCCGGCGTTGACAATGCTTGCGCCCACGTGCTGCGAGAGGAAGTACGCAGCTCCGGGACTGGAGTGTCGCATCACCACCATATCGACTTTCATCGACAGGATGTTGTTGACCGTATCAATGAGCGTCTCCCCTTTTTTAACCGAGGATTGCGCCGCCGAAAAACTGATGACATCGGCTGAAAGGCGTTTTTGCGCCAGTTCAAAACTCAGCTTGGTGCGGGTGCTGTTCTCAAAAAAGATATTGGCGATGGTAATATCCCTGAGCGACGGAACTTTTTTGATCGGACGGTTGATGACTTCCTTAAAGTGATCGGCGGTCTCAAAAATAAGCCCGATGTCTTTTGCCGTGAGGTGCTTGATGCCCAGCAGATGGTTTACCGATAGTTCGCTCATGTCGTTTGGGGATTTTGTACCAGTAACACGCTGTCCTGTCCGTCGTTTTCAATCCAGTTGACCTTGACTCTTTCATTGTTGATGGCATCCACCTGACGGCCTCTGTAATCCGGTTGGATAGGCAAATCACGGCTAAAGCGGCGGTCAATAAGCACCAGCAGTTCAATGGCTGACGGACGACCAAACGATTGCAGGGCTGTCAAGGCTGCGCGGATACCACGGCCGGTGTAAAGCACATCGTCAATCAGCACCACGGTCTTGCCTTCGATTAAAAAATCGATACGGGTTTCGCTGGCTTCGAGCGGTTTGGTGCGGCGAAAATCATCCCGGAAAAAAGTGATGTCCAAAAAGCCGGTGGTTACCTGATCGATTCCATAATCCGCTTCCAAAATCTGCTTGAGGCGGTTGGCCAAAAAAGTTCCGCGAGGCTGAATTCCGATCAGCACCGTCTGTGAAAAGTCGAGGTGCTTTTCAATAAGCTGACAGGCCAAACGGTGCAGGATGATGCTTACTTCAGCAGGGCTGAGCAGGATTTTACGGCTCATAATGCGTGTTTGGAGGGTAAAATTAAGCATTTTTTGCCTTGGCTGTTCAATCGTGTAAGCTTTTAGATAAATTCTGTAAACAGGTTGTGACGGCTATTGAGCAATTTTACATAAACCAAATCCGATAGGTATGAAAAGTCTTTTACTCCGAAGCCTCCCCCTTTTGTTAGTCCTCATACTGGTCAGCAGTTGTGAACTGGTGGGCGATATCTTTAAAGCCGGCGTTGGCGTGGGCGTCTTTCTGGTCATCCTGGTGGTGGCCGTCATCATTTGGGCGATCGCCAAATTCCGAGATTAAAAAAAATCCAAATGCCGCTCTGGGATTTGGATTTTTTATCTGTTTACGAATACATTTTCTTTCGCAACTCCTTGATCTTATCGTCATCGAGATAATCGTCAAAGGTCATGTAGCGGTCGATGGCTCCGTTTGGTGTCAGTTCGACAACGCGGTTTCCTACCGTTTGCGCAAACTCGTGGTCATGCGTGGTAAAAATCACCGATCCCTTGAAGTTCTTGAGCGAATTGTTGAACGCCGTAATCGATTCCAGGTCGAGGTGGTTGGTAGGTTCGTCAATCATCAGGACGTTGGCGCGCTGCATCATCATGCGCGATAGCATGCAACGCACTTTCTCGCCACCGGATAGCACGCGGGCTTTTTTCAAAGCTTCCTCGCCAGAGAAAATCATCTTGCCCAAAAATCCGCGGATGTGCACTTCATCGCGTTCCTCCTCGGTTTTGGCCCATTGGCGCAACCAATCAACCAGGCTTAAATCTGAATCAAAAAAGTCGTGGTTTTCCACCGGAAGATACGCCTGCGTCGTGGTGATACCCCAATCAAACGTTCCCGAATCCGGTTTGCGGTTTCCCGAGAGAATTTCATAAAATGCGGTCGTGGCGCGGGAATCTTTTGAAAACAGCACGATTTTATCACCCTTGGCCATGTTCAGGTCGACATTCTTAAAAAGCACGTCGCCGTCCTGTGAAGCGCTCAGGTCTTTTACGTTGAGGATTTGATCGCCGGCTTCGCGTTCCTGTTCAAAAATGATGGCAGGATATCGACGGCTCGACGGCTTGATCTCAGCTATGTTGAGTTTGTCGATCATCTTTTTGCGCGATGTCGCCTGTTTTGATTTGGCTACGTTGGCACTGAATCGACGGATGAATTCCTCGAGTTCGGCTTTTTTCTCCTCGGCCTTTTTGTTTTGCTGGGCGCGCTGACGGGCCGCAAGCTGGCTCGACTCATACCAAAAAGTGTAGTTTCCGGAAAAGTGGTTGATTTTTCCAAAGTCGATATCCGAAATGTGCGTACAAACCGCATCCAGAAAGTGACGGTCGTGCGATACTACAATCACCGTATTTTCATAATTCGCCAAAAAGTCTTCCAGCCAGCCGATGGTTTCAAAATCCAGGTCGTTGGTAGGTTCGTCCATGATCAGCACATCGGGATTCCCAAAAAGCGCCTGAGCCAAAAGCACGCGAACCTTGAGTTTGGCGTCCATATCGGCCATCATGGTGTAATGCATCTCCGGCCCGATTCCAAGGTTTGAAAGCAACGTGGCCGCGTCAGATTCAGCATTCCATCCGTTCATCTCCTCAAACTGCACCTGGAGTTCGCCAATGCGGTCGGCGTTTGAATCGTCGTAGTTAAGATACAACTCATCCATTTCCTTTTTAACCGCATAAAGCGTTTTGTTGCCCATCATCACGGTTTCGAGGACGGTGTGCTCGTCAAACATGTTGTGGTTCTGGTTAAGTACCGACATGCGCTTGCCCGGCTCCAGGAATATGTTGCCTGACGTTGGATCGATTTCGCCCGAAAGGATTTTTAAAAACGTAGATTTACCGGCTCCGTTGGCCCCGATCACACCGTAGATGTTTCCCTGGGTAAACGTGGTGTTGACCTCGTCAAAAAGCACGCGCTTTCCAAACTGTACCGATAGATTATTTACTGTAAGCATACTATTCAAATTGGGTTGCAAAAGTACTAAAAAATATGGGGTTTTCAGCATGTATTCACCGCATTGACAAACCACAGTTTTAACGATGCCTTAACAAGCCAATCCGTTTTGCGTGGGTAATTTTGTAACCTATGACCCGGTTTACACAAATCCCTACTGTAATTGCTTTATACTTTGTGGCTTTGCTGTGTCTGTCGTGCAAGCAAGACTTCACTGCCAACAACTATACCGCCTATTTTGGTGGCGAAGTGACCAACCCACTGAGTCGCTACGTCTTGCTCTACAAAGGGAACAACCTGATCGACTCGATGGTGCTCGACAAAAACAACCGGTTTTTTACAAAGCTGGATTCTCTGCCGCCGGGGATGTACACCTTTAGACACGATCCGGAATACCAATACGTTTATTTTGAAAAGAACGACAGCCTGATGGTGTCGATCGATACGCGCAACTTTGATGAATCAATCGTTTTCAGCGGACGCGGCGAGCAAAAGAACAACTACCTCATGGAGGTTTATCTGGGCAACGAGACTGATCGCGAATCGCTCTTTGAAGCCTTTGACTACAACCTGACCGACTTTACCCGCACCCTCGACGAGTTGCATCAAAAGAACCTGAAACAGTACCGCGCCAAAAAAGAATTTATACAGTGGAGTGACGATTTTGACATGTTTGCGCGCGCAGCTATCGAGTATCCGTATTACTCCCGCAAGGAAATCTTCCCGGTATTGCACAAACTCCGGACTGGCGTCGATCTTACAAGCCAGCTACCCGCCGATTATTACGCTTTTCGCGATTCTATCGACTTTAACAATCCACGACTTTCCAGCTATTCGCCTTTTGTAAAATATCTGGTACACATGCTCAACAACATCGCGGTACAAACGGCGGCCCAACGCGGTCAGGAAACCGATGTGGCGCTTAAAGCGAATACCATCAAACTGGAAATTGCCGATACGCTGTTCAAGAACGAAAAGGTCAGGAATACCATCGTCAACAACATTGCGTACACGTATTTTATGGAAGATCAGAACATGGTCAACCACGATAAGTTTATGGAAACCTATCGCCGCGTATCTACCGATAACAGCCAGCGCAACGACATCGTCCGGCTGACCAATTCCATCCGCGGACTTACGCCGGGCCATCAGTTGCCGGCCGTCACGCTGATTGATCCGCAAGGCCTTAAGATTACAACCGACAAGCTTATCAATCGCAAAGCCTTTATCGTATTCTGGAATTCAAAGGCGATGGCCCACATTGAAAGCGCCGGCCAAAAAATAGCCAACATCAGCCAGAAGTATCCCGGCTACCAGATTATCTGCGTCAACCTTGACGACGACCAGGAAAAGTGGATCACCAACCTAAAGCGGATTCCACCCATGCCCGGTGTCACCCACATGCGAAGCTATGACTTTGAGGATCTGAAAAACAAGTGGGC
>CAZIBV010000069.1:11882-13082 GCA_964537345.1 uncultured Flavobacterium sp. | reverse complement strand
AGTGCCGATGGAACCGAGAATCGAATTCACAAACGGGAAAAAACTGATTGGTCAGCGGATGCAGATGAGCTTTGCGCGATATACGGCAGCCGATCTCTGGCGGGAATTTATGCCGCGACTGAAGGAGATTGAAAACCGAACCACCGGCGAACTAATCTCCATGGTCATTTATCCCGAAAACCATTTTGCTGATTTTAAACCCACGAATCTGTTTGAACGTTGGGCCGCAACCGAAGTAGACAGTTTTGACGCTATTCCCAGTGGCATGGAAACCTTTTTGATTCCAGCCGGATGGTACGCCGTTTTTGACTACAGGGGAATGGCATCAGATCCGGCGGTTTTTGAGTACATTTTCAAAAGCTGGTTACCGGCGTCAGAGTTTCAGTTGGACAACCGCCCGCATTTTGAAGTGTTGGATCATCGGTACCGCAACAACGATGCATCGTCAGAAGAAGAAATCTGGATACCAATCAAACCAAAAAACGAATAACATAGTTTGATTACTTTTGAATATGTGCAACCGCAGACAATTAAAAGTAGGACAACGCGAAATTATGAAATGGTCGCGGGCGACGTTTGAGGATGGCTTTGACTACATCCCGCGCGAGGAAATCAACGGTTTTGCGCATCTGCCCGATCCGATTATAAAATGTGAAACGCCCTCGCTGATCACAGGGGCCGTGTGGGGACTGGTGCCCGCCTGGAGTAAAAAACCGCAGGACATTTGGGATATGACACTCAACGCAAGGATCGAATCGGCCGAGACCAAACCTGCTTTTCGGGATTGTGTCACCAACCGTTGCCTGGTTCCGTCGGACGGGTTTTTCGAATGGCGATGGGAAGATCCCAAAGGCAAGAAAAAAACAAAATATCTCATCAATTATGCTGATGAGGAATTGTTTGCCTTTGCCGGTCTTTACTCGGTTTGGACTGATCCGATGACGCAGCAAAAAATGACCACCTACACCATCCTCACCACCGACGCCAATCCCACCATGGCTTATATCCACAACAACAAAAAACGGATGCCGGTCATTTTAAAGAAAGAAGATTGCGACGCTTTTTTGAATGCTGCCCCGCTTGAAAATTTTGCCTATCCGGCGTATGATGTGCCGTTGATCGCCTTTGCGGTTTAATCCTCACCCGGCGTGGCCTCACTTTTGGCCTCGGGCAGGTCATTGCCGGTGAAAAGTGACGGAT
>CAZIBV010000069.1:0-11782 GCA_964537345.1 uncultured Flavobacterium sp. | reverse complement strand
ATTTGATAAATGCAGATGGGAATCCAGACCACCATGGTTCCCAACACCGGAAACACCGATGCGATACCCGTAAGCAAACCCCAGAATATGGCATTATCAACCCCAAAAATCAAGTAACCTATAATGGCAATGACGCCCTGACTTAACGCCAATATGGGAATGCCGTATGCGTTAGAGCGGATAAGTTGGATGTTCTGCTCTATAAAATATTTTTTGGCCTGGACTGAAAATGGAAGCATCGCATACAATTCCTGCTCCATCCGCCGGTTTGACATCAGCATAAAATACAAAATAAACAGCGCGACAAAAATGTTGGCAAAAAATTGCCCGATCCAATCGAGTGTACTGGGCACATAGGATAACACCCGATTGGCGATTTCAGTAAGACGCTGGTTGTCGAGTTCAAAATCAAAGCGCTGTAGCAGTTTGTTGTTGTGTATCCAGTCAATCACGGGTTGGAAGCGCTGAATGGTTTCCTCAGGATTCTGGATTTTATCATTGATCTGAGGAATGAGAATTTCCAAAATGATCCACACGGGAATCCCAAATGAAATCACAATCAGGAAGATGATCCAACTCGCTGCGACTACTTTTTTTCGACGGTACTTTTCTGTGAGCTTGAAAAAATAATTTCGGGTAAGTACATACAAGGTGACCGCGCACAGAAAACCCGACATAAAATACCTCAACTGAAAAAATATAGTCAAAACAAGCAACAAGATGCTGATGACAAGCAGGCGCCGAAGCGAGACTTTAGTAAAAAGTGTTTCCATACGATTGATTACCTCCCAAATATCCAAAAAAACAAACGGAGCCACAAAAAATTCTGACTCCGTTGTGATTTGGTTTTAGAGAGTGATTAAACTGCGAGGTATCCGCCGTCAACCGGATAATAACTTCCAGTGATATATGATGCGCCGTCGGAGGCCAGGAAAAGCAAGAGTGCAGCCACCTCTTCCGGCTGGCCCAAACGACCAAAAGCGTGTTTGGTTTCCAGAAAATTCAAGGTGTCCTTACCCATGGTTTGTTCATTGACCATTCCGCTGTAAATAAATCCGGGGCCGACCGCATTGACCCGAACTTTTTGCGATGCGTATTCCCAGGCTGCAGATTTTGTGAGGCCGACAACACCGTGCTTGGCCGCAACATATCCGGCCGAATTGGCAAAACCGACCTGACCCAAAATGGAGGCAATGTTGACGATGCTTCCGCCTCCGGCCTTGACCATTTCCGGAAGTTGATACTTCATGCCATAAAATACACCGGTAAGGTTGATGTCGATGACTTTGCGGAAGCCCTCAGCCGACATATCCCCAACCTTGTTGACTTCACCGCTTATGCCCGCATTGTTAACGGCCACATCGAGTTTACCGTACGTGTTTACCGTTTCGCGAACTAGGTTGCGATTATCATCTTCGTTGGATGAATCGGCTTTGATAAAAACAGCATTGCCGCCCGCCTGACGGATTTCCTGAACTACACTGTTGCCATGACTTTCGTCGATATCACTCACCACGACTTTGGCGCCTTGGCGGGCAAACAATAACGCGGTAGCCTTGCCAATCCCGGAACCTGCGCCGGTGATGATGGCCACTTTTTGGTCTAATTGCATAAAAACTGATTTAGGGTAAATCGATGACGACTTACGGATTACCACCTAAAGTTACGATGTTTTTACGGATATTTTAGGTACAATAATCACGAAATGTATCGACTGAAAAAAAGTTTCTTGATTTCATGCAACACCAGCGGCACAAGCCCAAGTCCTGCAATGACGATCCACGAAACGACACTGGGCAAAGATAATTTAAAGGCATCGCGCAATGGCCCAACAAAAATAATCACGAGTTGAAGCGTCAAACCCAAAAGCACCGCTCCCCAAAGATAGAAATTGGGCCGTCCAAAAAACACCAAACGCCTAAAGCTTCTCAGGCCAAATGCGTAGAAAAGTTGTGCGCAAACCAAAATCATAAAGGCCATCGTCCGGGCGTTTGTCAGTACTTCTTCAGGCACGTTGGCATCGGCCGGCGAATAACCGTTTGCATAGTAGCCGTACCAAAATCCCGCAAAAGTCACTGCACCTATAACAAAGCCACCCAGCACAACCGACCACCCTGCGCCATGGGCAAACAAACTCTCGTTGGCCGGGCGGGGTTTTTGGCGCATGACGTCAGGGTCGCCGCGATCCAGCCCCAGCGCAATGGCCGGCAGCGAATCGGTAATGAGGTTGATCCACAAAAGTTGCGTGGCCAAAAGCGGCGTTGCCCAACCCAGTAACAGTGCGGCCACCATAGCCACCACCTCGCCCAGATTACACGTCAACAAAAAAACCACCGCCTTTTTGATGTTGTTGTAAATATTGCGTCCGCGCGCTACGGCCCTTACAATAGTGGCAAAATTGTCATCGGTAAGGATCATACCTGCAGCGCCCTTGGCCACGTCGGTTCCGGTAATGCCCATGGCCACCCCTATATCGGCAGCGTTAAGCGAAGGCGCGTCATTGACACCGTCACCCGTCATAGAAACCGTGTTGCCGCGCGCCTTAAGTGCTTTTACAATGCGCACCTTGTGTTCGGGCGTAACCCGTGCGTAAACGCTGTAACGGTTTACCTCATCAGCCAGTTGATCATCGGTAAGATCATCGAGTGCGGCGCCGGTCATCACCTGATCAGCATGGCTGGCGATGCCCAGGTTTCGGGCGATAGCCAGTGCGGTGTTTTTGTGATCGCCGGTAATCATGACGGTTTTGATTCCGGCATTGGCAGCTATTGCAATAGACGGTTTTACCTCGTCACGCGGCGGGTCGATCATGCCGACGACACCTACCAGAACCAGGTTTGACTCCATGTCTTCGCTGACTGCATCAACCGGTTTATAAGCCAAGGCAAGCGTACGCAGGGCATTGTCTGACATTTGCGTGGCCGCATCGCTGAACTTTTGACGCCATTCGTCGGTAAGCGGCTCCTCGCCACCGGGCGTCATCACTTTGCTTGACACTTTAAAAACACTGGCCAGAGCGCCTTTTGTATATACGGTCAGTTGATTATCGGCACTAACCATAACGGACATCATTTTGCGATCGCTGTCAAAAACTTTTTCGCTGATCCGTTTTTGGGTTAGTTTGTTTCGGTCGATGAAATGATCGGCCATGGCCAAAAGCGCTACCTCGGTCGGGTCGCCGGTTTGGTCGCCGTCGAGCGTCGCATCGTTGCAAAGCGCCATGCCTGAAGCCAGCAATGTTACTGAGGGCGAAATGTGAGAAGACGGCGCGGGAACATCCAGAAACCCATCTGCTGTAAAAATCCGCACCACCGTCATTTGATTGCGCGTCAGGGTTCCGGTTTTGTCGGAGCAGATGACATTGACCGATCCTAGCGTTTCTACTGCCGGCAAGCGCCTGATGATGGCGTTATCGCGCGACATTTGGGTGACTCCAGCCGAGAGCACGACGGCGACAATTGCGGCCAGTCCTTCCGGAATTGACGCAACGGCCAGCGATACCGCGGTCAGGAACATTTGATGCAGGTCGCGTCCCTGAAGCCACGAAATGAAAAATATGACGGCACAAACGGCCAAGGCTATTTTGCCCAGCATTTTCCCAAGTTCTTCCAGGCGGACTTCGAGCGGTGTTTTTACTACGGCATCGGCGTCAAGACTGTGGGCGATTTTACCCATCTGTGTTTGCATGCCCGTGGCTACGACGATTCCGGTACCACGCCCCGAGGTGATGACCGACGACATAAACGCCATGTTGCGTTGGTCGCCCAAGGGAGTTTTGGGATTGGTCAGGACAATTTGGGGATCTTTGATTTGCGGAACGCTCTCGCCTGTAAGCGCCGATTCCTCAATTTGAAGATTGACGGCCTCGACAAGGCGGATGTCGGCGGGAACGATGCGGCCGGCTTCGAGAATGACCAAATCGCCGGGGACGAGTTTCTCAGACGGGATTTCCGACACGTGCCCGTCGCGCTTGACCAATGCTTTGGGCGATGACAAATTCATAAGGGCGTCGATGGCGCGGTCGGCCTTGAATTCTTGGTAGACGCCGATGGCTGCGTTAAGGACAATGACGAGCAGGATGATAACGGCATCGATGTAATGCCCCATGAATACGGTGACGATTACGGCCGCAAAGAGAATGTAAATGAGCCAGTCGTTAAGTTGCGCTATGGCCATTGACAGGACTGACTTGGCCTTTTTTGCCTGCAATTTATTGGGCCCGATGGTGCGCAAAAGGTCGATGGCCTGTTGAGCCGTCAATCCTTGAGTGGCGCTGGTGTTGAGTTCGGCGATGGTTTCCCTAACCGATTTTGTAAACCACATAGAAAAGTCTTTGTTACAAATTTAAAAAGATTTACTGCGGTATTTTCCCCAAGGCACAATAGTTGTTATTTTAGGGGAAAACTTAACCTATGCAGCAATCTACCGCAAAAAATCTATTAAGGGCAGCCATGACGCTGCTTTTGTTGTGTCCGGCCGTATCTAATGCACAGTTGGACGGGATTTTAAATAAAGCTAAAAAAGAAGTTGACAATATAACAGGTGCCAAACCATTGGGTGTTGACATTGGCGCCGGATTAAAGGAAGCGCTTCAAAAAGGCGTCGACCGGCAAGTGGTTAAACTTACGGCCGTTGATGGTTTTTACAAAAATGAAGCCGTCAGGATTTTGATGCCATCCGAACTGCAAAAAGTTGAAAAAGGTTTGCGCGCCGTGGGCTTGGGTTCACTGGCCGATGACGGCATCAAATCATTGAACCGCGCTGCCGAAGACGCCGTAAAAGAAGCCACTCCGATTTTTGTCGACGCAATTAGAAAAATGACGATTGCCGATGCCAAAAATATTTTGATGGGACAAAACAATTCAGCGACGTTGTATCTGGAGTCATCAACCTCAAAGCCGCTGTACGACAAATTCCTTCCGGTAGTGAAGCAATCGATTGGAAAAGTGGGCGCCGACAAAATCTGGAACAACCTCATCACCCGGTACAATGAACTTCCGCTGACGCAAAACGTCAACCCCGACATCAACGACTACGTGGCGCAAAAAGCCCTCGAAGGCGTTTTTAAGATGATCGCGGTCGAGGAACTCAACATCCGGACAGACCTTTCCGCCCGGACATCGCCGCTGCTCAAAAAGGTTTTTGCAATGCAGGATAAAAAGTAACGGCCGGCGGCTTGTTTTTATAAACTGGTCATTTGAAAAAAGAAGGGAACTTTGGCGGTTCCCTTTTTGTTATAACTTGTCTTTTTAGCTTATTATCGGGCGATAAATAATTTTCGGACTCTATCCTGCAACAATCACAAGGAAAAATATCGTGACCACAACAAACTAAAACCGTAAACTAAACTACTAAGCAATATAGCAACTGATAAAAAATTTAAAACATCCCTGTAGCGCTTCTTGTAGAGTTCGAAACCGATAATGACAAGAAATAATATCGGCACCAGATACCACAGAATAATCAGAGAGATTGAAAAAAAGGCAGGTCCGGATGAAAATGCCGGAGAGACGTACCCGGGTGGGAATGAAAACAATAGCATTGACAAATACAATTGCAACAAATAATACGGAAAGTACTTTTTTATGATTACTCGCATCCTAACACACTTATCGGCTTAACGCCCATTAAAACATCTTTCACTTTATTCCAATCTGGGCGATAAAGCTTGTTTGTATTCACATTAGCACTTCCACCGTTCGCATTGACATAATTCTTCAGGTTTTGCTTCATTTTATTCCATAGTACCTCGCCATTTTTGGAAAAGGTTGTTGCAATGCAGGATAAGAAGTAGTGGCCCGGCGGCTTGCTCCTAGCGGCTGGTTGTTTAGGTAAAAAGAAGGGAACTTTGACGGTTCCCTTACTTACATCCGAGAGCTATTGCTTGATAAGAATATACTCTCCGTCAGGTATCCAGTAAGATACGCTTGTCTCACCAAGCTTCCGAATTTTTATTGCTTCTTGGCCGTTGACTATCACACGTCTAATAATTAGAGTTCCTAAATATTCTTGAGGATTCCACTCTGGTTTCATCATAATACTTAATCGAAGTTCATTAGGAGTACAATCGTCACAGGTTGGATACCCATGATTTGGAACCAGCAAATTACCAACTAAAGAATGTTGATAGGGGTTGGGAAAACTTTGAGCTAAATTAGGAAGCGTATTCACTACCGCTGAAATGTCTTCGTATTCGTATTCGCCAACGAGTATATCTTCATAATAATTTCCATTAAACATTTGCATTTTTTTGACAAATACAATTTTCCACATCTTGCCATTCGCGTTTGTTACATAAGTACCTGCAAAAAGGTCTAGTTTGTTATTTACGTCTTTGACATAGGAGTTAAGAACGACGTTACCATCCCATTGTTCCAATGGAATAATTGGTGATTGGGCTTTACAGGCCACACTTAGCATCAAGATAAATATAATTACTGGTTTCATATTAGTTATTTTCTGGGCAAGGAGTAGCGGTTATTGTCTCACTTGCGTTGTTATAAGTTAATTTATTCCATACTCCTGTGGGCTTAAGTTCGTATACTGAAAACCCCGCCGAATACTGTTTAAAAAAAAATTTTTGCATTGTAGCTCCACCGGGCGTCGTGCTATAATAAACATTATCGATATTATTTTGAACCCAAACTGCCTTTGCCTCTGGAGTGAGGTGCGTCGGTGCCTTTGATAAATCCTGTTCCAGCCATTGGTTTAATATCGTGATATTGTCCACGACCATGGCATAGGTTAGCGTAGCCGGACTGCCCGAAGGGTCAGGATTTTTCACAACTAAGTAGCTCACAACAAGAGACTCGTTGTAGGGTAACGAAGCTGTTACGTATAATTTTCGGAGCACGTTAATATCCTGCCATGAAGGGACTGGACCAGCATCACTTGGGTGGTTATGCCCTATTATCGTCACGTACTCACCGGTTTTAAACGATATGTTATTTTTCCCGTCTCCCGGAGACGGCAAGATAGTGGAAGATATCCAATTTGGCGTTGATGTTGTTGAGATATCTTCCAATTGATAACCATTCTCACCATTAGGAACCAACGCATGGGGTTTTAGCGCATTGATTTGATCACTCACACTTGGGTTACCCTGAGAATCAAAAATTTGAGTTTTTCACATGGGGTTAAGGTTGTTTGTAGTTCAGGCGGCACAGGACTCGTACTCACCGGTGGTGTTCCGCCGTTTTCGTAAGTGCCTCCCGGCGGCTCTCCATTATTGCTTCCGGTACCGGAATTATTTTCAGGCGGGTCGTTGGAGGTTCCTCCTCCACCTCCGCCTCCGCTGTCAATTGGAATTGAAATCACGTACCAGGTTGAACACGCCGGAGTCCAACTGTCGTGGTCGGGGTTGCCACCACAGTATCCCCCCTGATTCGGTTGGTTGATACAATGTCCAACCAATACCCTTATTTAGGCATAACGCATGGTATTAACATTTCCCGAGTCGCGTATGTCTACTATGGAGGAGATTCCTTTTTGACCGATTTCATATTCCGAATCCCGCTCGGTAACCTTACTGTTATATTTCACGATGTGCCCCAGGATACCGTCTACGGGTTGCTCCTTCAGAATAAGATTCAGCAGCTTTTCGTCGTTTTTTACATCGGGAATAATTTCCATTGTCTAGGTCACGTTATCCAAACTGTCGGGCAGTACCTTTCTCATTTGCTAAGGATAAACAACTTTGACCTTTTTTGCCAGATAATAGTTTCCTGCCTTTTCTTCTTCTACAATAATGTATAAGTTTCTAGCTTCTTTAATAATGGTAAACAATTGGGCTTGGTTAGCTGCGGGAAACTCCGCGAGCCACAACAAGTTTAATTCCTGTATTTCATACCGTGTAATTGAGTTCACATCACGTTCTCTCAAATGTAAACGGGGGTCGAAAATAAGTTTGGGAGGGTTTTCACCCCTGACATTTTCATATCGAAGTACCAGAGTTTGATGGCTTCTGGTGGGCAATGACCTATGCGTAAAAAGTTTACCGGTCGAATCAACTGAAAGCCGAATGGGCAGGATTTTGTCCTTCTCACTCCAGGTCATTCTGTACCACTCTGTTGTGATAGTGTCTTTTGATGTTATTTGCATTTCTACTGACGAACGAGTCGGCACCAGTATATGTAAATCATATCCCGGTGCCTGGGAAAACATCGGGAAACTTGAAGTAAACAACCAAATTAGGAACGTTAGTTTCTTCATGGACAATTGTTTTTGGCGAGCGTTAAGTAAAGACTCATATTGTCATAATAGTCTTTTTGTACTTGAGATAAGCTATTATAGTTTGAAGTGTAATCAGAGGTAAGGCTTAATCCATAAAAACTCATTGCTTTTGCAACACCATTCTTCCACTGCGTACCAAAAATCGACTGCACTTGCAAAGTAAACCAAGGATTCTCTGTGTTCCAGTCATAATTATTGTAAAGATAGGTTTCAAGCGCATCTCGATAGATTGAACCATTAAACGTTGCTTGGTTAAAAATATCGTGTGACCAATTGGGATTACCGGGTGGTATCAAATAACCACAAAGTAAGGTAAGAAAAGCCTGTTGGTCTGTTAAACCCGAAATATTTGTGCCCGGCGTAACCCCACTGCAATTCAATGAATCGTCCAACAAAGGCTCGCCAATGGTATTGAATGTTATGTATCCCGCATCAGCCAGCTGATCGAACATATAAGCATGAATCAGTTCATGGCAAAGTGTCGTCATAATGAGCAGGATTGATTGGTTCTCCAAGTCGGCATCTGTCGTAATCGTAAAGGAATTTGGATTGTATTGATTTCCGGACGTTATTGCCCAATCCTTTTTACCGGCAGTGGGTTGCGGTAATTGTGCTACATTGAAGGTTAGAGTCTTCCCAGTCTTATTTTTAAAGTGCTTAAGCATCTTATTAAACAGCGTTCCAGATGGGCCTTGTTTCATCTTATCGAAAACGCATTTCAACTTAGTTGAATTTTTAAAACTCGCATCCAGAATAATTTTATTAGCAAAATCAACTTCTCCTCCTTCACATGCTGCAGCGATCGCTTCATTTGCAAATTGTATTGCCTGTGAATGTGTGCCATCTTCACCCAATTCCCAAAAAAGATTCTCTATCTGGTTTTTAAAGTCCTGATTTTGCATTTCTCCGTAACATTGGCCATTTGCCCCGCTCAAATTGGAGACAAAGTCACGGTACCCGGGAGCTTTGGGCGGCACAGGACTCGTACTCACCGGTGGTGTTCCGCCGTTTTCGTAAGTGCCTCCCGGCGGCTCTCCATTATTGCTTCCGGTACCGGAATTATTTTCAGGCGGGTCGTTGGAGGTTCCTCCTCCACCTCCGCCTCCGCTGTCAATTGGAATTGAAATCACGTACCAGGTTGAACACGCCGGAGTCCAACTGTCGTGGTCGGGGTTGCCACCACAGTATCCCCCCTGATTCGGTTGGTTGATACAATGTCCAACCAATACCCTTATTTAGGCATAACGCATGGTATTAACATTTCCCGAGTCGCGTATGTCTACTATGGAGGAGATTCCTTTTTGACCGATTTCATATTCCGAATCCCGCTCGGTAACCTTACTGTTATATTTCACGAAGTGAGCCACGATACCGTCAACGGGTTGCTCCTTCAGAACAAGATTCAGCAGTTTTTCGTCGTTTTTTACATCGGGAATAATTTCCATCGTATAGGTCACATTACCCAAACTGTCGGTAACCACCTTGACCATGTCCTCGACGATTGTAAATCCATACTGATCTTCAAACGCTGATCGCGACAATGCGCCCTTTTCTTTTTTGATTCTGACCCGCTCCAATGATGCTTGAAACGCCGCATGACTTCTTAGCTCGTCAAAAGTCCTTACTTCTGTTTGCCTGACTTCTGTAATTCGTTGTGCAATACCTCTTCACCCGGGCTGCAGCATACGCAGATTGTCGCAAACATTTAAAACGCCATTGTCAGCACAGCGAGTTTGCCCAAATTTTTTGTTATCATAATACCACGTTTATGGTTTTGACAATGGTATGCAATTATGGAACACCAAAACATCCCCATTGATAGGGATTTTTAGCCGCGGCAAACCAGGGCTCGGCATTTTTTCCTAAATTTATAAAAATTGCCCACATCAAAATCCAATATGAAAAAACTTTTCATCCTCCCCATTCTTTTACTTCTCTCCGGTTGCGCCGAACTCCAACAAGCCGTAAACCAACTTCCGCAGCCCGGACTGTCGAATGCTGAAATTGCATCGGGCCTTAAGGAAGCGCTAAACAACGGCATCACCAAAGAAGTCTCAAAACTCACCCAGACCGACGGGTTTTACAAAAACCAACTGGTGAAAATCATGCTACCGCCCGAGTTGCAAAAAGTTGACAAAGCTTTGCGCGACGTTGGCCTTTCCAGCCTGGCTGACGAAGGATTAAAGGTGCTGAACCGCGCTGCCGAAGACGCTGTAAAAGAAGCCACTCCGATTTTTGTCGACGCCGTTAAAAACATGACATTTACCGACGCCAAAAACATCTTGCTGGGCAATGACCGATCGGCGACAACCTATCTACAAAATACCACTTCATCGGCTTTGTACGGACGGTTTAATCCCGTCGTGAAGAAATCACTGGGCAAAGTAGGCGCCGACAAAGTCTGGAACAACATCATCACCAAATACAACGCGCTTCCGCTGACGCAAAACGTCAATCCCGACCTCAATGATTATGTCACCAACAAAGCCATGGACGGCGTGTTTACCATGATCGCCATCGAGGAAAAAGACATCCGAACCAACCTTGCCGCCCGCACCAGCGATTTGCTGAAAAGGGTTTTTGCATTGCAGGATAAATAGCAACCAGTTAGAAAAGTTCAAAAGGGCAGCAAACACCAAGGCTTCCGAAATCCAATTAGCTTCGCTCCGTTCGGCTTCGCCTCGGGTGTTAATCGTTAATCGTTAACTGTTCATTGAACCAACTTTTGATTAAAAAATTGAAAGCCAATAACATAAATAACATAGCGTTAACAATAAAAACTAAAAACGCTCGTTATCTTTGTTCACATAATAAAGGGTTTTTATTATTTGGTTAGAGTTAGTTAAGAAAAGCCGATGTCACAGCGTCGGCTTTTTTTGTGCGCTTTAGTAAAGATTCGGCACGGTTATCCGATTCTTGAGTGCAGATTTTTGAAATAATCGAAAGCCTTGACCAGCCTGCTGCCGTACCACGAAAACATTTCGCCGTCTACAAAAACCGTCTTGGCGTGGTGGGTAAACCTGCCAACTTCAAACGCGTGTTCATCCTTAAACGGATACGGTTCAGACGACAAAAACACCAAATCCGGATCGCCCTGAATGCGCATTTTTTGAATGATGATTTCCGGATATCGGCCGGGCGTTTTGGGATTGCCCGCATAGATGTTGACAAACTTGTTAAGCTTGAGCATCTCGTTGATGTACGTTTCCTCGCCTGCTGCCATATACGGATCTTTCCAGATGAGATACGCGGCTTTTTGCTGCTGGCGGCCTTCCATAAACGCTTTAAAATCAGCAAGTGCGTATTCAATTTTGCCCGTCCACTTTTGTGCTTCGGTCCGGCAGTTGAACAAAACACCAAAATCGGCGATTACCTTTAAAAGATCGTCGAGGGTTTCAATATCGGTAACCCAAACGGGCGCAACGCAAGATAGTTCGGCAACAATTTCGGGCGTGTTCTCTTCCTTATTGGCGATGATGACATCCGGGCGCAGGTCGCGGATTTTATCGGCTTTGACCATTTTGGTTCCGCCAATCACCTGCTTTTTTTG
>CAZIBV010000068.1:0-13281 GCA_964537345.1 uncultured Flavobacterium sp. | reverse complement strand
GAGATGCGCGTGATGATGTACGACGGTATCAACAGAGTAAGCAGGCAAACCACTACAGTCCCGGCATTAAGCGCCAGCACATAACCCCAATTGATAAGGACGGGCGCCTCATTTACATAATAATTTTCCGGGTTGAGCTTAATGATGCCGGTGTATTTTTGTATCAGCAGCAGGCCGATGCCCACAGCATTTCCCCAAAACAAACCGCGGACGATCAGATGAAGCGCATTGTACAAGAACACTTTTCGAACAGTAAAGTTATCGGCACCCATAGCTTTCAGGATTCCGATCATCTGCGTGCGCTCCAGGATCAAAACCAACAGCGCCACCACCATATTAATGGTCGCTACCAGGATCATAATGCCCAGAATGACGACAATGTTAAAGTCAAAAAGTTTCAGCCAGTCAAAAATGTAGGCGTATTTTGCCGTGATGGCCCGCGTATCTAAAGTGGATGGCGTTTGATCATAGACTTCACGGGCTTTTGGGGCAATCGCATCGAAATCGTCAACGAATACTTCGAAGGCACCCACCTCATTTTCGCTCCACTTGTTCATGCGCTGCACATGGCGGATGTCGCCCAGTATATGCGTAGCATCAAATTCCTGAAATCCGGAATCATAAATCCCGGAGACAGTGAAGTTTCGGGCATACGGCAATTGGTTACCCGTGGTTTTGGTGAAAAAAGTATTGAACTTATCGCCCACCTTTAATTGAAGGCGATTGGCCAGATATCGCGACATCAGAATCTCGCTGGAGACCCCGTTTTTTACATTGGGAATCTTACCATCGGCAATGTATTCTGTGACATAGGTCCAATCATAATCCGGACCGATGCCTTTAAAAATGATACCTTCGAATGCGGTTTCGGTTCGGATGATGCCCGCCTTGGAAGCCACGGCCTGAATGTGGCGGATTCCAGGAACCGATGTGAACTTTGGATAAAAATCCTGCTTTTTTGAAATCGGTATTACGGATACTTCCGATTGGTTGTCGTCAAAGGTTGAGACGATGATATGTCCGTTGAAAGCTGAAACCTTTTCGCGTATTTTTTGCTGAAGCCCGATTCCGGTAGCCACTGAAATCAGCATCATAGCCATACCGATTCCCACTGCCCACACGGCAATTTTTATAATTGGGGCCGATATACTACTTTTATATTTTTTATCTGAAACTAGCCTTCGGGCGATAAAATACGCTACATTCAAACCGGTTCGCTTTTTAGCAAAGATACTAAAGTGGCAACCTTTTTCCCGTTATGAAAACAACATCCATAATATTTACGGCGCTTTGGTTGATGTCAACCTCATGCCATTCGCAACAAGCGACCAAACCATCGGGCAGCCAAAACGTAAAAGTAGGCGCCACGACGAAATCGGGTATTGAAGAAAATCGCATTCTCACCGGAGCCGAAAATACCGAAGCCTACCTCAAATTGCTTCAAGGCAAGCGCGTGGGAATCGTGACCAACCAAACCGGCATCCTGGGCGGAAACGGAAATGACAAAGCTACATCCCATTTGGTAGATGCGCTTTTGGAACGCAAGATTGACCTGGTTAAGATTTATGCACCCGAACACGGTTTTCGGGGCACTGCCGATGCAGGCGAACTCATCAAGGACGGCAAGGACTCTAAAACAGGACTGCCTATTATATCGCTTTATGGCGACAACAAAAAACCAAAGCCCGATCAACTCAAAGGCATAGACATCATGTTGTTTGACCTTCAGGATGTAGGAGCGCGTTTTTACACCTATATTTCATCGCTCCATTATGTGATGGAGGCTTGCGCCGAACAGAAAATCCCGCTTGTGATACTCGACCGGCCAAACCCCAATGGCAACGCGGTAGACGGACCGATTCTCGAAACAGCACACACCAGTTTTGTAGGCATGCACCCAATCCCGGTTTTGCACGGAATGACCATCGGCGAATACGGAAAGATGATCAACGGCGAACGGTGGTTAAAAAACGGTGTTCAATGTGAACTTACCGTGGTTCCTTGTTTGAACTATAGAAAAGACATGGCGTATTCACTGCCTGTTCGGCCATCTCCCAATCTTCCGAACGATCAATCGATCAATCTCTATGCAAGCCTTTGCTTTTTTGAAGGCACCAATGTAAGCGTGGGCCGCGGAACGGAAAAACAATTCCAAATTTACGGCTCGCCCTTTTTGTCCGGCTTTGATTTCAATTTTGTTCCAAAACCCAATCTTGGCGCAAAAGACCCTATGCACAATGGCAAAACATGTTATGGCGAGGATTTGTCGCAGATTCCCAAAATCGATCGACTGGAACTCAAGTGGCTCATCCGCGCTTACCGATCGACTGCTGACAAATCAAAATTTTTCAATTCATTCTTTACAAAACTGGCCGGAACTAAGATCCTCCAACAGCAAATCGAAGCCAATATGGATGAGAAAGAAATCCGAAAAACCTGGATCGACGGACTGGAGCGCTTTAAAAATATAAGAAAAGTTTATGAAATCTACTGATTTCAACTTGCTCAAAACAGCGTATTTTAGTGAAAATTACTAATGTATTACGCTATGAAAACTGCCGAAATCTTACTTCGTTTTATGGATCGCGTTCAAGCTCTGGTTGAAACGATCAACGGATACATTGAACGCGGCCTCGAATTTTTTCGCGAAGCAAAAGTCTGGATCCAAAAGGTTATCGATTACCTGGAAACGGCCATTGACGCCTTGGTGGAATCATTGGGTGGCCGACCAAGCACCATGGCCCACATGCAGGATGACTACATGTTTGTTTAACCTAGCTTTTCAGAATAAGATCGGCCTGTTCCTTAAACCTGTCAAATCCGCTTAGTTCCGGAAGCTTGGCCTCGACCGCCTCGATTCCGGAATTGTTTTTTCGGGCCACGAGATACGCAAGGAAATAGTAATAATTCCTGTTGGATTCAGATATCTTATCTGGCGACAACTTAGAAAGCCGCTTTTCAACCTTATCAATTTGATTGGCGTAGGCCATGCCACAAATCTCAAGCATGGTAAGTTTTTCGCGCTTTTCCGCTGCCTGGGAATCTGATTTTTCAATGCGTTTTTTGGCGTCAGAAAGGTAATCCCTGGCAACCCCCATCAGTGATCCTTTGACCGAACTATCCGCCCCAAGCGCAAACTCATAATACTTTTGTGCAAGTTGGGCAGCCGACTCAAAACCCGGTTCTTTTTTACAATTGATCAATTCATTGGCGATGGGTTCGGTCGAAACCGCAAAACGCTCAATTTCCTTGATGACGCCCGATGCATTCCGATAACCGTCAAAACTTGACACCACCTTTCCGTTGGCGTCGATAATCATCACAAAGGGAATGGCCTTCACGCCGTATTTTTCAGCCAGTGCGCGTTCATCGTCGATGTTGATTTTAAGCGATACAAAACCTGTACTCATCAACTCTTTGACTTGCGGAGCCGCCCAGGCATCAACATCCATTTTCTTACAGGGTCCGCACCAGGAAGCCCAAAAATCAACTACAATAAAACGATTGGTCGATAGGGCCATACGTTGAGCCTCCTCCATCGAATAAAGCCACGCAGCGTTTGAAACCTGCGACGCCATGACAAACAAAAACAAGACGAGTGTTCTCATAGGATATAGATTTACCCAAATGTAAAAAGAATAACGTTCCGCCGGTTACAGAAAATCTGTACCAAATGTTAAAGGGGCAAGCGGCGTTTCATTTCCTCGACCACGGCAAAAGCCGCCGGGCATATGGCTGTGTTCTTCAAGGTAATGTTGGTGATTTGATGAAACTTGCGCCTGTCGGTATGCGGATATTCACGGCATGCCTTGGGCCGCACATCATAAATAAGACAATAATTGTCGGCGTCGAGAAACTGACATGGCACCTGTTGCAGGACGTGATCGCCGTCTTCATCAACGCGAATATACTTAGACACAAACTGTTGCGGTTTCATGCGCAAATGGCCTGAAATCCGCTCTATATCGGCAGCGGTAAAAAGCGGGCCGGTGGTTTTACAACAGTTGGCGCATGAAAGGCAATCAGTTTTTGAAAAAACATCTTCATGTATATCAACCATGACGTAATCCAGCTGCTTTGGCGGCTTTCTTTTTAGCTTGTCAAAGTACTTTTTGTTTTCGGTGTGCTTATCTTTGGCAAGCTCAGGAAGATTTTTCAATATATTTTCCATCGGCGCAAATGTAATGCTATTTCAAATGAATCAGGACCTGTTTGGCAAGGCAATAAACGATTGGTACAAAGGATCGGGCAAAACCATGCTCACTGAAACAACATGGACTGAGGCTGAAGAATTACCGCTGGACTACCTTTTCAGGAGTTTTGACGAAATGCCGGAAATTGAGCGTCGGGCGTTGGAACTTTGCAAAGGCAAGACGTTGGATGTAGGTGCGGGCGCAGGATCGCACTCGCTTTACCTGCAGGAAAAAGGGATTGATGTAACAGCGGTCGATCAATCGGCGGCGGCCATAGAGACCTGTGTGGCGCGCGGCATCAGGCAGGCGGTTCTGGCCGACATTTTTGAATTCTCCGGGAAATTTGACACGATTTTATTGTTGATGAACGGCACCGGACTGGCGGGAACGCTCAACCGATTGTCGGAACTATTGAATCACCTAAAAAGTTTAATGTCAGCGGATGGGCAGATTTTAATAGACAGTTCTGATCTGATTTATCTGTTTGAAGAAGAACCCGGCGCATACCGCATTCCGGCTGAAGGTTACTACGGAGAAGTTGATTTCACCATGCATTATGACGGGCAGACGCAAACCATTCCGTGGCTGTATGTTTCTTTTGAATTGCTGCAACAGTCGGCAGCGCAAGTTGGACTTGTGGCGCACAAGGTAATGGATGGTGAACATTACGACTACCTTGCGAGACTTACATCATAAAAAAATCCCGGATTACCCGGGATTCTCTTTTCTTACTGCATGTATTTCATCATCATGCCCTGGAGGCCCTGCGCCCACTCCATGGAAGCAGCTTGTGACTTCTCGGCCAGTTCACCAGCCTTGGCATTGATTTTCTTGCCTACCGGGCTTTCGTAAAAAGCAAGCATGGCTTTAATATCTTCTTTTGTATACGTCTCAGCGTAAACAGCCGCAAGCTTGTCGTAAAGTGCAGGCATGCTGGCATCAAACTCAACCAGGAAAGCGGCTTGTTTGTCCTCAGGAATCATTTTCAGAATCTGATCTTTTGCCAGTTTCATCTGTGCAGCCGAGCCACTTACTTCAATCACTTTAAGGATGTCTTTTTTAAATGCTTCATCCTGTGCCAGCGCTACATTGGCGGTGAAGATGAGTGCGAAAGTCAGCAATAATTTTCTCATTTGAAATATTTTTTAGTTGGGTTAAATTTAAATAAAATGTCGACGCTACCGCGTTAAATGCACAATTTTTTAAGGTATGTTGAGATACTTGTGCGTTTGCAGCGAGATACGCCATTTTGGATTTTTCATGACATACTCTATAATCAGTGGCGTTACTGATTCGCGTCTGCTCCACTCGGGCTGTAAAAACAACACGGCGTCAGGGTTAACCAAGGCAGCTTGTTCTTCAGCAAATATAAAATCGTGTTTGTTGTAGATGATAACCTTGAGTTCATCGGCCTTGGCGTAAACCGATTGCGTTGGAAGCATCGTCTTTTTGGGCGAAAGGCAAATCCAGTCCCATACTCCGGTCAACGGATAGGCTCCTGAAGTCTCAATATGCACCTTCATTCCGTTTGCGCGCAATCCGATTGTAAGCGGATCCATGTTCCAGGTGAGAGGCTCGCCACCGGTAATCACAACAGTTCCCGGATGATGAGACGCATGTTCCACGATGGTTTCAACCGGCGTTGGCGGATGGAGATTCGCATCCCAGCTTTCCTTGACATCACACCAATGACAACCAACGTCACATCCGCCCAAACGGATAAAATACGCAGCAGTCCCGGTATGAAAGCCCTCGCCCTGTATGGTATAGAATTCCTCCATAAGCGGAAGCATCAATCCCTGGGCGACGGCGGTATCTAATTCAAGTTGATTCATCAGCATTAAAACAAGGGGGCAAAGATAAGCAGGAATTTCAAAAGGCGTATCACAAACAGATCAAAGCAATTCATAAAAAAACCGGTAGAAAAACTACCGGCCTTTGATTATTTTAAAACTTTGATGGATGAACTCGCATACTCATTTGCGGGATCCAGAGCAAGGGTCTTGTTGAAGTATTCAATCGCCTTGGCTTTATCGCTGTTGGCGTAGTGCGCTCCGATGTTGTTGTAAGCCTCGATAAATTTAGCTTTGGCCTTCCCAACTTCTTCATCGCCTTTGGCAGTAACGGTCTTCATATAGTTCTCATACTCCTGGGCCATAATATCATCTTTGCCTACCAGTCGACTAAGACGGGCTTTGTGGTAGTAGGCATCCTGGTATTCCGGGTATTTTTGGATGATGAGATCCAATCCGGCCATGGCCTTTTCAACCGATGCGGCATCAACCTTGTCGGCTTCAAGCGAGCGGTTAACAGTGTGGACGGTGATGGCGTAATACAAAATATCTTCAGTATAATTGCGCGATTCCGGATTGCTGATCGCTATTCCAAAAACCTTTGATGCTTCCAGGTATTTCTTGTCCGAGAACAATTTCTTACCAACTTCCGACAGATCATTGGTCATGGTGATTTCCATGTCAACAGCCTTCTGGATATCAGCAATCCCCTGTGCAAACAGCGCTTCATCCATTGTTCCATCGGCTTTATTAGCAACTTTAAGCTTGGCAAGTCCCAAATACATATGGTCGCGGGCGATGACTTTGTTGGACGGATTGCCCATAAACTCATTAAGCGACTCGATGGCAACCTGTGCATTTCCATTTTCGTAAGCTGAATAACCCAGGTAACGCAAAATCCTTGGGTTGACCTTGTCCAGCTGACGCATTTTTTCGGCCTCAACTTCCAAAGCCTTGTAATCTTTGGCCAAGATCAAAAAGTCGGCATGGCGCATACGCGAAGCCAGTGAGTAGTCGGTCATCTTCATGTATTGCTCGTAATAATCAAGCGCTTTGCGGATGTGCTCGTTGTATTTGCGCGGTTCGTGAACGCCCCACAGGTAGTAGGTTTCCGCCAGCTCGCGGTATACCGGACCGTACGAAGGGTTTGATGCTTTTACACTTTCAAGTGTTTTGACGGCTTCGGCATGGGCGCGGGCACCTTTTAACAGTACTCCTTGCTGAACCTTGGCGCGAACCAGTGTCGGGTCAATTCCCAATGCAGCGCGATAAGCAGCATAAGCCTCATTCTGGTTTTTGTCACCGTAATGTGCGTCACCCAGCGCGAGCAAAACCTGCGCATCATTTGGATTGTTGGTTTTGGCTTTGTTAAGTGCGGCAATCGCAGCCTTGTAATCCGGCTTGTCGGCGCTCATGTAGGCACGGGCAACGGCAATGAGTTGCTCGGTGTCTTTTTTGCGCATGTCCTTGGTTGCCAAATCAAAGTTGGCGCGGGCCGCAGCTGTATTTCCGTTGTCCAGATCAATTTGACCCAAACCTATATAGTTAAGCTTTCCGTTTTCCGGAGCGGCCAAACCTTTTTGGTAGTAAAACTTGGCAGAATCGGCTACGTTTTGCTTCATGTAAATATTACCCAGCAAAAAGGCGACGCGTCCGTCAGGCTTGCTTTCCCAAATTGATTTCAAGGTTTTTTTGGCTTTATCGTATTGTTCAGCGTCAATTGCTCTGCGGGCTTCGGCAATGTCCTGTGCCTGGACAAATCCAGCGGCCAGAAGTGCGACGCTAAGTACTTTAAACTTTTTCATAGTCAACATTTAAATTAAACTTATTCAACGGTATTACGAATGATAATGTTGCGGCTTGGCATCCTGACGGGCAGTAATCCTGATTTCAGGATGATGCGTTGACCGCGCTCGCCAGCAATAAAGGAAGCGAATCCCATTCCCGGGCCTTCCTTACCCTGACAATTGATCAAAAACAAATTTCTTGCCAGAGGGTAATTTCCAAGCCCAAGGTTTTCCTGAGTGGGGGCAAAATATCCCTCCTTTTCTCCTTTTACGCTCAATACTGACAACTGCTTTACAAGCGGTTCCATTCCCGGCTCGGGTTGTGTCAGCCAGTTATAGCCTATCACACCTACCACGCCTTCGTTCTCAGCAACATATTTTATGGCCTCGGCGTTACTGGTAAATGAGTAAACACCTTGCGATGGCACTGCTTTAAGTCCCGCCAACTGGGCAATGGCGCGGTACGTTCCGGAGTTGAGATTGTCAAAAACCAACCCTTTGATTCCGGGAACTTGTTTGCCGTTTGCAAAGGCGATAACATCCTCCAGGCGAATCAAGGTATCGTTACCTTTTTTACGGATAAACGCAATGGCGTCAGTGGCAAACTGCGTGCGCTTGGGATAAATTTTCTTTTGCTCAAAATGCGCCAGTTCATCGGGCGATAAATCACGTGACAAAATGGCCACTTGCCCAGGGTTTACCAGAATTGACTTGACCACTTCAGCCTCCGACATTGGTTTGAGATTGATCCGCGCCCGGTAATCGCTTTCAAAAACGGCGATCTGATCTTCCATTATCGGCACAAGCGATTCGTCGCATAGCAAGTCAAGCGATCCATCGAGAATGGTTTCTTTGGGCTTGTCATTGCAACTCCAAACGATTACTGTGGCTATCGCCAATATTAATATTCTTCGCATCTAATTTTCTCTGATCAGCCTCAGGAATCGGATGATTGCGTAAACAATCAACACAATGCCCAAAGCAACCCGGTATCTGAATTCCATTTGAAGCGGAAGGCTCTTCCAAAAGATCACCATCAATCCCAAAAAGAGATAGACCAAAAAGAAGAGAATTCCAATAACAAGAAGAAATCGCTGTTTTGGCGATTTCTTCTGTAGGGTTTCATGTGTTTCGTCGCTCATTATTCGGCAACCTGAACCTTGATTGGCATACTAAAGAGCATCCGCACTTTTTTGCCGTTTTGTTCACCCGGTGTCCAACGTGTCTTGATTGATTTCAACACCCGGATCGCCTCGGCACCTGTACCGGAACCAACGTCGCGGATAACCTTGATGTCTGACATCGTTCCGTCTTTCTCGACTACGAACGATACAAACACGTTGCCGCCACGGGTCAAATCTTCCGGAACGCGGTAGTTGTTGGCTACAAATTGACGGAATTTATCAACACCTCCGGGGAATTCGGCTTTAACCTCGATACCGGCCATGTTGTAAATAGTGTTGTCTTCTTCAATTACATCGCCAGGCCCGTTGCCCACAGGTTCAACTGTCAGAGGAGCGTCAGGATCACCCTTGATGGTCTCGGCGCCCAGTTTCTTGTCGACGATTTCCTTGATTTTTGGTGGTTCTTCAACTACCTCTTCAGCTTTAGCCACAACAGGCTTAACAAATTTCACCTGATCCACTTTTGGTGGCGGCGGCGGTGGCGGCGGAAGGTTTTTAGGAATCTCCTTTTTAGGAGGAAGCTTAACGGTTACGATTTTCTTGTCGATGGTCGTGTCTTCACTGGATGATTCAGGAAGCATGCTTACAATAAGCGGGATACTGATCATCAGCGCAAAAATTACTGCACCAATTACGAACGCAACAGTAGTCGTCTTGGAATTATCCTTGCGCAGCTCGTAGGCACCGTAAACTTTGTTTCGGCCCTCAAATACGATGTCCAGCCATTTACCGGCTAATAAATCTACTTTCATAATACTACGAGTTAAGGAGCTGGTGAGGCTGCGGCCTTACCTTCCAGGATTTGACTTTCCTCCGGCGTTATGTCAACGATCGCATAAGTTGGCACATCAGATATGGCCATCTCATCCAACGCGTCAACAAGGTTGCGGTAGGTTGATTTCTTACTTGGTTTGATGATTACGATCAAACCTTTATCCTTATTCCCGGTGTATTCCAAAACCGATTTCTTGCGCTTTATGATCTCAGCACGGATGCCGGCCTTACCGTAAGCAATCTCTTTGGGAGCCATCGGGGTATTAAGGATTCCCATATAATACATCATTTTATTATTGTCGCCCAGCAACAAAGTCATCGTACGGTTTTCATCAACCTTGACGTCTTTGTTTTTTGACGGATCCTCGTCCTTGTCTGGAAGGCCAAGGTCCATCGACTGCGGCTTGGACAATGAGGTGGTAAGCATAAAGAAGGTAATCAGCAGGAACGCCAAATCCACCATTGCCGTTAGGTCAACTTTTGAATTCAGTTTTTTACTCCTGACTTTCTTACTGCCTTTCTTGCCACCGGAATCGCCGGTATTTAATTCAGCCATTTTGTTTCTTTACATTAAAAGTCGGCACCTCTTAAACCAGTGACGAGGTTAAAACTGTTGATTTTTTGATTCTGCAGAATATCCATCACTTTCTTGATTTCAGGATACTCCTCTTTAGCATCACCCTTGATGGCAATGTTGAGCTCTTTGTTGGCTACGTCAATCGTAGCGCGGCGTGAAAACTGAATCCAGTCGGCCAATTGGTTGTCGGTTGAATCCTTGGGGATTCCCGGCTGCAGGTTTGGCTTGTTCCGATCGGCACCGCTCATGGCGATGATTTCACTCAGGTTTTGAATTGGCACCCCAAATTCATCAATCAGGGCAAAGCGCTCAACTTCCTCGGGCGTAAACGTAACATTATACTTTTGAGCCATCATCTCGAGAGTCTGTTTCCGAACCTCTTTTCCGGTAACGCCAAAGAATACTTTTCCTTTACCGATAGTGATGGTGGCCAAATCGCTTTCCGGCAGTTTTGTCTGCACGGTTGATGCAGGCGTATCGACAGGAAGTGGTTCCGGTTGCTTGGCCGTTGCTGTCAAGATGAAGAACGTAAGCAAAAGGAAGGCCACGTCGCACATAGCGGTCATGTCGATCGACGTCATCTTCTTTTGTGATTTTACTTTAGCCATTTGTAATTTTTAGATGATTAAAACTTTAATAAGGTTGGTTTTAATCCAAAATTATTTTGCAGCTCCGCGAAAACGACGGTAAGTATTTACAATTGTTGACGCAGCCTCGTCGATTGAGTAAGTCAGCGTATCGATTTTTGCAGTAAAGAAGTTATACGTGATAATCGCCAATGCTGAAGTTGCAATTCCGGTAGCGGTGTTGATAAGCGCTTCCGAGATACCGTTTGCAAGCATCGCCTGGTCAGGAGTACCTGCAGTTGCAAGAGCACCAAACGCCTTGATCATACCGGTTACCGTTCCCAAAAGACCTGCCAGTGTACCCAAAGATACCAGCGTTGAAAGAACAGTCATGTGCTTTTCAAGCATCGGCATTTCCAGAGCGGTAGCCTCTTCAATTTCCTTGTGGATTGTTTCGGCAGCCTCTTCGCTGTTCAAACCTTCTGCTTTAACTTCCTGGTATTTTACAAGTGCCGAACGGATAGCATTTGCCACTGATCCTTGTTGCTTGTCGCACGCAGCAATAGCCGCATCGATTTCACCTTTCTTTACATGTGACTGCACATTGTCCATAAATGCATCCAGGTTTCCTTTTCCTGCAGCCTTCCCGATAACCATGAAACGCTCGATAGAGAATACAACTACCATCAGGAACAGCCCCATCAACACAGGTACTACCGCCCCACCTTTGTAAACCATCGCAAGGTAATTTCCTGGTAGCGGATGTCCGTCCGGATCATTACCTTCAAAGTTAGCAGGGTTACCCATGATGAACTTCCACACCAGTACTCCCACCACAATACATGCAATGATTGCGATTAAGGAAAATACGTTTCCTCCGTTTGAACTGCTTTGTTTTTTAGCGTTTGCCATTGGTCAAAAAAATTAAGTTTGAAATTTAGATTTTTAGGTTAAAAAAAAGAGCGTTTTTTGGCCCGATTTTGTTAATAGAATAGCGGCAAATTTATATTTTTAGTTTAAATAAACAAACTTTTTTTAATATAATTGGGAAATGGTAACATAGGCTTAAACCCCTTGTCCGCTTGACAAAATCGGCATTTGCCGAACCGGCAAAAATCAAGGTTTTTTGAATCAATCATTTATCCGGGAGACGGAATCTTAAACGGACAAAGATTGGGTGTAGTATCGGTTTCACATTAATTTATAACTTGCGTCTTATAACTCTTACAAACGATGGACAATAAAGAAAAATTCATCAGCCAGATCACCACTGGATATTCACCAAAAGGGGGCTTTGTCAGTTTGGGTGCTGCCATGCTTGACGGACACCCCGTAACTGAAGCTCAGGTAAAGATCCCGCTTAAAACCCTAAACCGCCACGGACTGATTGCTGGCGCCACCGGTACGGGAAAAACAAAAACAATCCAGGTTCTTTGCGAACAGCTTTCACTGGCCGGAATCCCAAGCCTGATGATGGATATTAAAGGTGATTTTTCCGGCATTGCCCAACCCGGTGAGGAAAAAGGCTTTATCACCGAACGACACCAAAAAATCGGCATTCCTTATTCAACTTCAGGATTTCCGGTCGAACTTTTGACCTTGTCTGAACAAGGCGGCGTACGTCTTCGCGCGACTGTTTCAGAGTTTGGCCCGGTGCTTTTTTCCCGAATCCTCGACCTCAACGATACGCAGGCCGGCGTGGTGTCGGTAATTTTTAAGTTTTGCGACGACCACAAAATGGCGTTGCTTGACCTTAAAGACATGAAAAAGGCCATCAACTATATTACGGAGGAAGGCAAGGACGAACTTGAAGCCACGTACGGACGGATTTCAACATCCACCACTGGCATCATCCTGCGAAAAATACTGGAACTCGAACAGCAAGGTGGCGATCGTTTTTTTGGAGAGCTTTCATTTGATATAGATGATTTGATGCGACTTGATCAAAACGGGCGCGGCTACGTCAATATCCTGAGGCTTAACGACATTCAGGACAAGCCCAAGCTGTTTTCTACTTTTATGCTGAGTTTATTAGCCGAAATCTATCAGCAGATGCCGGAACAGGGCGACTCCGGTCAACCTGAACTCGTAATATTTATCGATGAGGCGCACTTGATTTTTAATGAAGCGAGCAGCGCGCTGTTGCAGCAGATCGAGACGATTGTCAAGTTGATCCGCTCCAAAGGCATCGGTGTTTATTTTATTACGCAAAACCCAATGGACGTTCCGTCGGGCGTATTGGCGCAACTTGGTCTTAAAATCCAGCATGCTCTCCGGGCTTTTACGGCCAATGACCGAAAGGCGATCAAGATGACGGCTGAAAACTATCCGCTTTCAGATTTTTATAAAACCGATGAACTCATCACCAGTCTTGGTATTGGCGAGGCGCTTGTCACGGCACTTGACG
>CAZIBV010000067.1:0-13806 GCA_964537345.1 uncultured Flavobacterium sp. | reverse complement strand
TTTGACCTTTTGGATTCCTGCGGAAACCTCCATGCGGCGGTTAATGTTTCGGTTGCAGGCTATCAGGTCGTAGAAAACAGCTACGAGGTCACACGGTACTGCGGATCATTTGATCTGGAACTCACCCATACGGCCAACGGCGTCTCTCCAACTTACTGGCTGCAAAAACTGGTCGCCGGAGTGTGGAGACATCCTCAAACAGGCGCACCCTATGTGGAAGGTACAGTTCCAACCAACGCGACCGCGCTTTCGCTTACCAACAACGCCATCAATTACAATTTTGGTTTTACGGGAACATTCCGAGTGCTGAAGCGTTTTCAGAGTTTTGCAAACGGACAGGATGGCGGCGGGTTTCAGGATTGCTTTGAAACCCTTGCCGAATTTGACTTTAACGACGGCTTTGAGATCACCGGACTCGAACGCCTTACCTGCGACGGGCAGTTTTCAGACATCGCCATCTACACCAACGGAGTTCCGCCACTGACGTATAAAATCAAATCCAAAAACGGCGATACGTCATTTGTGGTCGACAATGGCAACAGCAATATTTTTGAGCAGCTGGAATCGGCCACGTATGAGTTTGAAGTGCAGCACGCCTGTGGACATATCCGTAACATCATGGTCAACATAGGAAATTTGCCGTCGGTGGCGCAGGTTCCGTCACCCGATGATATTCCTCCCTTGATGGTTTGCGCAGACGCAGCATCGGGCGAAGGAGTTTTTGACCTGACACTGAACAACTCCATCATTTTGGGTTCGCAAAATCCGGCAAACTACAACGTCACTTATTATCTGTCACAAACCGATGCCGAAAATGCCATCAATGCCATTCCATCGTCGATCACATCAGCCAGCACTACCGTTTACGTGCGGCTTGGGCACCTGGCTTCAAGTTGTTTTGCGGTGACTTCGTTTGACTTGATGGCGCAACCTGTTCCAAGTTTGGATTTTGCCACCCAATATCCGGTTTGCCAGGGAGAGTCGGTGGTGGTAACCGCTCCCGCGGGAATGGTTTCGTATCAATGGTCAGACGGACAGACGGGACCAACAGCCACGTTTTCAGAGCCCGGCAATTACACCCTCACGGTAAGTAACGGCTTTTGCGTGGCCGAATATCCGTTTACCGTAACGCCATCGGCTCCGCCTGCCATCGCATCGATTAAAACAACCGATTGGACCGACCAGGACAATACAATAAGTGTTTCGCTCAGCAATCCGCAGGGCGAGTATTTGTACTCTATCGACGGCGTGAATTTTCAGGAATCAGGTGTTTTTGAAAATCTCTTGCCCGGCGCCTACACGGTTTACGTGCTCAGCGAGGCGTGCGGGATGATTACGCAGAATGTTTTCCTTTTGATGTATCCGCGGTTTTTTACGCCAAACGGCGATGGGTTCAATGATTTTTGGCGCGTTAAGTTTGCCGAGGCCGAACCCGGCTTAAAGACGTTTGTTTTTGACCGATACGGAAAACTGATTACGAGTATTTTACCCGACGCCGTTGGTTGGGACGGAACCTTAAACGGCCGTATGCTTCCGTCAACCGATTACTGGTTTGTCGTGGTTCGCGAAAATGGCATAGAACACCGCGGTCACTTTTCGATGAAGCGATAAAAAAAAGCCGCTTAAAAAAGACGGCTTTGAATATTAGTGTGCGACGTTGGCGACATCGCTGGGGTTGTGCTTGTGTTTAAAAAGTATCGCAAAGGCTACGGCCACGATGGCTGCATAGATGGCAAAAGCGAGCCAGATATGGTGCCAATCTTTCTCGCCGCCGGGCAGCGTGTAAAACGAATCAATTGCCCAGCCGCTGATTTTGCTTCCCAAAAACGCGCCCAGTCCATTGGTCATCATCATAAAAAGTCCTTGCGCGCTCGAACGTATGGAAGCATCGGTTGTGGTTTCTACAAACAGGGAGCCTGAGATGTTGAAAAAATCGAAAGCCATTCCGTAAATAATGCACGAAAGAATAATCATCCAAAGACCGTCGGCAGGATCGCCGTAGGCAAAAAGCCCGAAACGCAAAACCCAGGCAATCATGGAGAACAACATCACCATCTTGATTCCAAATCGCTTGAGGAAAAACGGAATGGTAAGGATAAAAACGGTTTCGGAAATTTGTGAAATCGACATGATGATGGTCGAATACTTTACCACAAACGATTCCGGACCGTAAAGCGGGTTGTTTTTAAAGTCGTCCAGAAAAGTATCGCCATACATGTTGGTCAACTGTAGTGCACCGCCCAAAAGCATTGAAAACATGAAAAACAGCGCCATTTTGTAGTTGGCCAAAAGCGCAAAACCACGCAATCCCAGCTGATCGATTAAACCGGCATTCTCGGCGATAGTTCTCGGAGGCGGGCATTTTGGCAACGTGAACGAGAAAATACCAAGTAAAATAGCCGCAACCGAAGCAATGATAAACTGATCGGCGCTAGCCTTGCTACCAGTAAGGTTCGTGATCCACATGGCGACGATAAAGCCTATGGTTCCCCAAACCCGGATGGGCGGAAACACTTTGACCACGTCGTATTCATTGTTTTTCAGGATGGTGTACGCAATCGAGTTGGAAAGCGAAATGGTTGGCATATAGCAAATCATGGCCGCGAAGATGACGTAGTAGAGCGTATCTGCATCGGTCACATATGGGACATAAAGCAATACCAATCCGTACGCAATGTGCAACATGCCGTAAAGCCGTTCAGCGTTTATCCATTTATCGGCCAGAATTCCGGTAATGGCCGGCATAAACAAGGATGAAAGCGCCAATGTCGAAAATATCGCCCCAAATTTGGCTCCCGCATTCTCTCCTGCCGCCATCGGGCTGTTGAAAAAATATGTTGCAATGGTTATCAGCCAGGCGCCCCATACAAAGAATTGCAGGAAGCTCATGACCGTCAAGCGTAATTTAATGTTCATAGAGTTTTGGTTGGTTAGGGTGTAAAACTATAAAAAAAGTTGAAAGGGGAGAATGATTTAGCGGTTAGCTTTTGGTGATTAGCAATTAGCAGTTGACGGTTGACAGTTTGTTTTAGGTTAAATTGGAACTTTGCCGGTTTGGGTGAAATTCCAAAGTCGAAAGACGAAAGACGAAAGCCAAAATAGAAAAGACAAATTCCAAATACCAACAGCGTCAACATTCTGAAATCCCACTCTGAAATTCTGAAATTCCAAATCCCAAAATCCAAATTCCAAATTCCAAATCTGAAATCTGAAATCTAAAATCTAAAATCCTCCTCCCTTCTCCTCAACATATTGCAGAACTTTTGCAAACTGCTCCTCCCTGGTCAGGTTTGAGTTGTCGATTTCGATGGCGTCCTGGGCCTTGCGAAGCGGCGAATCTTCACGGCTGGTATCAATCCGGTCGCGCTGGGTAACGTTATTGAACACGTCCTCATACGAAACTTGTTGGCCTTTGGCAACGAGCTCATCATAGCGTCGGCGCGCACGGGTTTCAGGGCTGGCTGTCATAAAAATTTTCAGTTCGGCGTCAGGAAAAACCACGGTGCCGATGTCACGGCCATCCATCACAATGCCCTTGCTCCTGCCCATTTCCTTTTGCTGTTCCACGAGTTTGGCACGCACCTGCGATACCTCGGCAATGCGGCTGACAAAGCCCGAAACGTGAATGCTGCGGATGTCATTTTCAACATTGCGTCCGTTGAGAAACATTTCGGCAAAGCCAAGTGACGGATTGAATTCAAAGTGAAGTTTGATGTACGGCAGACTTTGCACCAGGGTTTCGCGGTCAAAAAAATCCTCGCCAATGTAGCCGTTTTCCAGTGCGAATAAAGTCACGGCGCGGTACATCGCTCCGGTATCGACATAAACATAGCCAAGGTGCGACGCAAGCTGTTTGGCAAGCGTACTCTTTCCGGTTGACGAAAAACCGTCGATGGCAATGATGATCTTAGTCTTCATCTCCAAAATTAATGGTTAGCCCAAACAGGCTGGTATCGGCGGCCAACGTGTATCGGGAATAGGAATAATTGAATTTCAGTCGGTTGATCCTGAGTCCGAATCCGGCCGAAATTCCGGAAAAATGTCGCTGGTCGACCACGCGAAGCTCTTCGCCCCTACGAAAGTTGTAGCCTATGCGGACGTTAAAACCGCGATCGGGAAACAGTTCGGCGCCAATGATGACGTGGCGCAGGGCATTGTTAAAAAACGACACCTTTTCCTCCTGGGTTCCGCCGTCAAGGGTACCCTCGGCCCGTGCCGGATTGGAAAAAGCCACATTCCATTGTTGCAAGTTCTCGAGCGTAAGATGCCAGCGCAACGGGACGTTTTCAAGTTTTTGCGAAATGCCCGCCAGTATTTCAAAGGGCAAAGTCTCGCGCGTTTCGGCATAGCGGGTAATCTGCATCCCCATATTTCTAAGCGACAAGGCCACGTTGAGCCCGTTGTCTTCATTGACGTAGATCGCGCCCAGATCGACGGCGGCGCCAAACGAATTGTAGGTTTCCAGGGTCGACGAAATCGCTTTGAAGTTTCCACCAACATAAATGTCTGTGTAAGGAACATTGTAGGCATACCCAAATGAAAGGGCGATTTCACTACCGGTAAATTCGGCGGTAGCGACCCCATTCTCGTCGTATCCTTCAAAAGTTCCGTAGTTGACGTAATTCACTCCGGCATGAAACGTTTGTACGTGCCGGTCATAGGTGTAGGCATATGCGGCAGTTCCGTATGTCACCTCGCCAAAATAGCTGCCGTAGTTAAGCGCCAGGCGGTTGTTCATCTCGGCGTTGATGGTAGCCGGATTAAAGTGTGCCTGGTTGACGTCGTTGTCATAAATCGTGATGACTTTGCCGCCAAGTGCTGCCTGCCGGGGCGAGGTTACCATGCCTAAAAACTGGTATACGTGCTGACCTCCAACCTGCGCCATTGCCGGGCAGCATAACAGAATCAACAAATAGCCGAGGTTTTTAAACATAGCGGAGGTTTGCGTCATAACGCATTTGCGAAGATATTATTTTTTTGCAGGGCGGATATCAAAGCCGTATGAAAAATCCGGCACCGGGCCTGTGATAAATAAATTCAGATAGGTTAAAACAAAAAATCCGGCAAGGTTACAAGCCGGACTTCTATACATTTAACAATTTTGGCAGTTTTTCTGCCTTGTCGTTTTTTCGGGTTTCATTAGGGAACCCAACCGGCCCCTCCCCGGTACCAAAATACCGGAATTTCCGCAATCCCGTATACAGGAAAACTGTAATCCTTACAATTTAATTCAAAACCTTGGCACCCTTTACCTTTTGGTTGGTCAGCGCCGACTCTATAACCTCCGACATCTCGGTCACATAATGAAACTTAAGTCCTTCCAAGTAGGTTGGGTTGATTTCGTCAATGTCCCGTTTGTTCTCGGCGCATAGGATAATTTCCTTGATGTTGGCCCGCTTGGCCGCCAATATTTTTTCCTTGATGCCGCCAACGGGGAGAACTTTTCCGCGCAGGGTGATTTCGCCCGTCATCGCCAGGTGTTTCTTAACTTTTCGTTGGGTTAGCAGCGATACCAGCGAGGTCAGCATTGCAATACCGGCGCTCGGGCCGTCCTTTGGCGTGGCGCCCTCCGGTACGTGGATGTGGATGTTGTACTTTTGCAGGATCTCCGGATCGATTCCAAAAATCTCGGCGTTGGCCTTGATGTATTCGAGCGCAATCGTGGCTGATTCCTTCATCACCGAACCTAAATTACCGGTCAAGGTCATCGAACCTTTTCCTTTGGAAATCAACGATTCAATAAACAGAATATCGCCACCTACCGATGTCCACGCCAGACCTGTGACCACGCCCGCCACATCGTTGTTCTCATATTTGTCTCGTTGCATTTTTGGCGCACCCAGGATGGTTTCAATATCGGCGTCGGTGATTTTTTCGTTGTACTCCTCCTCCATTGCCACAGCTTTTGCGGCATAGCGGATGACCTGTGCGATCTTAGATTCCAGGCCGCGAACCCCTGATTCTCGGGTATAGCCTTCGACGATTTTCTCCAGTTGCTTTTTGCCGATTGACAAATGTTTGGCCGTCAAGCCGTGTTCCTTGAGCTGTTTTGGAAACAAGTGTTTTCGGGCAATTTCAACCTTTTCCTCGGTGGTGTATCCCGTCATGCGGATAATTTCCATTCGGTCGCGCAAGGCAGGCTGAACAGCTGAAATATTATTGGAAGTTGCGATAAACAGCACTTTTGACAGATCGTAACCCATCTCCAGAAAATTATCGTAAAATTCCTTGTTCTGTTCAGGATCGAGTACCTCCAGCAAAGCCGACGAAGGGTCGCCCTGGTTCCCCATCGCAAGTTTGTCAATCTCGTCGAGCACAAACACCGGATTTGATTTTCCTGCTTTTTTTAGACTTTGGATGATGCGCCCGGGCATGGCGCCGATATAAGTTTTACGGTGGCCGCGGATTTCAGCCTCATCGCGCAATCCGCCAAGGGAAATCCTGACGTACTGGCGACCGAGTGCTTCAGCCACTGACTTACCGATAGACGTTTTACCAACACCCGGAGGCCCGGTAAGGCAAATGATCGGCGACTTCATATCCTTGCGGAGTTTAAGCACAGCCAGGTGTTCGATAATGCGCTTTTTGACATCTTCCAAACCAAAGTGGTCCCGGTCAAGAATTTTTTGAGCGCGTTTCAAATCAAAATTGTCTTCAGAACATTCGCCCCACGGAAGTTCGAGGATGAGTTCGAGGTAATTTCGCTGGATGCCAAAATCAGGCGCCTGAGGATTCATCCGCTGCATTTTTGAGAGTTCTTTTTCAAAATGCTGACGGGTTTTATCGTCCCAATTCTTGGACTTGGCTTTTTGGCGCATGTCTTCGATTTCCTGATCATGCGTCACCCCACCCAGTTCTTCCTGGATGGTTTTCATTTGCTGATGCAAAAAGTATTCGCGCTGCTGTTGGTCTAAATCAGAACGCACTTTTGACTGGATGTCATTTTTGAGTTCCAGCTTTTGCAATTCGATGTTCATGTGACGCAACGTCTCAAGGGCGCGTTCCTTTAGCGAATTCATCGAGAGCAAATCCTGCTTTTCGCGTACCGTCAGGTTCATGTTTGACGATACAAAATTGATCAGAAACGAATGGCTCTCAATGTTTTTGATCGCAAAAGTCGCCTCAGTCGGGATATTTGGGCTTTCCTTGATAATCTGGATCGCAAGTTCCTTGATTGATTCAACAATCGCCATAAACTCACTGTCGTGAACACCCGGACGTTTTTCAGGAACCTCCTTAATGGTCGCTTTCATGTAGGGTTTTTCCGCAATTACCGCGTCGATGGCAAACCGCTTTTTACCCTGTAGAATAACCGTTACGTTTCCGTCGGGCATTTTTAAAACCCTGAGGATGCGCGCAACCGTTCCTATTTTATTGATGTCGTTCTTGGTGGGGTCTTCATCTTCCTCATTGATCTGTGAGACCACACCGATGATTTTGTCACCCGCATTCGCGTCGTTGATCAGTTTGATGGATTTGTCGCGACCGGCCGAGATAGGAATCACCACTCCCGGGAACAAAACGGTGTTCCTGAGTGGCAAAATGGGCAGTGTCGCGGGAAGTTCCTCATTGTACATTTCAGCTTCATCCTCGGGCGTCATCAGCGGAATCAGCTCGGCATCGGAATCAAAATCGTGAAGTGACAAATTGTCAAAAGTGAAGATATTGTGATATGACATAAGGTCGTCGTGTCAGGTTTCAGTTGGTAATAATTACAAGCAAAGGTATGACAAGATTAAATGCGTTTTTGGTAAAATCGACGTAATGCGCAATTATCCGTCATTTTCAGATAGTGCCAATTTTCATACCACAAAAAAATCCGCTTGTCCGCGGATTTTTGTATTTGGTCGTTTGAATTCAATTAGTATTCTACGTCAAAACTGCCTTGAGTGATTGAATAATTGGTCCCATCAATCACCACAACGCCCGAGAATACGCCTTTGATGCGCGTGGCGGTTTTTTGCTGAACGGTGACACTGCCGGAAATTGCGCCGGTAGCCATGTCATTTGGCGATAATGCCAGGTTGATCTGGGCGTCGTCAGTGGCTACACCCGTGATGGCATACGTCCCGGGGCCCATCGAACTTCGAATGCCAACGGTCAATTCGTTGCCCACCGCATTGGAGGCTGCTATGGCAATAAACTCGTCATTACCAGCGCCCAGTGTCATAGCCAACAGGTCATTCTGATTAAAATCGACACCGTTTATCTTGGCCAGAAATGTATCGCCCGACGGACTATCGGTGACATACGGAAGATTGGTGAACACCCCATTCGTGAAGGATTTGGGTGCAAACCCGGTAGCCAAATCGTCACTCCAATAACCCGTATAACTGAACGTTCCGGAAATACGCTTGTTGGCCGTATCGATATTGGTTACGGTGATGGTTCCGGTTGATGAATTTGGATTGTCGGGATTAACGCCCCAGTAACCGTATTCCGAGCCGGCTGGATTGTAGGCAATCAGGTTTTCATGGGCCTGATACGTTGCTGCTGTATTGCCACTGAGCAAGATGCCAAAGGAATCGCCCTGAGCCCTCACGGCCGAAATCTGTATCGAACCACCGGTAATAAACACGGTTGTGGCCGATGCCGTATAGGTTTGACCGTCGATGTCAACTTTAAAAATCCCGGGATTACTGGGTGTGGGTCCGGGCGGATTGTTGGGCGTCAGGTCGATGGCGGGATCGATAGGCTCGACGTCATTACAGGCGCCAAGAGAGAATATGGCAACCAGCATCAGAAACAGTGGGGCAATCTTGTTTTTTATCATTGGGTAAATTTTTTCAAATATAAGAAACGCGGCTACATTGGCGATACTTTTTGTCAATCTTCGATCCGTCCTTCAGGTTTGGGAACACGTCTTAGCAGGATTACCGCCGTAAAAAAGAAAGCGCCCAAAAATACGATTGCAAGACGCGGACTGCCGGTGATCTGGTCGACAAGGCCGTAAACGCACATCCCGATCACGATGCCCACCTTTTCCGTCACATCGTAAAAACTGAAAAACGATGCGGTGTCCTGGGTTTCAGGCAAAAATTTCGAATACGTCGAACGAGAGAGCGATTGGATTCCGCCCATGACGAGCCCAACCATTGTAGCCATAATGTAAAAATGCACGGGAAGGACGATAAACCAAGCGGCGACACACAGTCCCAACCAAAAGATGTTGATCGTAATCAGCACCGGCAAATTCCCAAACTTACCCGATGCCCGCGACGTGAGAAAAGCCCCGAGAACCGCTACCAGTTGGATCAGCAAAATGCATACAATCAGACCTATCCGTCCCTGGTCCTCACTTTCCCATTTAATTTCCTGCGCGCCAAAGTACGTGGCGATCAACATAACCGTCTGGACCGCCATGCTCGACACAAAAAATCCGTACAGATACCGCTTTAACGACAAGTCCAATTTGATGTAGTCCCAGACTTTTTTGAGTTCCTTAAAACCGTTGGCCACGACATCGGGGGTGATTTTGTCGGCGTTTCGGTTGCCTTTGGGAAGATAATAATAGGTGTATTGACTAAAGAGAATCCACCATACACCTACCATGACAAACGAGTAGCGCATCGCCTTGACTGCAGCTTCAGAACTTGTACCCGTAATCCCGAAAGTCTCCGGCATCGTGACCATCGCCAGGTTGATGACCAGCAAAATCGTGCTGCCGATATACCCCATTGAAAATCCGCGCGCACTCAAGGCGTCCTGCTGGCTTTTAAAGGCGATGTCCGGCAAGTACGAGTTGTAGAACACCAGGCTGGCCCAGAACCCTATCAGTCCCAGAAAATAACAAAGTATCCCCGGATAAATCATGTCGAGGTCAAACCAGTAGAGCCCGATACAGGAAAAAGCGCCCAGGTAGCAAAAGAATTTCAGAAATGACTTTTTGTTTCCGGCGTAATCTGCTATGCCCGACATGACAGGAGAAAGCGCGGCCACCAACAAAAATGCAGCGGCCGTCACAAAACTGATCAAGGCCGAATTCTTAAAACTGATGCCTAAAAAGTTGACATAAGGATCGGACTTATCAAAAAGGGAGTTGTAAAAAATGGGAAATATGGCCGAGGTGATGACCAACGTATATACTGAATTCGCCCAGTCATACATAGCCCAGGCGTGTAGCAGTTTAGGATGTCCTTTGGGAAATTTTTCCATAAAAAAAAGCTGCCGCAGCAGCTTCGAAGATACTTTATTTAACCTCAGTTTAAAAACCGGGGGCTTATTTTTTACGAAAGATAATCCGCCATGCGATTATTTAAAGGTCACGCCAAACTTTTTAGCTTCGACTTTGGCCTGAGGGATCAGTTTCTTGATATTGGCGATACGCGTGGCATCAGACGGGTGCGTACTTAAAATTTCCGGTGGTGCTCCTCCACCCGACGCAGCCGACATCCTTTGCCAGAATAAAAGCGCATTGTCAGGATTGTATCCGGCTATGGCCATCAGTTTGATGCCAATCATATCGGCTTCGTTCTCGTGCTTACGGCTAAAAGGCAGCATTCCAAGCACATTCGACCCGGCACCATAGGCTTGCATGGCAATTTGCTGCGTAGCCTCGCTCTGTCCTCCGGTGGCAACCGCTACTCCCGCGGCACCCAATTGTTGTAACTGGGCAGCGCTCATTCGCTGGGCTCCGTGATTAGCCAAGGCGTGCGCCACCTCGTGCCCCATTACGGTCGCCAAGCCAGCATCGTCCTTGGTGACAGGAAGGATTCCGGTGTAGACCACGATTTTCCCACCCGGCATACACCAGGCATTGATGGCTTTGTCCTCGACGAGCTTATACTCCCATGCATAGCCTTTAAGATAATCGGTTTGGCCAAGGGAAGCCAAGTATTTTTCAGCAGCGTTCTTGATTTTGATACCAACCGACTCGACTCGTTTGGCATCGGCCGTGCCGGTAACTACTTTATTTTCAGACAAAAACTGTTTGTATTGCGCAAAGGCTGAGGGAAAAAGTTGATCGTTTGAAACGAAATTCAGATTGTTCTGCCCCGTAAACGGGTTTTTGGTGGTACAGGCCACTCCCAGCAATATTGCCGAGATCGCGACCAAAAGATTCGTTCTTTTCATGACTTTTGTTTTGAGCGTTAAAATTACAAAAAGTGTAAGTCCGTCAATTATATGAAACCGTCAAAAATTTACAGTTATGCATTATTGACGATTCTTTAAGATTCGTATTTAAGTATTCGCCATACCTTTGGACAAACCTATGCCCCCGATGAAAATTCCAAAGTCGATAATTGTCAGTTGCAAGGTAATGCAAACTGTATCACCCAAGCTACTGACTCCTTTCCTGGCTAAACTCTTTACGACGCCCATCCGTCACAAACTCCCCAAACGCGAAATTCAGATGGATACTAACTCCATTAAACAAATGATTCACGTCAAATCTATCAAAAAAGACGTGATGACCTATCAGGTGGGAACTGGCAGCAAGAAAATCCTTTTGGTTCACGGATGGTCCGGACGTGGGACGCAACTGGTAAAATTTGCCGATGAATACGTAAAACTCGGTTATACCGTGGTGAGTTTTGATGCCCCGGCGCACGGGAAATCGTCGGGAAAAACCTCGATAATGCCGGAGTTCATTGCCTCCATACTGGAAATTGAAAGGCTTTTTGGTCCTTTTGACGCAGCTGTGGGCCATTCACTGGGAGGCATGTCGATCCTCAATGCGCTCAAACGCGGATTTACCGTCAAAAAAGCGGTGTGTATCGGCAGCGGTGACGTAATCCAGGACATCATCGATGAGTTTATCCGTCAGCTTGGATTGAAGCCCGCCATAGGTAAGAAACTTTGCAAGTACTTTGAAAAGACACGACACGAAATCATGGATGATTTTTCGTCCTATCGTGCGGCTGCAGAGGTTGACATCCCGGTGCTTGTCATTCACGATGAAAATGATCTGGAAGTTCCGGTCAGTTGCGCGTATCACATCCACAGTCACTTAAAAAACGGTGAACTGATGATCACAAACGGCCTTGGGCACAGAAAAATTCTTGGAGAAAGAAACGTTATCAAACGTACAATCGATTTTACGCTATGAAAACATGGACAGCTTTTTTGTTTTTTGCATTGGCATCCTGCACTGGACAAGTCAAGGAACCCGGCCAGCAAAGCAACTCAAAATTTCCCATAAATAAAACAGATCGGGAGTGGCGGCAGCAATTAACGCCAGCCCAATACGACGTGTTGCGAAATAAGGGAACCGAACGACCGCACACCGGTGAGTACGTAAATCATTTTGACAAAGGCGTTTACGTTTGCGCCGGATGCAACGCCAAACTGTTTGATTCTGACCACAAATTTGACACCCATTGCGGGTGGCCGTCATTTGACCGCGCTATTAAGGGATCGGTGGTTTATGAAACTGACTTGAGTTATGGGATGGAACGCATCGAGGTGATGTGCGCGAGTTGCGGTGGCCACTTGGGGCACGTTTTTGACGACGGACCACAGGAAACAACCGGTAACCGTTATTGTACCAACTCGGTAGCGATTAAATTTATTCCGGGCAAAAACTAACCCGGCCCCCACTTTTTATAAAATCAAACCAAGAAGATATGAGCAAATATCCAATCGTTAAAACCGACGAAGAATGGCTTGGGCAACTCGGACCAGAGCGCTTTAGAATTTTGCGCCGAAAAGGTACCGAGATGGCCGGCACGGGCAAATACAATCTTCATTTTGACCACGGAACCTACGTTTGCGGCGGATGCGGCGAGCCTTTGTTTGCCAGTGATTCAAAGTTTAAATCTTCATGCGGATGGCCTTCGTTTGACGACGCGCTTCCGGGAAAAATTGAATATTTGAAGGATACATCGTTTGGAATGCTCCGTACGGAAATCCTTTGCGCCAGTTGTGGCGGCCATTTGGGACACGTTTTTGACGACGGACCTACCCAAACCGGCTTGCGTTACTGCGTAAATTCGGCGTCGGTTGACTTTAAAGAGTGATGGAGGCCAACCAAAAGAACTGGGGCCGGATTTTGGAACCGCTGATCAAAAAATATGAAAATCAGGGGCACCCGCTGCGTTTCGAGAATATTTATCAACTTTTGGTGATGGTAGTTTTGGCAGCGCAGACCTCTGATAATGCGGTCAACAAGATTGCGCCACGCCTGTTTGAGCGCTACCCGACACTTCAGGATTTTGCTGCGGCCAACACTGCTGAACTTACCTCATACCTAAGTAGCATCCGCAACCACCGAACCAAGATTTCCTGGCTACTCGACATGGCCAATAATATTGGTACCGAGGGCGATATTCCACTTTCTATGGATGAATTATTGGCGCATAAGGGGATCGGCCGGAAGTCAGCCAATGTCATTTTGCGTGAGGCGGGGCAAAGTGCCGAAGGAATCGTAGTCGACCTTCATGTTATCCGGGTTGCAAAGCGCATCGGACTCTCAGATGCAAGCACTGGTGACAAAGTCGAGAAGGATTTAATGAATCTTTTGCCCCGAGAAATCTGGCACAACGTTGGAATGGCGCTTTCATTCCTGGGACGAGACACCTGTCGCCCCACTAACCCTCGCCATGAGGAATGCCCGGTAGCGGCTGATTGTGAGTTTTGTATTGGGAAATCCGGAAAGGGGTGATTTTTGGTTGTCGGTTGTCGGTTTACAGTGTACAGTGTACAGTTTACAGTAAATTGCGGATACCGAAAGATATAAGTTGCCTGTTTACGATAAATCTTTCAATCTAAGGCACTTCCCTCACCGCGATATCGATCAGGACCGCGATGCACGGCGGCACGAGGCCGTCAGGCCGACTGCGCCGACTTTTTTTCAAACGAAAAAAG
>CAZIBV010000066.1:12387-13824 GCA_964537345.1 uncultured Flavobacterium sp. | reverse complement strand
AAAGAATAGTCAATCGGCTACTTAAATCATCCCACTTCCGCGATTGACTGTCAACCGTAAACTGTGAACTACCTACAACCCCGCCATCTTAATCGCCGCAATAGCCGCTTCAACGCCTTTGTTGCCGTGTTTTCCGCCGCTGCGGTCAAGTGATTGTTGTTGGTTGTTGTCGGTGAGGACGCAAAAGATAACCGGAGCTTTTCCCAAGAGGTTCAGGCTGGCAATGCCTTGTGTGACGCCCTGGCATACAAATTCAAAGTGCATGGTTTCGCCCTTGATGACGCATCCAATGGCAATGATGGCATCAAATGCCGGCGATGCGGCCAACATCTTTTTTGAGCCGTAAATTAACTCAAAACTGCCGGGAACGTTCATCCGGACAATGTTGCCGGGCGATACGCCGCAGTCGATAAGCGTGTCATAAGCGCCTTTAAAAAGCCCTTCCGTGACCACTTCGTTCCATTCTGAAACAACAATCCCAAACCGGCGGGAAGCCACGTCTGGGAGTGTTGCTTTGTCGTATTCCGACAGATTTTTATTTTCGGTAGCCATAAGGCTTATTGCGCAGTCGACAATCCGATAAGCGCGTCAATTTGGTTTGACTCCGGCGTGCCGGCGTATTTTTCCTTGATTTCAGTAAAATGCTTCAACGCCTCGGCCTTGTTGCCCAAAGCCAGCTGAACCTGTCCGGCTTTCAACAGGAAACGCGGTGCGGTAAAATCATTGGCGTTGGCCGCAGCCTTTACGTACAAATCAGCCGCTTCCTTAAGCTTGTTGGTTTGCGCATAAGCATCGCCGGTAGCGCCAAGAGCCAGCGCGCCCAGGATTTCGTCCTTGGTTTTAAATTTCTCAAGGTGCTCAATCGCCTGATCGTATTTTCCGGTGTGCAGCAAAGCCACGCCAGCGTAGTAGTGGGCCAGGTTTCCGGCGTCGGTTCCGCTGTATTCCTCGGCGATTTTCAAAAAGCCGTACTTGCCTTCCGCTCCGTTAAGCGCAAGGTTAAACAGCGAATCCTTTTTAGGGTCTCCGCTAACCGCCTTCTGGAAGTTTTGTTGCGAGACAAACATCTCGTCGGCGGCCTCCTGCTGATTAGGCTCGGCAATAAATTTCTGGTACAACAAATACCCGATGGTCACAATAGCAATGGCAGCCAGAATACTCAAGATAGTTTTTTGGTTGCGGGCAACCCACTCTTCCGTCTTGTTGGCCGTTTCGTCCAGTTTTGAAAAAACCTCGGCAGTCGTACTGTCCTTGGCATCTTCCTGAAGTTCGTCAACAAGGTCCAACTTCTCTTTTGGCTCTTTTTCCTTTGGCTCTTTGTATCCTCTTTTATTGTATGTTGCCATTACGTGTAATTTATGCGGGGCAAAAATATAGTTTTTTGCCAAACAGACAACAATTTGCGAATCGTAAAATGCACAAAATTTAAACCTTTAC
>CAZIBV010000066.1:11116-12287 GCA_964537345.1 uncultured Flavobacterium sp. | reverse complement strand
ACTTTACAACTGATTTTAATGCGCCGGCACGCCCAAATATCGCGCAACGGGTTGTAAATTTGCGCCATGCATCTGCAAAAGCTTTCCTTGCTCAATTATAAGAATCTGGCTGACAGGCAGTTTGATTTTGACGCCCGAATCAACTGTTTTGTGGGCGCCAACGGCGTGGGGAAAACCAATGTGCTCGACGCGATTTACCACCTGGCGTACGGCAAGAGTTATTTTAACCCGATGTCGGTTCAGAACATTCGCCACGGCGAGGAATTTTTTGTCATCGAGGGCGCTTTTGACAAGGACGGCCGGCAGGAAGTGGTGGTTTGCAGCCTTAAAAAAGGCCAGAAAAAGGTGCTTAAGCGCAACGGCAAGGCTTACGAGCGATTTTCTGAACACCTTGGATTTATCCCGTTGGTGATCATTTCGCCCGCCGACCGCGACCTGATTACCGAGGGCAGCGAGACGCGACGGCGGTTTGTCGATTCGGTGATTTCATCACTCGATCCGGCTTATCTTCAGCGGCTTATCGACTATCAATCGGTTTTGCAGCAACGCAATGCTTTGCTAAAGTATTTTGCCGCCAACCGAACATTTGATCCCGATACGCTGACTATCTACAACGATCAACTCGACGCGCTGGCAACACCTATTTATGAGGCGCGGCGCAGTTTCTTGCAGGATTTTATTCCCATTTTCAACCGGTACCACCACAAAATTACCGGTCAGGCTGAAAGCGTTGGGCTGCGCTATGAAAGCGATCTGGAGCACGGCAGCCTGGGACCCATTCTTGAGGAAACGCTTGCCCGCGACCGCGTTTTGCAGCACACTTCAAGCGGCATCCACAAGGACGATCTGGTTTTTGAAATCGACGATCACCCTATCAAAAAGTTTGGCTCGCAGGGTCAGCAAAAGTCTTATCTGATTGCGCTAAAACTTGCCCAGTTTGATTTTGTAAAGCGCCAAAGCGGCCAAAAGCCTATTTTGCTTTTTGACGACATTTTTGACAAACTCGACGCCAACCGTGTGGCCCAGATTATTGATATGGTAAACCACGATGAATTTGGCCAGCTCTTTATTTCTGACACGCACCCGGAACGCACCGAGGAAATCGTGAAGCGCACGCAGCAGGGGTATAGGATGTTTGAGATGTAGGCAGGGTACAGGGCAATTGATAATT
>CAZIBV010000066.1:4800-11016 GCA_964537345.1 uncultured Flavobacterium sp. | reverse complement strand
ATTGTCAATTGTTTTATATTTGCATTATGAAAAATCTACTTCTCCTCTTCAGTTTTTTGACGCTGGTTTCCTGTACGGGACAACCGGCCGGGGTTACCAAGGTGTCGGTTCAGGAAGCATCGGGTAAAATGCAGGGCATGCAAGTGATTGATGTCAGGACACCAGGAGAGTTTGCGCAGGGCAACATCGCCGGTTCGCGCAACATTGACTGGTATGATCCGGCGTTCAATCAGCAGGTGGAAAAGCTCGACAAGCAAAAACCTGTATTGGTATATTGCAAAGTGGGAGGCAGGAGTGCCGAGGCTGCCGCGCGCCTGGCACAATTGGGCTTTAAGGAAATTTACGATTTGGACGGCGGTTACATGAAGTGGTCTGCCATCAAGACGCCGGCAACCAAGTGGACCGGTATGACGCTGGAGGATTTTGAAAAGCTCAAACAATCGCAGCCGGACTTGCTCGTAAACTTTTATGCCGAATGGTGCGCGCCCTGTCGCAAGATGGCGCCGTACATGAATCCGCTGATTGATCAAAGCAACGGAAAGGCCGTCCGCATCGACGTCGATAAAAACAAATCACTTTTTAAAGCGCTCAATCTGGAAGAACTGCCCGTTATCCTCATTTACAAAGGCGGCAAGGAAACTTTCCGTCACGGAGGCTACCTGAGCGAGGCTGATCTAAAATCGCAATGGCCATGATTTCAAAATCGGCTTTGGAATTTCTGGATGACCTGCGCGAAAACAACAACCGCGATTGGTTTATCGGTCAAAAGAAGCGATATGAAGCCTACAAGGCCGAGTATCACGACTTGGTAGCCGCTTTTCTGGAAAAGATGAAACAGGGCGATCCGTCGCTCGAAAGGCTGGAGGTCAAGAATTGCACGTTTAGGGTAAACCGAGATATCCGCTTCACCAAAGACAAATCGCCATACAAAACCCATATGGGCGTTTGGATGAACACCAATTTGGGCAACAATGGCCCAGGCTATTACGTTCACCTTGAGCGGGGCGCGAGTTTTTTGGCCGGCGGGCTTTACAATCCGGAAGCAGACGACCTGAAAAAAGTTCGCCGTGAGATTGCATTTTTCCACGAAGATCTGGAAGAGATTGTCCAAAACCCTGAATTTGTAAAGGTTTTTGGAACGCTCGATCAGGATAACTCGCTTAAAACCGCGCCCAAGGATTTTGACAAGGACCATCCGGCCATTCATTTCCTGAAGCTCAAAGCGTTTACGGCCACCGCCAAACTGACCGACAAGGAAATCACCTCAAAGGATTTTGTAGCAAAAGCATCGCAAAAATTACTGCTTTTAAAACCCCTCAACCAATTTATAAACCGCGCTTTGGGCGCCGATGAATAATGATTCAGGAAAATGTTTCGCTAAAGCCTTACAACACGTTTGGCATAGATGTCAACGCGCGCCGGTTTGTATCGGTGACAAGCGTTGATGAGTTAAAAAACGTCATTGCGCAAAACCGTCACGAGCGCCTCTTTGTCATGGGCGGCGGTAGCAACATGCTATTGACGCAGGATGTCGATGCGCTGGTCATTCAGATCAACCTTCGCGGCAAAGAAGTTCTTAAGCAAACTGACGATTCGGTTTGGGTAGAAGTCCAGGCCGGGGAAAGCTGGCACGAGTTTGTGCTTTACGCCATTTCCAACGATTGGGGCGGGATTGAAAACATGTCTTTGATTCCGGGAAATGTCGGCACATCGCCCATACAGAACATTGGCGCGTACGGACGCGAGATCAAGGATACCTTTGTTTCGTGCAAGGCGTTGCACCTCGAAACGCTCGAAATCCACGAGTTTACCAATGAAGCGTGTAAGTTCGGGTATCGCGAAAGCATTTTCAAGCAGTCGGTCAAGGGTGAGTACATCATCGTTTCGGTCGTGTTTAAACTGACGCGACGCAACCATGTCATCAATACTGCTTATGGCGACATTCAGGCTGAACTGGCCGCGCAGGGCGTTACCCGGCCTACCATTGCCGACGTCAGCCGCGCCGTAATCGCCATCCGCCAAAGCAAACTTCCCGATCCCAAAGTGTTGGGCAACAGCGGAAGTTTCTTTAAAAACCCCGTCATTCCGGCTACTCAGTTTGACGCGTTGAAGTTGCGTTTTCCCGATATCAAATCTTTCCCGGTTTCCGAGACCGAGGTGAAAGTTCCGGCGGGCTGGCTCATTGAAAAAGCCGGACTCAAAGGCAAGCGTTGGGGCAATGCTGGCGTGCATGAAAAACAGGCGCTGGTGATTGTCAACTACGGTGGTGCTTCGGGCGCTGAAATTCTGGAAGTTTCCAAAAAAGTTCAGCGAGAAGTCTTTGATCAGTTTGGCGTGGCGATCGAGGCCGAGGTCAATGTAATCTGATTGCGAACACCGTTATTTAAGTTTGATTCAGCCGGCAATTTTAGGCTGAAATGCAACTGGTTTGAAACCCAAAAAAGATTACCTTTGCAGACGTTTTTATTACGCCTGATATGTCGCTTGTCCTGTACATTTTTTTTGCCGTCGCTGCCATCCAAGTGGTTTATTATCTGGGGATTTTCTCCAAGTTTGCGTTTTCAAAACCGCAGCACGGTACGCCCAAGAAAATTCCGGTTTCAGTAATTGTTTGCGCCAAAAACGAGGCTGCCAAAATCAGGGAGTTTTTGCCCAGGCTCATCGCCCAGGACTATCCGGAGTTTGAGCTGGTGCTGATTGACGACGCATCGACCGATGAAACGCTTCAGCTTTTTGAAGATTACGCCCGCGACCACGCCAACATCAAATTGGTCAAGGTTGAAAACAACGAGGCTTTTTGGGGCAACAAAAAGTTTGCACTCACGCTGGGAATCAAGGCCGCCAAATACGAATATTTGCTATTTACCGACGCCGATTGCTATCCCGTATCCGATCAGTGGATTAAGGAAATGAGCTCACATTTCACTCCGCAAAAAACCATTGTTCTTGGGTATGGCGCGTACGACAAATTGCCGGGCTTTCTCAACAAAATCATACGTTACGAGACGCTTCTAACTGCCGTCCAATATTTTTCCTGGGCCAAACACGGACTTCCCTACATGGGCGTGGGGCGGAACATGGCTTATAAGCGAGAGGAGTTTTTTCGCGTCCGCGGATTTATGGACCATATGAAATTGCGTTCGGGCGATGACGATTTGTTCATCAACCAGGCCGGGCACGCAAAAAACACGACTAGCTGTTACACGCCGGAGAGTTTTACCTATTCAGAGCCCAAAACCACTTTTAAGGATTGGTTTACCCAAAAGCGCCGACACGTATCGGTTGCCGGCCACTACAAGGCGTTCGACAAAATTCAGCTTGGGATTTTTTACGCTTCGCAGTTGCTGTTTTTGGTGTTGGCCACGGTGTTGCTCGCGTTTCAGTACGAGTGGATCATGGTCGCCTCGGCCGTGGGTGTGCGATATCTGATTTCCTGGTTGGTCATGGGCTTTTCGGCCGCCAAATTAAAGGAACAGGATACGATTTACTTTTATCCGTTTATTGAGTTGACCCTGGTGTTGGTTCAGCTAAACGTCTTCTTTTCAAATATTTTCTCCAAACCCGTGCATTGGAAGTAAGCCGCTACATACAACTGGCGCGCGAAGGCGATCAGCAGGCGTTTACGTATTTGCTGGGTCGATATTGGAATGAAGTGTACGGATTTATCCTGAAGCGAACTGAGAATGAAGCCGATGCCGAAGATGTCACCATCGAGACCTTTGCCAAGGCGTTCGACAAAATTGCGGCTTACAATCCCGAATACCAGTTTAATACCTGGTTGATTGCGATTGCAAAAAACGTCCACATCGACCATATCCGCAAAAAAAAGCCATCGCTCTTTATCGATATCGACCATCCTGAAGGAATCCATCCGGCGTATGACGTTGCCGATACGACGCTGTCGGCCGAGGATCAACTGATTCGGCAGCAAAATCTGGCCAGTCTTCTGGATTGCATCAAACAGCTAAAACCCCGCTATCAGGAGGTGATTCAATTGCGATACTTTCAGGAATTAAGTTATCAGGAAATTGCCGATGAACTGGGCGAACCTCTCAACAACATCAAGATCAAACTACTCCGCGCGCGCAACCTGCTGGCCGAAGTAATCCGCAAACGAAAATAATTATACTTTTTTGACGAACTCCGTACGCAGGACCATGGCGGTCTTGTTTACGCGGCAGTCAATCTCGGCCGGATCGTCGGTCAGGCGGATGTTGTTTACTTTGGTTCCGCGTTTAATCACATCTGACGAACCTTTTACTTTGAGGTCTTTGATTACGGTAACTGAATCTCCGTCTTTAAGAATGTTGCCGTTGCTGTCTTTTACTTCCATGGCGAGAAATTTTGCCAAAGATACGATTTTTAACATTTGTTAAAGCATTCTCCCATTCCAACCTCCTGACCAGCCGATGCATCCAACTCAATATACCGCCGGCCCATGAAGCATTACTACGCAACCTTAAAACCTTAATCATGAAAAGCATCGACATTTTTGACAAACACTGGATTGACCGGGTGTTTGAAGGGCGCAACCAGGCTTATGGCGCCTACCAGTTAAGATTGCAGAATCCTCGCACGATGATGGCGGCCTTCGCTTTTGGCCTTTTGCTTATCGGTGCGCTCGCCACGCCCGCCTTTTTATACACGCCACCCAAGATTTCGATTCCAGATTATACCAACACCGTGGTTACTTTATCAGACATTCAGCCCGCGGCACCAAAGATCAATCCTCCCGCCGCGGTCAATCCTCCCGCTGTTTTGCCGGAGAATCCTCCGGTGCAACTCGTGAATCCAACCGTGGTTCAAGCCGCCGATGCCCAGCAAAACATCGCGACCAATCAGGACAATGTAGTGCCGTTGCCTTCACAACCCGGAACCGGAACCCAAATTTCACAGCCCGAGGCTCCCGTCGGAATTCCATCGCCAACTGTAGACGCACCCCCGGGTCCCATGGCTTCAAATCTGTTGGACAAACAACCTGAATTTCCAGGAGGAATCGACCAGTTTCGCGATTATGTGGCCCGCAACTTTGTGAGCCCAGCCACTGATCAGGCCACGACCGTCCGGATTTATGTGCTTTTTGTCATTGAAAAAGACGGCACCATGACCGGAATCCGCGCACGCACAACTGATCCGCAACTGGAACGGGAGGCCATTCGCGTACTTAAATCGCTTCGCAAAAAGTGGCGTCCGGGAATGCTTGACGGCCAGCCTGTTGCCACAACATTTACGATGCCCATCTTGCTAAAAATTGAGTGAAACAGCCGCCTCCGGGCGGTTTTTTTGTGGTCGGGTTTTATATCTTTGGGCAAAATCCGATATGGAATCTTTAACAACATCGCAAAAGGCCAAACATCTTTTCAGCCTTCCTGTCGTGGTGGCCGCGCTGGGCTATTTTGTTGATATCTATGACTTGCTGCTCTTTGGCATCGTGCGCGTGCCCAGTTTGAACGACTTGGGTTTGGACGCCGATGTAGATGGGACGATGATTCTCAACTTTCAGATGGCTGGATTGCTGATCGGCGGGATCATCTGGGGCGTTTTGGGCGATAAACGCGGCCGGCTGTCGGTGCTTTTTGGGTCGATCCTGGTGTATTCGCTGGCCAATATTGCGTGCGGATTCCTGCCGCATTTTCCAACCTCCAATCTGGCGGAATGGTATGCCTTGCTGCGATTTGTTGCGGGTGTTGGGCTTGCAGGCGAACTTGGTGCGGGAATCACGCTGGTAAGTGAGTCGCTGCCCAAGGAATTGCGCGCCATCGGAACGTCGATAGTGGCGGGATTTGGGCTGATGGGAGCCGTGGTAGCGCAACTCACTGTCGAAATGGCCGGTGGCTGGACCAATGCCTACTTTGTTGGCGGCACTCTTGGTTTGATGCTGCTTTTCCTGCGCGTTGGGGTATTTGAAAGCGGAATGTATAGGAACATCGCCTCGCAACATTCCATCGGGAAAGGGAATTTCCTTTCGTTTTTTACCAAGCGCGAACGGTTTGTACGGTATCTGAAATGCATCGCAATAGGATTGCCCACCTGGTTTTGCATAGGTATCCTGGCGGTGATGGCCAATCAGTTTGCGCCCGAACTCGGCATCGTTAGCATCAATCCAGGAAAGGCGATCATGTGGGCGTATGTGGGTATTTCGGCCGGTGATTTTGCCAGCGGATTCCTCTCACATGCCTTGCGATCGCGCAAAAAGGCCATCGTCTGGATGATGCT
>CAZIBV010000066.1:0-4700 GCA_964537345.1 uncultured Flavobacterium sp. | reverse complement strand
AAACCTTCGCTGGGTGTGATAGGGTCGGCGGCGGCACTCGGACTTATCGTCTTTTTCATTGGGATTTACGCCACGTTATCGGTTCCGGAAACTCATGGACGCGACCTGGACTTTGTAGAATAAGACGTGTTTTTGCCGATGCGATGATGCTGGAAAAATATTGATAACTGTAGGCGTATCGCAATTGCCGTTTGCTGATTGTTGCTTATTTTTACAGACAATCCGCAAATTGATATGTCAGGCATAATCCAGTTACTTCCCGATCACGTTGCCAACCAGATAGCCGCCGGCGAGGTGGTCCAAAGGCCGGCTTCAGTAGTCAAGGAATTGATGGAAAACGCGGTCGATGCCAAGTCGACCGAGATTACCCTGGTGGTAAAAGACGCGGGAAAATCCCTCATTCAGGTAATCGACAACGGAATCGGCATGTCGCCGGCCGATGCGCGAATGTGTTTTGCCCGGCACGCCACGTCAAAAATCCGCCATGCCGAAGATCTTTTTGGATTGTACACCAAGGGCTTCCGCGGTGAGGCGCTGGCGTCGATTGCAGCCATTGCCCATGTCGAACTCAAAACGCGGCAGGAATCCGACGAGGTGGGAACGCATTTGGTCATGGAGGGCAGCAAATTTACGGGCGACGATGTGGCCGTGGTTTCAAAAGGCACCTCGTTCTCGGTGAAAAATTTGTTTTACAACATTCCCGCACGCCGCAATTTCCTGAAATCAGACACGGTTGAGTTCCGTCACATCACTGACGAATTCACCCGGATCGCCCTGGCCCATCCCGACATCCACTTTAGCATGTTTCACAACGGCAGCGAGATGTACAACCTGCCAGCGGGTAATCTGCGCCAGCGAATCGTCAACATTTTTGGCGGTAAAACCAATGAAAAGCTGGTTCCGGTGGCCGAGGATACTGAAATTGTAAAACTTTCGGGGTTTGTTTACAAGCCGGAGTTTGCCAAGAAGCAAAAAGGCGAACAATTTTTCTTTGTCAACAACCGATATATCCGCAGCGGCTATCTGCACCACGCCATTATGGCGGCGTATGACGGATTGTTACGCGAGGATTGTCAGCCGGGATATTTTTTATTTCTGGAAGTGGCGCCCAATACCATCGACATCAACATCCATCCTACCAAAACGGAAATCAAGTTTGACGATGAACAGGCGCTTTATGCCATTTTGCGCTCATCGGTAAAACACAGTCTCGGACAATTCAATGTGGCACCAGTGCTGGATTTTGACCGTGACGCCACGCTGGACACGCCATACAGTTACCGTTCGCGCCCGGCCGAATTGCCAACCGTTGACGTTGATATGGCTTTCAATCCGTTTCAGGATGAAAAGTCATCGCCGCGCATCGTACAGCGCAGGGAATCAGCCTCGTGGGAAAGCCTTTACGTTGGGCTGGATGACGTTGAAACCCTGACGCCCGATCAGTCAGTTTGGGAACAGGAAACCGTTACGTCGTCCCTTTTTGACGAAACCCAGCAACCGTCAGCAACCTATCGCACTTACCAGATTCACAAAAAATACATTGTCAGCCCGATAAAGTCAGGCATGGTCATCGTCGATCAGCAGCGCGCCCACCAACGGGTTTTGTACGAGGAATTCCTGGCTTCAATGACTGTCAGACAATCGGCCAGCCAACAATTGTTGTTTCCGCTCAGCTTGTTTTTTTCGCCATCTGATCGGGCGCTTATCGACTCGATGAAGCCCTCGCTGGAAGGTGCGGGATTCATGTTTATGCCCGACGCCGACGGCCATGTGGTCATATCGGGTGTGCCGGTAAATGTGACCGAGAGCGAAGTGTCCATTGTGCTGGAAGATCTCATCAGCGATTTGCAGGACGGAATTCCCGAGAGCAGCTTTAGCCAGAATGATTCGATTGCCCGCAGTTTGGCCCGCAGCGTCGCCGTCAAGACCGGAACTTATCTGTCAGAAAAGGAGCAGGAGTCGCTGGTCAACGCGCTTTTTGCCTGCAAGGAGCCCAATGTTTCACCGTTTAACAAGCCTACTTTCATCACCATGAGTGTTGAGGATTTGGATAAAAAATTCGCACTATGATGCAGATTACGCCTACCGTAAAACAACTTTTGATCGTCAATCTTCTGGTTTACATCGGATCGCAGCTTGCGCCCATATCGTACCCGCTGCTGTCGATGTATTACTTTGAAAATCCAAATTTTGGCGTCTGGCAGGTGTTGACGCATATGTTTATGCACGCGCCCATGCCGAATTTTATGCACATTGCGTTTAACATGCTGGCGCTGTATTCGTTCGGGACGGCGCTGGAGCATTTTTGGGGCGGCAAGAAGTTCCTGTTTTTTTACATTTCCTGCGGACTCGGCGCGGCGCTGTTGCACAGTGGCGTCAACTATTTTATGTTTCACAAATACTTGGACATGCTGATTACGGCGGGTTACAATCCAACCGAAATCACCGATTTGCTCAACAAGGAAATGTACAATACGGGCTGGATCGATGTCATCGGCAATGACGGCCTTGGCAAGATGTTCTCGTCGTACATTGGTACGGTGGTGGGCGCGTCGGGCGCGATTTACGGCCTGTTGGTGGCTTTTGCGTTTATGTTCCCGAATGCCGAACTGATGTTGCTGTTTTTACCGGTTCCGATAAAAGCCAAGTACTTTGTTCCCGCGCTTTTGATGCTGGATCTTGTTTTGGGCCTAACCGGAAAATCGATTTTTGGTGGAAGTTCCGGGGTTGCGCACTTTGCACACCTTGGCGGCGCGCTGATAGGATTTTTGATGATGTGGTATTGGAAAAAGAGTCAATTTGACGATAATCGCTGGAACTGATGAGTCTTTGGGAGGATTTTAAATTGCAGTTCCGCACCGGGACGGTAGCCACGCGGTTGATTATCATCAACCTGGTACTGTTTGCCGTATCCTTTGTCATTCCGGCCATTTTCTTCTTGTTTGGTCAACAGCTATCGTTCCTTTATTACATCAGCCTTTCCTCAGGATTGGCCGACTTGCTTTTAAAGCCATGGTCGCCGATTACGTACATGTTTTTTCACGCCAATTTGTGGCATTTGCTGGTCAATATGCTGATGCTTTATTTTTCATCGCGTCTGTTTATGACCTTTTTTACCCAAAAACAGCTGCTTGGATTGTATTTGCTGGGCGGATTTTTTGCCGGTTTGATTTATCTGGCGTCTTATCTGGTTTTGCCTGCCCTAACGTCGGAGGTGGCCGTTTTGGTGGGCGCATCGGCATCGGTTATGGCGATTTTATTTGCCGCGGCGTCATACGCGCCCATGATGGAAGTTCAGTTGCTGTTGTTGGGCCGCGTCAAGCTTTGGCACATCGCCTTGGTCTTATTGCTGATTGATCTGGTTCAGTTGCCCATGTCAAACACGGGCGGACACCTTACACATTTGGGTGGCGCTTTGTTTGGATATCTGTACATCAAGGCGCTGAAATCTGGCACCGACTGGGCCACACCCGTAGCCAATCTGCTGGATTTTGGCAGACGTCCCGCCAAGAAGCATCCATTTAAAAAAGTATACAAAAATCCACGCCCCGCCCCGCGTACTCCTGTAACCAAAGACCGGACTCAGCAACAAATTGACGAGATTCTGGACAAAATCAGCAAATCTGGCTATGAAAGCCTGACCAAAGACGAACGGGACTTTTTGGCCCGGGGCGGAAAGTGATGAAAAATTTATCGTGGTTCAATAAGGTGGTTTATGTGGTCAACTGGGGAGTTGCCATCCTCACGCTATTGGGCTATTTCCTGCCTTTCCTGGCGCCCAAGTTGTTTCCGTTTTTGTCGGTGCTCACGCTCGTACTTCCGCTGTTTCTAATTGTCAATGGATTGTTTTTGGCCTATTGGACGATTCAGGTAAAAAAGCAGGCATTTCTATCGGCCATTGTCTTGCTGATGGGCATTACTTTTATCAGTAAATTTTACAAGTTTTCTTCGACCGATCTTCCCGAACACGAAGATGATTTTACAGTGATGAGCTACAACGTCAGGCTGTTCAACCTTTTTAAATGGTTGCCTCAGGCCGATGTGGGCGAGCAGATCAAAAAGTTTGTCGACGAACACAATCCGGACATTTTGTGTCTGCAGGAGTTCTCCTATTCAGCCAATATCGATTTCAAGGCGTATCCGCACCGCTACATCATGATGGAAGGCTCGAAGGTAAAGAGCGGACAAGCGATTTTTTCCAAGTTTCCCATCATCGACAAGGGAAAATTGGAGTTTCCGTCTTCAAACAACAACGTGGTTTTTGCCGACATCAAAAAGGGTGTCGATACTATCCGCGTTTACAGCCTTCACCTTGAATCGATCAAAATTACTCCCGACGTTGACGAGCTCAACCGCGACAACGGTATTGACCAGAAGCGATCAGGTGTGATCTTCCGCCGCATCGGCAGCGCATTCCGCACCCAGCAGCAACAGGCTGAAATCATCGGCAACCATAAAAAAGACAGTCCCTATCCCGTGATAATTTGCGGCGATATGAACAACAGTGCTTTTTCCTACGTGTACCGAAGTATCCGCGGCAAACTCAACGATACCTTTGAGGAAGCCGGCAGCGGATTTGGCCAAACCTATCACTTTAAATATTATCCTGCCAGGATTGACTACATTTTTGCCGACCGAATCATGCAGGTCAAGGAATTCCAGAATTTCCCCACGATGTATCAGTCAGATCACTATCCGAT
>CAZIBV010000065.1:9411-14175 GCA_964537345.1 uncultured Flavobacterium sp. | reverse complement strand
TGCGCCACACCGTTTTGGATTTCGATGGCATTCTCGACATCGCCGGAATATTTCAGGAGGTAAAGGATTGGTGCAAAAGTCTCGTGCTGAACGATGGCCATGTCAGGTTTAGCCTCGGCGATTGCGGGTTTTACGTAGCAGCCGCTTTCATATCCGTCGCCTTGCAGTACGCCGCCCTCGACGATTACTTTTCCGCCTTGCGCAACAACAGCTTCGAGCGCTTTGTTGTACTGGTCAACGGCCATGGTGTCGATAAGCGGGCCAACGTGGTTGTTCTGGTCAAGCGGGTTCCCGATTCGCAGTTGTCCGTAGGCCGATACGACCGCGTCTTTTACTTTGTCGTATATGCTTTCGTGGATGATCAGTCGGCGGGTTGAGGTGCAACGCTGTCCGGCAGTTCCGACGGCTCCAAAAACGGCTCCGATGACGGTCATTTTGATGTCGGCGTCGGGCGTGACGATGATGGCGTTGTTCCCGCCCAGTTCCAAAAGTGATTTTCCGAGACGTCCCGCAACAGCCTGCGCCACGATTTTACCCATGCGTGTTGATCCTGTGGCCGAAACCAGCGGAATGCGGGTGTCGTGGCTGATGAGTTCGCCGATTTTGTAATCGCCGTTTACCAAACAGCAGATGCCTTCCGGAAGGTTGTTCTCACGGAGGACTTCGGCCATGATGTTTTGACAGGCGATGCCGCAAAGCGGAGTTTTCTCAGACGGTTTCCAGATGCAGACGTCACCGCAAACCCAGGCCAGTGCAGTGTTCCATGACCAAACGGCCACCGGGAAGTTAAACGCCGAAATGATTCCGACGATTCCCAGCGGATGGTATTGCTCATACATGCGGTGTCCAGGGCGCTCTGAATGCATGGTAAGTCCGTGCAATTGGCGCGATAGTCCAACGGCAAAGTCACAGATGTCAATCATCTCCTGAACTTCGCCATAGCCTTCCTGAAGCGATTTTCCCATTTCGAATGAAACGAGTTTGCCCAGGGCTTCTTTTTTGGCGCGGAGTTTTTCGCCAAACTGACGGACGATTTCCCCGCGTTTTGGTGCCGGCATCAATCGGAATTCCAAAAACGCCTTTTGGGCAGCGCTCATGGCTTTTTCATAATCTTCTTTTGTTGATTGGACAACCGTTGCGATAAGTTCGCCGGTTACGGGCGAATATGATTCGAGCACATCGCCCGAGGCAAAGCTTTCCTGTCCGGTTGACGTTCCCAGGTTGCGTTCTTTTATTCCAAGTTCGGCCAGGGCTTCCCGGATTCCGAATGATTGCGTTGTAGTTTCCATAAAAAAATGTTTTGCGCGGCAAAAATACGCATTTCTGTCGAGTGGGTTTTAATCTGGCGTTAATCGTTTGGTTTAAAGTTGATATGTGTCTTATCTGGCTAAAAAAAATCCCAAACTCAATTGAATTTGGGATTGTCCTTAGGGTATTTGGGTGTTATTGCTTTACAATTTTTACCGTCATTGATTGTTCCTTTACCATCACTTTTACGATATAGGTACCAGGTGAAAGTGTCGAAACGTCAATCAGTCCCTGGCTGGCATCAATTTTTGCCGACAATACTTGCTGTCCAAGTAGATTGTAGATAGTTGCCGTTGAAATGGTTTCTTCAAAAGAGAGCTGAAGCTGATCTTTTACCGGGTTTGGAAATACGGTTAACGTGGCCGGTTCTGAAAAATCTTCATTGACGAGCGTGGTGGTTGGACAGGCAATTTGAATCATGTTGGTGTAGACGTTGTTGGGTCCTACGCCCATTTGTCCCTGCGGACTCCATCCGGCGGTAAAGGCGTCGCCGTTGGTTTTGAGGTATATTCCGTAGCGGTCACCGCCTCCTGCTTCCGTCCAATCATTGGCAAATCCGATGCGAACCGGCGTAGGACGGAAATTCATATCTCCGGTGCTTAGTTGACCCATGGTATTGGAACCCCAACCCCAAAGGGATCCGTCGGTGCGGACGGCCACGCCAAAGCCCATTCCAAATTGAACTTTTTGCCAGGTGTTTGCAGTTCCAACCTGAACAGGCGCAGGAACGTTGCTGGTAGTACCAAGACCCAGGCGGCCATCGGTGTTAAAGCCCCAGGCCCAAAGTGTTCCGTCGGTTTTGATACCGTAGCTGGCGCTTTGGTTGACCTCGACATATTTCCAGGAAGCCGAACCAATTTGAACCGGTGTATAAACTACAGTCGTGGATGTGTTGTTGATTCCCACCGTGCCATTGTTGTTCCATCCCCATGCCCAAAGGGTATTGTTGGTTCGAATAGCCAAGGTGTTTGAGCCGCTGGTTGAAATTTCCTTATATGTGGCTGTTCCGAGCTGTGTTGGTGTCAGGAAGGTGTGGAAATCACCAAAGCCCAAAACGCCGTCGCCCCAGACCCACAGGGTGCCATCGGTTTTAATGGCCATCGACACAAGACCTCCGGCGGCAATTTTTGACCAGTTTGTAGCTGTTCCTACTTGCGTGGGAACCATGGCATCGGTTGTTGAGTTGGTTCCCAATTGTCCGACACTGTTTTCTCCCCAGGCCCAAAGCGTTCCATCGGCCTTAAGCGCAAGGCTGTGATATGACGATGCTGCAACGGCAACCCAATCATTGGCAGTACCGATGCGCTGAGGCGTATTTTTATTGCCGGTTACTCCCAAACCAAGTTGGTAATAATCGTTAGCGCCCCAACCCCACAGGGAGCCATCGGCCTTAATGGCCAGCGTGTGGTTGTCACCGTTAGACATTTTTACAAAGCATGGAGGTGCAACGGGTGTATTGAAATAGCCACCCTCGATCCATTGGCTTTGGTTGTTTCCGCATGTAGCGGCAACCCACCAATAGTAATCATAGTTAGCGTTCAGATCATTTACAGTAAGGGAATTTGTTGTGGTATAGTAGGTAGCGCCGCCCAGTTGTGGCGTGGTGTTAATCATCACGGTGTAACCGGTAGGTGCAGGCGTTGAAGCCGTCCAATTGAACGAAGCCGATGAATGAGTGATTGATCCCACTGTCAGTGCCGATGGCGCATTACACGTGGCTGTAGTGGTTGACATTTTGATCAGTCCGGTTTCAAGGGTTCCAACCCAGATCAGATTTGAGTTGACTACGTCCAGGCAGCTGGAATAGGCAAAACTTGCGCCCTCAACAGCGGGAAAATAACTTTGACAGTCGGTGAAATTCTGGAGTCCGCCTGATTCACATTCGGTGAAATAACTGATCCAAAGCTTTCCGTTCTGGTCTGTATCCATGCCGCCAAACTGACAGTCGAGCATACAGGAACTTTGGTACATGGCGCCGCCGGAAACATCTTCATTGGTATACTTTAGGTAGCCAGCTCCAAAGGTTTCGACATACATCTCATTACCGGCAATTTTACGGATCATTTTAGCATCGTCGCCAATGATGGAAAAAGTCGTTGCGCTGAGTTTTCCCAGGGCACCTTCCATCGTCGTAAAATAAACCACATTCGAATTTCCAACCCCCACCGACAAAATGTTGCTGGAGAAAATCTGGGAGTTTTGTGTGTTGTAGGTAGTCCAGGTTGTGCCGTTAAACTTAACGAGTCCTACCTCTGTTGCCATCCACACGTTATTGGAACCATCAACAGCGATATCGTTGATCACATTGGTGGGAATGCCGGAGTTATCCATACGATAGTGCGTCCAGGCGCTTCCCGTGAACATCAAAACGCCATTTTGTGCGGTGGTTATCCACTTTCGGTTAAGTCCGTCAATGGCGATTTTCCGCAAGGCGCCAATTTCGACTCCGGTGTTGTCATAATTGTAATTGGTGAATGCGGTTCCGTTAAATCGGCTTAGCGCAAAATCAGTGGCGATCCAAACATTGTTGCCGGCATCTACTTTTACGTCATAGATGTTGTTGCCGGCAATTCCGGAATTGGACGTGTTGTATACGGTATAGCTGTAGTTTTGGGCCATAGCTACCGCCGTAAAAATTGAAAAAATCAAGAGATAAAATTTTCTCATAGTTTAAAGATAAGGTTGAATAATAGATTTTATATGAAAAAGATAGAGGGAGAGCGGACGCACCCGTGAATTATGGTGCGTATTTAATCACAAACAAATTTTCGGCGGCGAATATAGCTATTTTAGTTGTGCGATGGACGGAGGCGTTAATGAGCTGCAATAATGCGAGGCTCATCCCAAATGACAAGACCTCGCATCTTTTTATTTTTCCAATTTCATCCAAAAGAAGTCGTTCCAGCCTTCAATCAAACGGGTTGGGTCAGTGTTCTTGGTGCGATCCTGTTCCGGAATCTGGACGATTGCTTTATCCTTGACGTTAAACTTATAAATTCTGGGCTTTGGTTCGCCTTCCACCGATACCTCCAACTTATACGCGCCGTCAGTCAATTGGTCGTATTTTAACTCGCCCGGCTTGTCGACAAGTTTAAAGGCGCATTTTTCTTCCTGCCACTCAGCCTGACGTACTTGCGCCACATTTGGACCGGTCCCGTAATTTTGTGCGTAAGGCTTGCCGTCTTTTGACATTTTTACACTCCACTTGACGCTTTTGTTTGTTTTGCGACTGTTGGATTTGTCGGGCTGAAACTCCTCGTGCGTCATGTAAAATCCAAACAGTAAGTTCCCGGTATCGGCGCGATTCATAAAGGCGAAGTTGTTCCAAGGACCGCGTGTTACCCACAATTCGCTGATTGCAGCATACGGATCGTTATTGGTTAGCTTGTGAAGTTCAAAATCAAACGCGTAAAACATTTTGTCGCCGGCGTAAAAATCCAGTCGGTAATTTCCCGG
>CAZIBV010000065.1:0-9311 GCA_964537345.1 uncultured Flavobacterium sp. | reverse complement strand
ACGATGGTATTGCCACCTTCGGACTTGACAAAGTGATCAAAATAAGCCATATTGATCAGGTGCGACTTGTGCGACCTGAAAAATTGATGTGGCGTAAGCAGGTTGTCGTATTCTTTTAAGTTGGTGGATACTACCAAACTCGGCGCGTTGATGAAATGGAATGTGGTGTAGTTTTTATCGGCTTCACAATGCACTATGTCCTGAACATTGACGGAATAAATCTTGTCCATGGTCTTTAACAATAGCTTTTGCAGATTTTTTGGTCGCTCCAAATTCGCAAACAGGTTGTTTAGCCGTGCTTCGAGTATATCGCTTCCCAATGACTCTTCAGCTTTGGCCACGGCTTCAATCAAATCAGTCGATCGAAGCGGTTTGAGCAAATAATCGATGGCTGAAAATCTAAAGGCTCGGATGGCAAAATCTTCATATCCGGTAATAAAAATGACTTTGAAAGTAACGGGTTTAAGCCGCTGGAGCAAGTCAAAACCAGTTCCGTCCGGCATTTCTACATCCAAGAAAACCAAGTCAGGCGATAGTTGCTTGACAAGGGCAACCCCCGACTCTACTGAATCGGCTTGCCCAATTACTGAAACATTGGGGCAATGTGTCTTGATCATCATGACATTGTCCCGGCGGATTGACTCTATATCATCAATAATGACGGCGCGCAACATAAATTAGTTTTCGTAAATATAGGGTATTTCAAAACTCACTTTTGCTCCGACCACCCGTTCCTCCTGATCTTTGACGTTTCCGGTGAAAACTTTAAAATCCTGGTTTTTGGTATACCCAACCAATCTTTCGCGGGTAATGGTCATGGCCAGCGACTTGTGGTTTGTAGGCGTTTTGGCAGTGTCGAATCCTTTGCCATTATCCGTCACCTCAAAAAACAACTTTCCTGCCTCCAGATAGAATCGGACATTCACCTTGCCGTTGGCCTCCTTGGTTCCCAGACCGTGTTTTATGGCGTTTTCGATAAAGGGTTGCGTCAACATTGGCGGCAAAAAGGTTGAATCAGGTTCAATTGATTCATCGACCGTCAAATTAAAGTCAAACTTATAGTTGTAAAGCAATTGCTGAATGCTCAGATAGTTTGTGATCATGGCAACTTCCTCTTCCAGCGAAATGTAATTTTCATTGGAATTTTCCAGAATCTGTCGGGTAAGGACTGAGAATTGGTCCAGGTATTTTACCGCCTCCTCGTTTTTATGGCGCTCGATCAGGTTCCGGATGTTATGCACGGAATTAAAGATAAAGTGCGGATTCATCTGTGAAATGAGCAATCGCTGTTTGATTTGGGTTTTTTCTAAACCGGCAATCGCCTGCTTTTGCTTGTTGGTGCGATAGTAAAAATACACGCCGAGCAAGATCAGCAACAAAACACCTGAAAGGGCCATCAGCCAATTTTGTTGCCGGGCGGCTGCCTTTTCAGCATCATGCTTTAGCTTAAGTTCCTTTTTTTCATAATCATACTTAAGCTGTTGTTGGGCCATGGCATTTTTTGATGCTTCAATTTTACTGGCGTCGTCAAGTTTTTGAATCAACTGATTCATTTCAAGCGCCCGTTTGTAATTTCCCTGGCGTAAACTGATTTCATAAAGCTGGTTTGCAGCGTCGCTCAGCTGGTGCGTTTCATTGATATTCCGGGCAATGTCAAGCGCCTTTTCTGTATAATCAGCTGCTTTGTCAAGTTCCCCTTTTTGATAGTTGAGGCGGCCCAACGACAAATTTCCCCTAAAAAAAGCTTCCTCTGCCAATAGCGTTTCAGGATCAGGCTGTAATGCCATTGCTTGTTGAAACATCGCTTCAGCCTTGGAAAGTTCGCCTTGTTCCAAATAAACCAGACCAATCCTGCAAAGGTTTTCAATTTCCAGCGTAAAATCATTCATCCCGCCAACGAGCTTTTGCGAAAGTTTGGAATGATGCAGGGATTTGGAATAATCCTTCAACCCAAAATATGCGGTCGCCATTCGGTTGTGGGTTTTTCCCATCTGATAGTCGACGTAGCTGTTTTTGTCATATCGGCCATAGTAATCTAAAGTCTTGTTATAATTTTCGATTGCCTTGTCAAACTTTCCCTGTTGCAGATAGACAAAGGCAAGAGCGTAATAGGCATAGGCAAAATCTTCATCAAATACCTCGTCAGGATGGGTTTCAAAATACTTTAGCGCCTTAAAAATATACGGAATGGCCTCCTCGTAACGCTTCACCTTGGTGTAAAGCGACGCCTTGGAAATCATGGCAAAGTGCATGTGCTTAAACTCGCCGGCTTCCTTGTGGAGCGCAATGGATTTATCAAAATACGCCAATCCCTTCTCGTGGTCGGGTTTCTTGAAATACTCCGATCCAAGCAAACCGTAATACGCGCCCAGCCACATGGTGTACTTTTTTTGCAATTCCGGCGGATTGGTCTTTTTATTCCGATAGTTTCGCTCGGCCAAATCACCCAAAAACGAGGACAGGTAATAATAATTTTTCTCGGCACCAGTATAATTCTGATCCCTAAAGAGCGCAATAGTCCTTAAACGTGTGGTGTCGTGAATTGCAGGATCTTTTAGTGCATTGAGTAGGGAATCAATCTTTTTATCCTGCGCATTTAAAGTGGAAATCAACAATAGCCATAGCGTAAATACAGCTTTGAGCAATCGGAACATAGTATCATTTGTAGGTTATGCCCGCAAAAGTAGTCTAAAAATGTCCGACTTTTCCGGCGTCAAAAAAAACCGGCTATGTCATGGCTTTGCCTTGTATCTGGGATCAGTTTCCATTACCGTCCCGCATTCCTTGCAGGTGCGAAGATCGGCCGAATTGTAAAAATGCTCGTAGTGCGGCAAAAAGTCCTCCTCTATATCGTGGAGTTCAAAATAAACCTCGTGCAATTTGTGGTTGCAGTTTTCGCAAAACCACAGCAATCCGTCGGTATAACCTTTGCCGGCGCGCTTTCTTTCCACCACAAGTCCTATCGAGTTGGCGCCGCGCACGGGCGAATGTGGCGTCCTTGCCGGATGTAGGTACATGTCGCCGGGTCCGAGTTCCATCTCCTTTCGCTCGCCATCAACCTGAACAATTACCTTGATGGTGCCTTCCAACTGGTAGAAAAATTCCTCTGTCTCGTTGTAGTGATAATCCTTTCGGGCATTGGGCCCGGCCACCACCATGACGATGTAGTCATCTGATTCCGGAAAAAGATTCTTATTGCCAACAGGCGGTTTTAGCTTGTCGCGATTTTTCTCGAGCCACTGGGTGAGGTTAAAGGGTTTCATGGCGATGGGTTTGCGATGCCTGACGCATCAATTGACGGCTAAATTAAATAAAAAAGGCCGGTAACACCAGCCCTTGTTTATACGATTATATCGCTATTTCTTTTCTTTGATCAGATAGATGTACACCGGGAAGTGGTCGCTAAAGCCCGGCTCGGTTTGCGAATTTCGCAGCGGATAACCTTTGTACTGCCCGGTTGTCTGAATCATGTATGGCTTGTTGTAAATCCCGGCTTTCCAATAACGGTACGAACTGCGGTCTTCGCGGATAAGCGGCTCCGATACCATGATGATGTCAAAAATATCCCAGGAATCGCGGTAGCCAATGGTTCCCATTCCTTTGTTGGCCATGTTCTCAAACGGATTGTAGACGCCATTTTTGCCAACCTGTTCCTTTTTGCCCTTGGCACCAATTTCTACTTTGACTGACTTGTTGAAGGAACCGTCGTTCAAGTCGCCCAGGATGATCACTTTTGCATCAGGGTTGACGTTGTAAAGGGAGTCGGTGATTTTGCGGGTCAATCGAGCGGCAGCTTCACGCAAAGGCGAACTTTTCTTTTCACCTCCTGAACGCGACGGCCAGTGTACCACGATGATGCTTACCTCTTCACCGTCGAGCATTCCGGTAACCAGCAGTTGGTCGCGGGTGTAGATGCGACGGGATTTCTGGTCAGATTCTGTTTGGTCATCGGTTGGATCTTCGTCGGATTTCTCCTTGGATTTCTCTTTCTTTTTAGGCTCTTCGGCATCGGAATACAAATATAGCGGAATGGCTACTGAACTTGTTGGCGTAAAATGCTTCTTTTGATACAACAATCCAACGTCGATACCGCGTCGGTCGGGCGAATCGTAATGGACAATTCCGTAATCTTTCCCAATCAACCGCGGCTGTTTGACCAAATCCTCAAGCACGCGACGGTTTTCAATTTCCGAGGCTCCGATAAGCGTTGGCGGGTTAGGGTTTTCAGGCGTCCCGATTTCTGACAAAACCCGTGAAAGATTGTCGAGTTTGCGTTTGTACTTGGCTTCAGACCACGCCCTTGGACCACCTGGCAGCCACTCTTCATCATTGATGGTCGGGTCATTTTCAATGTCAAAAAGATTCTCGAGGTTGTAAAAAGCTACCGTATGAACAATATACTTTTTCGCCTGCCCAAAAACACCCTGCATTGCCAATAATGCAACAAAAAGAGCGATTGACTTTCTAATTTTCATAAAAGGGATATTATCGTTATGTCAAATTTTGACACAATCTTGGGGCCAAAAGTAGATAATAATATGAAATGATGTACATTTGCGCGCTGTTAAGTTTTTATTAACCACTGACGGCAAGCATTTTAACTAAAATTTTTTATGAAAAAACTAATTATCAGTACTTTATTTGTGATGCAGACGGTACTGGTGTTGGCCCAGACCGGGGTAACCGGAAAGGTTGTCGACTCCAAAACGCAGATGCCATTGCAAAACGTCGAGGTTTCGGTACAAAACACCACCGTATCCGGAGTTACCGATGCGTTGGGTGTGTTTAATCTTGAGGTTGCCGATCCCGGCCGTCGTACCGTGCAGGTAAGAACTGCTGGTTACCGCGACCAGTTTCTGCCGGTTACCGTTGTTAAAGGCCAGATGGTAAATGTAGGCACCGTGGTCTTGGAAGAAGACATCACGTCTGAGCAGGAATTGAGCCTTATCACCATTACCGAAAACGATTTGGGTGATGACAACAGCGGATCAGAGAGCACTGCCGGACTTTTGCAGGCTTCGCGTGATACGTATCACCAGACGGCCGCCTTCAACTGGGGGCAAGCCCGCTTCAGGATTCGCGGACTCGACAACGAATATGGTACAACGATGATTAACGGTATCGTCATGAACAAAATTTATGACGGCCGGCCGCAATGGGGTAACTGGGGCGGATTGAACGACGCTACCCGTAACCAGGAATTTACGATGGGGCTTATGCCTTCTGACTACACCTTTGGCGGAATTCTGGGTACGCAGGAAATCAACACCCGCGCTTCAATCTACCGTCCGGGAACACGTATCTCATTTGCCGGAACAAACACCAACTACAGCTATCGTATGATGGGAACCCATGCTTCAGGTATGAATACTGATGGATGGGCTTATGTCATTTCGGCATCGCGCCGTTGGGCTACCGAAGGTTACTTTGAAGGCACCGACTACAGCGCAAACTCAGTATTTGCCAGCGTTGAGAAAAAATTCAACGACAAACACTCCCTCAACTTCACCTCAATTTTTGCCCAAAACGAGCGCGGAAGAAACTCACCCAATACTGAAGAAGTTTCAGCCATTGCAGGCATTAAATACAACTCTTATTGGGGTTGGCAAGATGGTAAAAAGCGCAACGCACGCGACCGCAACGTCGAGGAGCCAGTGCTGATGTTGGGCCACTATTGGAAACTTACTGAAAGAACCCATCTCAATACCAACATCGCCTATCAAACAGGATATACAGCAAGTAGCCGTTTGGATTTTAACGGTGTCAACAACCCTGATCCAACCTACTACCGCAACCTGCCAAGCTACTTTACGTCACTCTATAACAACGACGTAGCCACAGTACTGGCCAACGACCCCACAGCGTATCAGCCGGGTGGTCTGGGCGGAATCTGGACGCCTAACTTTTTGGCAGCGGCCAATCCGCTTGACGCAAAATTCCTAAGCCAACGCCAGATTGACTGGGCAGCCATGTACCGCGCCAACACAACTCCGATTATTGTTGATGGTGTCGAGGTAGGCCGTGCTCCTGCCGAGAGCCGTTACGTTTTGTATGAAGACCGTACCGAGGACAAACTCTGGTCGGCCAACAGCATCCTTAACTCACAGATTTCCGACAACATCGTCATGAACGCCGGAATACATCTGCGCAAGCTTAAATCACACAACTTCCAGCACCTGACTGACCTTTTGGGTGGTTCTTATTACGCTGACTACGACCCGTTTGGCGTTGGCACACAACAACAAAGCGATTTGAACAATCCTGACCGTATCGTGCGCGAAGGCGATGAGTTTGGCTACAACTACAACTTACTGGCTACTACAATGGACGCCTTTACACAGTTCCGCTTTACTTACCGCGATGTAGATTTTTACACTGCACAAACTTTTTCACGCAGCGAATACCAGCGCGAGGGATTGTACCGCAACGGATACTACCCGACCAATTCATTTGGCAAGAGCAACCGCATTACTTATGAAAACTTTGGCTTTAAAGGTGGTATGACCATCAAGCTTACCGGCCAGCACATGATTGCTGTGAACGGCGGATTCATGACCAAGGCGCCAAACATGCGCAACGTGTTTCCTAACGCCCGTTTGAGCAACAACCTGCTTGAAGCTGAAAATGAGCGCATCGCAACCGGTGATCTTAGCTACATTGTACGCGCGCCTCGCTTTAAAGGCCGTCTTACCGGATTTATCGCCAACATGGAAAACGCTACCGAAACTGCCTTCTTCTTTGCCGAAGGTGTTTTTGAAGACAGCGAAGGATCAGACACCGACGCGTTTGTGGCCGAGAGTGTAACCAACCTGAAAAAGCGCAATATCGGCGCAGAGTTGGGTATGGAATACCAAATTACATCAACCATCAAGGCTATTGCATCAGCCTCTTACGGACAGTACATCTACGCCAACAACCCAACGGTTTACCTTAACCAGGATGCCTTGGCCACGGTTGAGAATCCAAATCCGTTGCGCAACCTGGGCGAGGCTAAAATGAAAAATTACCGTCTGCCCGGAACGCCACAACAAGCCTATTCATTTGGTCTTGAATACCGCGATCCAAAATTCTGGTGGATCGGAGCCAACGTAAACTACCTGGATGACAACTACCTGGACATTTCACCATTGTTGCGCACCCAGAATTTCGTTCGGGATCCGGCCAACATCAGCGGTGGCGCCTTCCCTGAAATCACCAACGAACGCGTTCGCGAGTTGCTCAAGCAGGAAAAATTTGACCCGGTAAGACTGGTAAACCTTTCCGGCGGAAAATCATGGAGGATAAAAAGTACCACAATCGGTATTTTTGCCATGGTCAACAACCTATTTAATTACACATACAAAACAGGTGGCTTTGAGCAAGCGCGTAACGCAAACTACCGCGAACTCAATCAGGACGCCTCAAGCGGAACTCCTGCCTTTGCCCCTAAATATTTCTACGGTTACGGACGTACTTACTTCGCTAACCTTTACATCAACTTCTAAAAAAAAACGATACTATGAAAACTACATTTTTTAAATCTGCTTTGTTTGCAGCCGCCGTCGCCGGTGTTTTCTCGGCCTGCGTCAACGATGACGACTACGAGACGCCAACATTTGACTGTACTGAAACCGACGTGGTGAAAACCATGGAAGTATCAGAATTCCCATTCTCTTCTACCCTGGCCCAATACACAGGTGATGATGTCATCGAAGCCTACGTAACCTCAAGCGACGAAGGTGGAAACTTCTTTAAATCGATTTCATTCCAGACGCTTCCTGCCGACGGACCGGTTATCGGATTCAGCGTTCCCGTTGATGTAACGTCAACTTTTATCAACTTTGAACCAGGGCGTAAAGTACTGATCGAAGTAAAAAATCTTTACACCGACACCTCAAACGACGGCAAGCGTATCGGAGCCATCTTTGTAAACTCATCAGGTCAGGCCTCAGTAGGCCGTATGCCGGAGTCACTTTACCGCGAAACGCTCAACAAATCGTGCAATATCATCAATGAAGATCAATTGGTCCGCACCATGACCATCGCCGAGGCATTGAACAACGCCAACATCAACACCCTGATTGAAATTGAGGACGTTCAGTTTGCCGATGCCGCCATCAACACAACTTACTACGATCCAAACAACGATTTGGGTGGCGCTACAAACCACCTGCTTGTTGACGCCGAAGGTAACACTATCATCTTCCGCACCAGCAGTTTTTCAAACTTTGCATCTAAGCCAGTAGCCGACGGTCGCGGAAAAGTTCGCGGAGTCCTGACCAAATTTGGTTCAGACTTCCAGTTCATGGCCCGTACCGAGCGCGACATCAAACTTGACGGCCCACGTCTTTCACCAATCTTCTCTGAAAACTTTGAAAGCATCACGTCAACAGGAAACAACCAGTTTATCGCCCTTCCGGGATGGAGCAACGTATCAATGAACGGTGGTGCCGAAAAGTGGGAAGCCCGTGTTTTCAGCAACAACAAATACGCTCAATTCTCGCCATTCGGACTTACACCTGCCGAGAACAACGTCGACACTCGTTTGATCACGCCTGGTATCAACCTGGATAACACAACCGACGAATTCCTTCGCTTTGGTTCAAAAATCGGATTCGCCAACGGTGAGGCTGTAACCGTGTGGGCATCTACCGACTACAACGGTGGCGGGACTGCTGCTGATGTAAACGCCGCTACCTGGGTTCAACTCGACGCTACTTTTGCCGCACAAACGCAATCGTATCCAACCAACTACACCAGCTCAGGAAACGTAGACCTTTCAGGCTTCTCAGGAACCGTTTACATTTCATTCCGCTATGTTGGAGGAACCAACGGAATCACGTCTACTTACCAGATTGACAACATCGAAGTTTACGGAAACTCTAACTAATTCAAAATGAAAAAACAGATCACACTGGCTTTTGCCCTGATCGCGGGAGTTTTCGCAGTTTCTTGCAACGAGGACGACGATCCAAAATTCGAGAACATCGACCGCATGGCCGGCGAGTGGCAACTGACAAAAGTTGGCACCCTTAACGGTTCGGCGATCAACTATACCAACGTAGGCGAATGCGCGCCATCTCTTTCATTTGCCGACAGCTCGTTTGTTCAGGTTGATGCGGCTCTTGTGGACGAAGTTTGCCAGACCACGACGTTCTCCGGCCTGTACGGAATCGAGAGCGGCAACCTGGTCCTGTATTACGACGACATGACCGAGGCCACAGCTGACATCCTGACCTTGACCGACAAGGAACTGGAATTGGTTGAAAACGACGCCGAAACCAATTCGCTGACGTTTTTGCGCTACCGCAAGGTAACCGCCACCGAATAAT
>CAZIBV010000064.1:0-14444 GCA_964537345.1 uncultured Flavobacterium sp. | reverse complement strand
TAATCGCTTTTGATTTGTCCCAAACACCCTTGACATCCAGATAATACGCATAATTGCGCAATCCGCTCCGGTGATTCAAAAGCGTGCGAATCGTAATGTCAGGGTAAGGGAAATCAGTGAGGATGGTATTCACCTTCTGGTCGAGCGTGGCTTTTCCCGCATGGATGAGTTCCAGAATGGCCGTGGCTGTCAAGACCTTGCTCACCGACGCAATATGCAACGGCGTATCGGCAGCCATGGGAATCTTTGGATTTCGGCTCGCCATCCCCTGATAGTGCTCATACAGGATTTTGCCGTCCTGTGCCACCAGGAAACTCAGGGTCTCATCGGGATTGCGCCAGTTTTTGTTGATGAACCGCTTAACCGATTCCTGCTTTCTTGCGAATGTCTTGGACCAACCCGGCTTTGGTGTCAGTTGGTATGGCATCATGCGTACCATGGTGTCACCTTCTTTCCCGTAGGGCGTTTCAGGCTCGCTTCCCGTAACCGGTTGTGGCTCATCGTGGCACGACAGCGGAATGGCCACGGCAATCGCCACTGCAACCAACAACACCAAAAAGAACCGCAATTTAACAGGCATACGCAAATATACAGATTGACATCGGCGCAGCCTTTCCAATTTTATTAACCAAGTGTGTATAACTGCCGTCAAACGAGCATAAATTACTGATAGCCAAACGGTCAGGCTGGCGCTATTTTACCCTTAATTTCCTTTGATTGAAAACGCGTAAACCGTACTTTTGACTAAATTTTTTACAATGAAATTCGGAATCATCAAAGAGCGCAAAAATCCACCTGACCGCAGGGTTGTCTTTTCACCCGAGGCACTGGTACAATTAAAATCGTCCTATCCACAAGCGGAAATCCTGGTTGAATCGTCGGATATCCGCGTCTTTACCGATGAACAGTACCGCGAGGCTGGTTTTGACGTAACCACCGACGTCAGCAGCTGTGACGTACTGTTTGGTGTAAAGGAAGTGCCGGTTGACGCGTTGATTCCAAACAAAAAATACTTCTTCTTTTCACACACCATCAAAAAGCAGCCTTACAATCAAAAACTGCTGCGCGCCATTCTCGACAAAAAGATCGAACTGTTTGACCACGAGACCATTGTCGATAGCAATTTCAAGCGATTGATCGGGTTTGGGCGCTATGCCGGAATCGTGGGCGCTTACAACGGCATCCGCGCTTTTGGGATCAAGTTTGAGCTTTTCAACCTGCCAAAAGCCGAAACACTTCCGGATCAGGACGCACTGGTTTCCAGATTGCGTCGCATTGTTTTGCCGTCGGTTAAAATTGTCCTTACAGGCAGCGGAAAAGTTGCCAACGGAGCCAAAGAGATACTGGACGCGATGAAAATTTCGCGCGTGTCGGTCGAGGATTTTCTCACTAAAAATTTCTCTGATCCGGTTTACGTCATGATCGACGTCATGGATTACAACAAACGCCTTGACGGACAAGTGCTCGACAAAAAGGATTTTTATACCAATCCAACGCAGTACGAATCAGATTTTGCCCGTTTTACCAAGGTGGCCGATATTTTTATGGCCGGACATTTTTACGGAAACGACGCGCCCGTGATTCTTTCCCGGGAGATGTTGGCCGCGCCCGATTGTAAAATCAAGGTGGTAGCTGATATTTCGTGCGATGTCGATGGTCCGGTTGCCTGTACGTTGCGCGCCTCGACCATTGCCGATCCAATCTACGGATATCTGTCGTCGCAGCACGCTGAGGTGGATTTGTTCCATCCCGGGGCCATTGCTGTGATGGCCGTTGACAACCTGCCGTGCGAGTTGCCCAATGATGCCAGCCGCGGATTTGGTGAGATGTTCCTTAAACACGTAATTCCTGCATTTTTTAACGGTGATGCCGATGGAATCCTGGAGCGGGCAAAAATCACGACGCACGAGGGTAAACTTACCCCGCGTTTTGCCTATTTGCAGGAATATGCCGACGGAGCGCCACTGACGGTCTAGCGACTTTTGTATATTTGGGCATGCGGGTGCTGATTGTCCTTTGTTGCCTTTTGACCTCCCTTTTGCGGGCGCAGGAGTTTTTGCCCTTTGTTGAAAATTTTGGCAAGACTGATTTTAAGGGTGACAACCAGGTTTGGAGCGTTACCCAGGGAGCCGACATGGCCATGTATTTTGCCAACAATCAGTTCTTTTTGCGCTACGACGGCGTTAAATGGGAGCAATACACCCTTCCTGACAACACCATAATCCGCAGTGTGCTGGCCGACGGTGACAGGATTTACTGCGGATCGTATCGCGAATTCGGTTATTGGACGCGGCACAACGGTCGCATGGTGTATCAATCGCTCAGTGCGGGTCAAAACCTTTTTACAGGCGATTCCAACAATGAAGAGATATGGAAGATCATCCGCCACGGCGATAAAATCTACTTTCAGTCCTTTAACGATCTTTTTGTATACCAAAACGGCAAGACTTACAAGGTCCGGTTTCCGGCACAGGTTTCCTACTGTTATTTGGTAGGGCAGACGCTTTACGCCGCAACCGTCACCGATGGAATTTACATTCTGAAAGGCCGGCAGTTTGTACGCCAAAATTGGGATGTGTTGAACGGCAACGTCATCCACCACATTGACGCCATTAACGGCCGGTTGTTTGTCTTTACCAAGAACAACGGGATTTTTGTGCTTCAGGACGGAAGGATGCAACGCTGGAATCATCCCGCTAACCAGGTAATTACTCCGCAAATCATCCTCTCAGCGCGGTATGTGGCGCCCAACAATCTGGCTGTGGGTACGGCGCTCAACGGATTGTATCTGATCAATCTTGACACGGGGAATTGGCGCAACATCGACAGGCAAAACGGGCTAAAAAACAATGCGGTGCTGTCCATCGGCCTGGATTCTGAGCGCGACCTGTGGCTGGGTCTGGACAATGGCATCAGTCATGTCGAAATCAATTCGCCTGTAGAAATCGTTATCGACAACTCCGGTGATTTGGGATCAGTTTATGCAATATCGGCCATTGAAAACGGCTATCTCTTTGCAACCAACCACGGACTTTTTCGCTACTCCAATAAAAAGCTGACTCCAGTGCCTGGAACGGGAGGACAAGCATGGAATCTTTACCGACATGGCGCGCGGTATGTTTTGGGGCATAACGACGGGACGTTTGTTTACGACCGGGAAAATGCCTTGCGCGCCAACAGCATCACCGGTGGCTGGACGCTTATCAAAAGTAAGTTTGACCAGGTGTACTACCAAAGCCATTACGCAGGCGTAGTAATTTATCCCAATTTGGACAATCTTATGGAATTTGTCAGGATTGAGGGCTTGTCAAAACCAATCCGTTACATTTTGCAGGTGCGTCGGGGTGAACTTTGGGCGGCCGACAACTATCGCGGGCTTTACAAAATTGAACTCGATGAGAATCACCGGACGGTATCACTGGTGAACGTAACCGAGAAGAATGGTATTGCGCGTGATTTTGGCGTGAAACTTTTTGACCACAACGGTGAGGTGCTGGCACTTGCCGACGGGCATTGGTACACCTTTGACCGCAAGGCGCAAAAACTGGTTCCCCATCCTGAGTTTGACAAACAATTTGGAGGCGTATCGAGCATCAACCGGATTAGTGAGAAGGAATTATTGATTGTAAAGAAGGGAGTTCTTTACCGGGTAATTAAAGAAGGCCACCGATACGTCTGGAATCAGATACCGCAAAAGTACTATTCCGGAAAACTCATTTCAGGACATCTCAATCCTTTTTCCTCAGGCGGGAAATTGTTTGTCAATCTTGATGACGGAAGTTTGGTGCACTCACTGTCCAAAGCGCAAAAAGACATAAAGGTAAAACTTGAGGTCTACAGGGGTTCCAGGCTGATAGCCAGCCAAATGAAAATCCCATACGGCATATCGGTAAGTTTGCACGCCATATCGAACTACTTTGGATACAACCGTCCTGATTTGTATTATTCGCTTAACGGTGCAACTCCGGTAAGGCTTTCCGGCGGCAAGGCGATCCTCGCAAACCTGGCAAGCGGCGATCAGGAAATCAGGGTTTTTGTGCGGGGCGATGGGTTTGATCAGGTTGCCCAGTTTTCATTTGCGGTGGGATACCCTTGGTATTTTTCGGCATGGATGATTTTATTATACGTCACCATTGCGGGCGCCATCTTGTTTGTTTATTACCGATGGAACAAATTCAGGTACACCCAGCGGTTGCGGCTGGAGCAGGAGGAGATGCGGCATGCTAAGGACTTGATGGAACTGCGTTTAAAAGCCGAGAATGACCTTAAAATCAGGGAGTATGAAAAGCACATTCTTGAGCTTGAATTACAAAACAAATCTACCGAGGTAGCCGGTAAATCTTTTTCGATAGCCAAACAGGGCGAAATCATTGAAACCATCGACCAAATCCTGGATACCCAAGCCGACGTCAACCACCTTAAACTGGCCATTCGCAAGGCTATCCGCGCCAATTCACTCAACAAGCATGAATGGGAATCGTTTGAAAGCAATATGAAGCAATTGCATCACGATTTCGTAAGGTCTCTGGCTAATCAGTATCCGCAACTCAGCCCAAAGGACATCAGGCTCGCGATTTTCTTACGGATGAATCTCTCGTCAAAGGAGATAGCCCCGCTAATGAACATTTCTTTTAGAGGTGTTGAATTGCACCGGTACCGCCTGCGAAAAAAGATGGGTTTACCGGGCGATGTCAACCTGGCCAAATACATGATGACTTTTGAGTAGACCTCATCATTACTACATCATTTTGCTGATAATATATTGTTAAATATTTGTTTAACAAATAATTAGCAGTTTTCACTACAACGTTTGCGGGGTTTGTCTGTCATTTCTTAACTACAACGTTGTAATTTTATACTTCAAACAAGCAGAAGTTTCTTAACTACTTAACGATGAAGCATAAAATAGGTGTTTTAATCGCTTTGATTGGGTGGGTGCTTGCAGCCCAGGCCCAGATAAGCGGAACAGTCATTGACGAGGGAGGTCTTCCGCTTCCCGGTGTAAATGTGGCCGCCGGATCATCAACAACCATTTCTGATTTTGACGGTAACTTTACTTTACCCGAATCTCCCGGAACGCAGGTTACGTTCTCTATGGTGGGTTATGCTACTGTAAAGGCAAACGGTTCGACGGGGATGAGGGTTACCCTGCGGGAGGAGGCGAGCCAATTGGAAGAAATCGTCGTCATTGGTTTTGGTACCAAGAAGTTAGGTGCCGTAACCGGATCGGTGGCGCAAATCAAGGAGGCTGACATCATCCGGACGCCGTCGCAATCAGCCATTCAGGCCATTCAGGGACGCGCAGCCGGTGTCAACATCGTTGCGTCAGACGAACCCGGTGCCAATCCAACGATTCGCATCCGCGGACTGGGAACTATTCTGGGAGGTCGTGACCCGCTGTATATTGTGGATGGCGTTGAAAATGGAGCGCTGCCCAGCCCGAATGAAATCGCTACCATCGACATCCTGAAAGATGCTTCATCGCTTGCCATCTACGGACAGAAAGGTGCAAATGGCGTAGTGATCGTTACCACCAAAAAGGGTAAACAAGGCAAAATGCAGGTGACGTACGATACCTATTACGGCCAGAAATTTATCCAGAACGAGGTAAAAATGGCCGATGCGGAGCGTTTTATTTACTATAATAATTATGCGCAAGGCTCCACCACGTACTTTAATCCGTCGCAACCATACGATACAAACTGGTTGGACGAGATTACCCGCACTGGCGAGGTCATGAGCCATTACATTTCACTGGCGGGCGGAAGCGAGAACGCCAACTACTATTTTGGCGCCACCAATTACAAGGAGCGAGGAATCCTCAATGGAACCCAGTTTGAACGTACCAACCTGAATTCGCGTACCGAGTTTAAGCTTTGGGACGGCCGGGTCAAGGTAAGCCCAAACATCAACGTCGAAATAAACAAAAACATTGACAAACCCAACAGTGCGTTTACCAATGCCTACAAGCAGTCGCCTATTGTACCGGTGAGATTTTCAAATGGCAGATGGGGTGTGCCGATACGCAACTCCAACACGGGTCTTTTGGACATCAATGGCGACGACCGCTTTAACAACGTAGGTAACCCCGTAGCCCAGATTGCGCTCACCGACAACCAAAGCCGAGCGTTTCTAATTTCAGGTTCAATAGGAGCCGAGGCCAAAATAACCGAATGGCTTAAATTCAATTCAAGTTTTGGAGCCCGATATTTTACCGGAAAGAGCTACAATTTTGCCGATAATGCCCAAAACTGGTTGGCGCAAAATCCAACACAAGACTTAACGCAGTACGAGGCGACATTTGGCAACAACGAGGTGATATACAATACGCTGACTCGTTCCATGTCGACCGACTATCTCTGGAACTGGGATAACTTTTTTACGTTTGACAAAACTTACGGCAACCACACGGTGACGGCAACCCTCGGGATGTCGCGTACTACCCGAAACAACGGGGATTTTCTTTCCGGAACGCGCTTTAACGTTCCAGCCGAATCCAATTATTGGTATCTCAATCTGTCCAATTACAACACGGAAGTGGCGCCCGGAAGCGTGGTGTCAAACGGTCAGAGTACGCCCATCGTTTCCCTTGCATATTTTGCAAGAGCCGAATACGATTTTGCCGGCAAGTACCTGCTGAGTGCAGTGGTCCGTCGCGAAGGCATCAGCACGTTCCAGTCAAGCAGGCGATGGGAGATTTTCCCTGCAATTTCGGCCGGATGGGTGCTTACCCAAGAGGCATTCCTCAAAGACAGCAAGGTGCTTAACTACCTCAAGATTCGCGGTGGATATGGCGAGGTGGGCAACGGTAACTCGGTAAATGCACTCAACAATATTTTGTTCTCGCCAGGTTTTAACTATGCTTTTGGGCCGGATCAGGGTATCTTCCCCGGAAGTTCGACGCCTTATGAGGTTGATCCCAACCTTACCTGGGAAACAATGGCTGAAATAGGTGTGGGGCTTGATTTTAAAACGCTTTCCAACCGGCTTTCCGGCACACTCGACTTTTACAAGCGCGAATCCCGTGACCTGATTGTGCCCATTACGCCACAGCCTGTCCTTTCACCGGGCGATGTAACGGTCAATTCAGGCGTCGTGATCAACCAAGGGATTGAAGCTTCCCTGCGTTGGGATGATACCATCGGCAAAGACTTTTCCTATTGGATTTCCGGAAACTTCTCACATAACGAAAACGAATTGACCGAGGTACAAAACAACCTGTTTGCCAACTTTATCGGCGGTGGACTCGGCAACGGGGCTTATACCAAGCAGGTTTTGGTTGGCCAGCCGTTGGGCACTTTTTACGTGTTTGACGTGACAGGTTTCAACTCAAACGGTGAGTTTACCTATTCAGCCAACCGACGCGCCGTAGGTTCGTATATCCCAACTTACACTTACGCGCTCAACCTTGGCTTTAAGTGGAAGAACTTTGATTTCTCGGCCGATGCGTATGGTGTGGGCGGAAACAAAATCTACAACGGAAAGAAAGCGCAAAGATTTGGCGGTGAGAATATTGAATACGATTACCTGAACAGCTTTTGGACACCATCGACTCCCAACGCCACCAATCCCTCGCCATACAACGGCATTCCGGTGGCGTCGACTTATTTTATTGAAGATGGCGATTACCTGCGGATCAACAACATCACGATTGGCTACACCTTGCCAAACATTTTGAAACCTATCGACAAACTCCGCATTTATGCAACGGCCATCAATCCGTTTGTGTTTACAAAATTCACCGGATTTTCACCTGAAGTTCTGGGCGATGGAGCGCCAATGGGATCGGCCGGTATCGAACTCGATTCATACCCAACCAACCGAACCTTCTTGATAGGATTGAATGTTAGCCTCTAATCAACAAAAGTTATGAAGACAAGATATTATTTACCTGCTGCATTCCTGGCAATGATTCTGGGCATTTCCTGCGAGGATGATCTGGATGTCCGGCCTAATGATGCGCAAACGGTGACGGATTTCCTCAACAATCCAAACAATGCCATCCAGCTTGTCAACGGGGTTTACAACAAACAACTCGATTACAACATGTATTCGTTTTCATGGATTGGGATGACGAGTATCACATCAGATGATGCCGACAAAGGTTCGACGCCTACTGATTACGGAGCCGACAAACACAAGATGGACAATCTGACCTTCGAGGCGATTGATATTTCGTTTCAGGACGTCTGGACCGGCCGTTACCAGGCGATTTACCGCGCCAACAACGCACTTTTTTACTTGGAGCAACTTACCATCGACCAAACGCTTAAAGACCGACTGATTGGCGAAGTCCGCTTTTTGCGCGCGCTGTTTTATTTTGACCTTGTGCGCTGTTTTGGCGGCGTTCCGGTGGTGACAACCAAGATTGACCTCAATGACAATACAGCCATCAATGAAATCGTCAACACCCGCAAATCCGTCGAGGAAACCTACGCCCAAATAGAGGCCGACCTGTTGGATGCCATCGACAGGCTTCCGCTAAAGAGCGCCTATGGATCAAATGATTTGGGGCGTGCGAGCAAAGGTGCGGCTCAGGCATTGCTGGCCAAAGCGTATCTGTACCAGGAGAAATGGCAACAGGCTTATGACATGGCAGGCGAGGTAATATCGTCCGGACAATATGCGCTTTTGGATGATTACGGACAGGTTTGGCGGGAAGCCGGTGAAAATCAAAGCGAATCCATTTACGAGGTTCAGGCCACGCTGACCAAGGGCATTCTTCAGTATACCGACGTTCAGGGACCGCGCGGAACACCTGACCTTGGATGGGGTTTTAATTCGCCGTCAATCAACCTGGCCAATGCTTATGAACCAGGCGATTTGCGCAAGGCGTCAACCATTATGTTCGTACCCGGTGTTCTATGGGACGGATTTATCGCCCCGACCACCTGGACCAATCCGCGTTACAATTACAAGGCATACCAAAGCAGTATTGCCGAATCGTGGAACGGAAACAAGGGTGAAACTGCGAAGAACCTAAGGATTCTCAAGTATAGCGATGTCATGTTGATTAGAGCTGAAGCGGGTTATCACGCAGGCGGTGGCGATGTGGCTGCGATGATCAATGAAATTCGCCAGCGCGCCGGATTGGATCCGCTGGGGACTGTCACCTTGCAGGATATCTGGAAAGAGCGCCGACTGGAAATGGCCATGGAACACGACCGTTGGTTTGACCTGGTACGCACCGGTCAGGCCGTATCGGCAATGGCAGCTCACGGAAAGACATTTGTGCCGGGCAAGCACGAGGTGTTCCCGATTCCCGCTCAGGAAATCGTTAAGAGCGGCGGATTGCTGATCCAGAATCCAGGATACTAATGAAACTCATTAACTAACACAAATATTAATTTTTAAATTCAAACAACTATGAAGACTATGAAAAATGCCAAGATTGTAGCGTTTTCAATGCTCGCCGCCACGGGAATGGTGTTCTTTTCCTGTAGCGATGACGATGACAACGGAGGAAGCCTGCCGCCAATCGGAGGTTACAACAGCGCTGACGAGGTAGGTGCCGCCGATCTGTTGGCTTATTGGCCTCTTAACGGAAACGGCAAGGAAAACATCTCCAGCACTGATCCGAGCAACACTGTAAACGTGACCTGGATTGACGCCGTCAAGGGGCAGGGCGCCCGTATGGCCAATGGATTCCTGGACTACCCGTCCATTGCCAGCATCAGTGGAAACACTTCAGGCAGCTACACAGTAAGCGCCTGGGCAAAAATCAGCAACACCAAGTTGGTACCGGACGGAGTTTCACACATTTCGCCGATTATTTCTTTTACCGGCGGGCCTAACGCCAACGTAGGAAACCTGGCGATTTTTGGAAACACGCACGGTCTTACCACCAGCGATTCCATCCAGATGAAGGCCGAGTTCCACTTTAAGCGCACGCCGGAAGACGGAACTGATTTTGGAGGAGACGCCGTCAACATGATCAAGATGGAGCAGTGGATGATCGACGGTAACGCAAATGGTGAGAACCACATGGCGTTCCCTAACAAGATTGGCGGACAATGGGCTCATGTGGTTTATGTATACGATGGTGTTACAGCCAATAACCGACTGTATGTAAACGGAGTTAAGATTTCAAATCCACAGTGGGAGAGCCGCAACAATGGCGAGTCAATGCCGATGTTGTTCTTTACACCGTCGCGTCCAATCATCGGTGCGCTTTGGTCGGTGGCTGATGGAACCAACGTTGACGCCTGGAATAAGGCACTTACCGGCGAGGTTGACGAAATCCGCGTTTGGAAAAAAGTCCTTACCCAAGCCGACATCACCGCTCTTTACCAGCTGGAATCAGCCGGAAGGTAATCTGCTTAAAAATAGTCCCGGCTGGTGTTCCCGGCCGGGATTTTCATATCTGAATTTTTTATACCCAAAAGCGTGAAACTCATCAAACTTTTAATGTTGACGGCACTTTTTGCCTCTTATTCCTCATGTGACAAACAGCAGGAGGAACAACCTGGCCCGCCTGATACGCCTGTGCTGACCGATAATGAACTCCTTGATCTTGCGCAAAAAGACGCCCTGAAATACTTCTGGGAATATGCGCATCCAACGTCCAAACTGGCCCGTGAACGCTATCACATTGACAATCCATCGCTGGATGCCAATGTGGTAACCTCCGGAGGTTCGGGCTTTGGGCTCATGAGCATCATTGTTGGGATTGAGCGCGGATTCGTACCACGCGGCGAGGCTGTTGCACGCCTTACTACTGCATTGAATTTTCTGGAAAACGCCGACAGGTTTCACGGCGCATGGTCGCATTGGATGGACGGCAACACCGGAAATGTTATACCTTTTGGCGCGCCCGACGACGGCGGTGACTTGGTGGAAACCTCGTTTTTATGCCAGGCGCTGATTGTGGTGCGCGAGTATTTCAAGAACGGAAACGAACAGGAACAGGCATTGGCTCAAAAAGCCGACGAACTCTGGAAGGGTGTAGAATGGGACTGGTACACAAAGGGTGAGAACGCACTTTACTGGCACTGGTCGCCCAATAACGGATGGCAAATCAACTTTAAGATTGAGGGCTACAATGAATGCCTGATTACCTACGTCATGGCCGCCAGCTCACCAACGCACCCGATTCCTGCTGAAGCCTATCACCAGGCCTGGGCACGCAGCGGAGCCATCACACATCCCGGCATGCGTTATGGCATCCCGGTCATTTTTAACTACAACGGCGCAACGGGTAACGTCGGACCTATGTTCTGGTCGCATTATTCGTATCTGGGGCTGGATCCAAGAGGCCTGACCGATCAGTACGCCAATTATTGGGACGCGACGGTAAACCACGCCAGAATCCAGTATGAATACTGCCGTCAAAACCCACGCGGATGGGAAGGATACAACGAAAATTGCTGGGGACTGACTGCCAGTTATACACGCAATGCCAACGGATCTACCGGCTACAAGGCACATGCGCCAAACGATGACAACGGAACAATCACGCCAACTGCGGCGCTGTCATCTTTTCCTTATACTCCGGCCGAATCGATGAAGGCGCTCCGCCATTTCTATCAGGACCGAAAAGACATGCTGATTGGCGTTGCCGGCCCGTATGATGCGTTCTCACCGCATTACAACTGGGTCACCCAACGCTACTTGGCCATCGATCAGGGAACGATTGCACCCATGATTGAGAACTATCGCTCCGGCTTGCTTTGGAATCTGTTTATGCAGGCTCCGGAAGTCAGGCAAGGACTACAGACTTTAGGATTTCAATCGGCCCAACACGGATTGTAGTGAGGTTTTTAATGGTTTTTTTGGGGTGGACGGCACTCGCATCGGGTCAAGTCCAAGGCAATTTCAGCACTGTGATAGAACGGGCGTATGACTACGGATATGTGTTGCATCAGCCATCGGATACCAAAAAGCCAAAACCGCTGATTGTTTTCCTGCATGGATCAGGCGAAAAGGGAACCAACCTTGAACTGGTTAAGGTTCACGGCCCGTTAAAATATCTGAAATCAAATACGCTGGATGCATGGGTGCTTGCGCCGCAGTGTCCGGATGGCGCTTACTGGGAGGCCGAATCGCTTTACCGGCTGATTCGCAAAATCATGGCTGACTATCCAATCGATGGCTCCCGTGTGCACCTTACCGGTTTGAGTATGGGTGGCTGGGGCGCGTGGAATCTGGCTTTTGCCCATCCGGAGCTTTTTGCTTCACTGACGCCCATCTGTGGTTTTGTCGACAGGGTCCCAATGATTGAAAACTGTAGGATCAAAGACATTCCCACACGTATTTACCACGGTTTGCTGGACGAGGTTGTACCGCCCGAGTATTCCATCGCCATTTATAAAAAATTAAAACCCTGTCACGGCAACCTGTCACTGACCATTTTTGACGACGCCAACCACGATGCCTGGACACGGGTTTACGACGACCCGACATTTTACCATTGGATTTTAAATCAACGCAAAACAAATACAGAATGAGATTTCCCCTGTACTTACTGTTGCTTGGAATGCTGACGGCATCACATGCACAGCCGCGCAAAACGCAAAAGATAAAGCCCAAAAAAGAGTTCATCGATGAGTTGATGGCCAAAATGACTCCGGAGCAAAAAATCTATCAGATGGTTCAGTTTACCTCTGACGGATCGGTGACCGGGCCCAAAGTAGGCGAGAACTTTATCACGTGGATCAAGCAGGGCAAGGTGGGATCAGTCCTTAACGCAACGGGCGCTGCCGCCACCCGTGAAATACAGCGCATCAACCTGGAAAACTCACCACATAAAATACCGATTTTATTTGGGCACGATGTGATCCACGGCTATAAAACCATTTTTCCCATAAACCTGGGTATGGCCGCTTCCTTTGATGACAAGGCGGTGGAGAATGCCGCCCGGATTGCCGCTACCGAGGCCGCATCGGGTGGTGTTCACTGGACTTTTGCGCCCATGGTTGATATTTCCCGCGACGGGCGCTGGAGCCGGATTTCAGAGGGATCGGGTGAAGATCCTTATCTGGTAAGCCGGATGGCGATGGCCAATGTAAAAGGCTTTCAGGGAAATGATCTTATGTCGACAAGCACATTGGCAGCGTGCGCCAAACACTTTGCCGCCTACGGAGCCGCCGAAGCCGGACGCGATTACAACACCACCGATATGTCCGACAGGACACTTTTTGACGTATACCTTCCGCCGTTTAAAGCTGCCCTCGACGCAGGAGTCAAGACGTTTATGGCATCGTTTAATGAGATTGGCGGCGTTCCGGCAACGGGGTCAAAATACCTGATGCGCGATATTTTAAAAGGCCGATGGAAGTTTGACGGATTCGTAGTGTCCGATTATACAGGCGTCAATGAAATGGTTCCGCACGGGTTTGCAAAGGATGATGCCGATGCAGCGCGCCTGGCACTGATTGCGGGTATCGACATGGACATGGTGGGCGCCAGCTACATGAAGTTTCAAAAGCAAAACCTGGATGAGGGCAAGGTCACCATGGAGCAAATCAACGACGGATGCCGACGCGTGCTCGAACTTAAATATGACCTCGGTCTCTTTGAAGACCCATACCGGTACAGCGATGAAAAACGCGAACAGCAAACCATCTACAAACCTGAATACCTTGACGCAGCGCTCGAAATGGCCAACAAGTCGATGGTGCTTTTGAAAAATAAACAGCAAGTCCTTCCGCTTAAAAAATCGCAAAAAGTGGCCTTTGTTGGTCCGCTCGTACAGGATGAATACAACATCATCGGTTCGTGGGCGGCTCTGGGCGACCGATACGGTTATGCTGTAAGCGTCCGTGAAGGAATTGATAAGTTTCTCGGGACAGGCCAGGCGACTTTTGCCCGCGGTGTCGATTTTGACAAACCGCTGGACGATGAAGCCCAGGCCCTGCAAAACGCCCGCAACGCCGATGTCATTGTAGCCGTGATGGGTGAGCGCGAAAATCAGACAGGAGAGGCGGCCTCGCAAACCAATATTGATTTGCCCGCAGCGCAAAAATCCTTTTTGGAAAAACTAAAGGCTACCGGCAAGCCTGTTGTGCTGGTGCTTATGAGCGGCCGTCCCAACACCCTTGTTTGGGAGGACCAAAACCTCGACGCCATCCTGCACGCCTGGTATCCGGGAACGCGCGGCGGCGACGCTATTGCCCAAACACTTTACGGTGTGAACAATCCTGCGGGGAAATTGCCGGTTACCTTTCCTCGCAACGTAGGTCAGATTCCGCTGTATTACAATCACAAAAACACCGGCCGTCCGTATCTCGGGCCACAGGATCCTGAACAAAAGTACAAGTCGCGCTACACCGACAGCGACATCGCCCCGCTTTACCCATTTGGATATGGTTTGAGCTACACCAATTTTGCGTATGATGGGCTCAGGTTGTCGGCGCAAAAGATAAAATTCAACCAGCCGCTTACCATCAGCGTAACGGTTACCAACACCGGAAATTTTGATGGGACTGAAGTTGTTCAGCTTTATG